>PLTE01000125.1 GCA_003164375.1 Hyphomicrobiales bacterium | reverse complement strand
GCGGCGATGGTCCGCGTGCGGCCACGATTGCCGATCAGCTCCTGCAGCGTGCTGCGCGTGGATGGGTCAGCGACGCCGTCGATGCGTTCGGGCCGGAAATGGCGCTGGAATGCGGTGATCACTTCCTGCGTGGTGGTGTCGTATTCGCCGCTGAGCTCGACGCCGTAACCGTATTCGTCGAGCAATTTCTGCAGTGTGGCCACTGCGTTGCCGCGGTCGCCCGGCGCCAGTGTCTGGCCGAAATTCATGATCGGCGCCGGTTTGACCCAATTACCGACGCCGGATTCGTGCAGCGTGCGCCAGGGAAACTTCTCACCCGGATCCTGCTTGCGTGCCGGCGCCACGTCGGAATGGGCCAATACCCGCACCGGCGAAATCGTATGACGGGTCTGGATGCTGCGACACAGCGCGGTGACAGCCGCGATCTGACGCTTCGGAAAAGCCGGATAGCCGTGATCATGGCCTGGATTGGCGATCTCGATGCCGATCGAGCAGGAATTGATATCGGTCTCGCCGGCCCAAGACGCCTTTCCGGCATGCCAGGCGCGGCGGCTTTCCTGAACCATCTGAATGATGCGGCCGTCCTCGAACACGAAGTAATGGGCCGATACGTCGCTACCGCGTGCCCGCAGAAGTTCAAGCGCCGCCTCGGCATTCTGCATGCCGGTGTAATGCAGCAAGATCATATCCGGCCGTCGGCCGTCTCTGCGCTCGCCGTTATTGGGCGAAGGCATGACTTCGGCAACGACACAGGAATCCGGGGCGAAGACATTATGAGACATGCAGCCACTTTAAGGTAACGCGCGTAGGCGACAAGGTGATTTGCGCGGACCGGCGCACGAATCGCAAAAAGTCTGCGGCGCTGCCATGCGGTCACAGCGTCNNCGCGTTTTCAACCATTCCTTAAGCTTACCTCTCGCTAATCGGTATCGAGCGGAGCTGCGCCGTGGGCGTGGCCGTCCCGTTGACGTCTGCGCAGTCCTATGACAGTCCTTTTATCAACTCAAGTTACTGTTTTACATGGACAAAATTCTCAGACCCGGTCACGGATTTCCGGTCTTGGGGGCCGGCCGCTTGGGCGCAGAACGCGTGACAGCCACGGCGAAAGTCCGCGCCTCGATCCGCGAACCCGGAGTCCGAATGCCGGCTGTCGGAAAACCGCTCGGAGTTCGGAAATGACGGCTGGCAGCGACAGCAGGGCTGTCGCTGGCGGATCGCCTCGGCACACTCCCGTGCTCGGCCGCCACGTCATGCGCTGGCTCGGCGTCCGCAGCGGCGGTCTCTATATTGACGCGACGTTCGGGGCCGGCGGCTATACGCGCGCCATCCTGGAGACGCCTGGCGCCCGCGTGATCGGCATCGACCGCGACCGGACCGCCATCGCGCAAGGCGCAGGCTTGGTCGAAGCCGCGCAGGGCCGGCTCGACCTTGTCGAGGATCGCTTTTCAAACCTGGAATTGATCTTGGGCACTACGGCCGCGGCCGATGGCATCGTGTTCGATCTCGGCGTTTCGTCCATGCAGCTCGACGAGGCGACACGCGGATTCTCGTTCCGTTTCGATGGACCGCTCGACATGCGCATGGGAGGCGACGGTCCAAGCGCCGCCGACATTGTCGCGCGGGCCGGCGAGCGCGATCTCGCCGACATTATCTTTCACTTGGGAGAAGAACGTCACTCCCGCGCGGTCGCGCGCGCCATCGTNNCGGATTTTCGTCAATGAGGAGCTCGCCGAATTGGCGCGCGGGCTTTCAGCCGCCGAGCGCATGCTCAAGCCGGCCGGCCGGCTCGTCGTGGTGGCGTTCCACTCGCTCGAGGATCGCATCGTGAAGAACTTTCTCGCTGAGCGCAGCCGCGCGCCGGCGGGCTCGCGCCACCGACCCGACGTCGTGGCGCAGCCACCGACATTTCAGGTGCTGACGCGGCGGCCGGAAACGCCGGACGAAGCCGAGGTGGCCGACAATCCGCGCGCCCGCTCGGCGAAACTGCGGGCGGCCGAGCGCACCGACGCCGCTCCGCGTTCGGCGGCAAACGAGCATTTGCTGCCGCGGCTGCCGTCACTGTCGGACATCATGCGGGGGCGGTCGTGATCCTGCGCATGCTCAATTTCCTGGTGATCGGCGCGCTGGTGCTCGCTGCGGCCTATGTCTATCGGATCAAATTCGACGCCACCGTGCAGGCCGAGCGCGTCGCCAAGCTACGCAGCGAAGTGCGCCGTGAGCGCGACGACATCGCGGCCTTGCGTGCGGAGTGGGGCCAACTCGACAATCCCGGGCACATCGAAGCGCTGACCAAACGCTATCTTCACCTCAAGCCCGTCGCGCCCACGCAATTCGATACGCTCGATCGCCTGCCGGAGCGGCCGCCGCAAGACGTCGCGACCGACAGTAAGGATTCTATCGGCAGCATCATCGAGAACCTCGAACAGCCCGGCAGTTTCGAAACGACCGGAAGCATCCCGGCGCCGGCCGCAAGCGGAGCGCCTAAAGAATGAGCGTGACCGCGGAAACCTTCTCGCTGCAGCCGGTGACCCCTCCGCATGACATGCGGCCGCCAGAGCAGCATTGGCGGCGCTGGGTCATCCGCAAGCTACTCTACGGCAACGATATCGATCGCAGCGCCAAGGCGAAGGCGCGGATCGGATTGGCGATCCTTGCCTTCGCGGCCGTCTATGCCGTCATCGCCGCGCGGTTGGTGATGTTCGCGCTGGTCTCCAACAGCCATACCGCGCATCGCGTCGTGTCCGGCGACGCGATCGCGACGGCGCGGCCCGATATTCTCGATCGCAACGGCGAGGTTTTGGCGACCGATGTCCGCGTGCCGTCGCTCTATGCCGAGCCGCGCCGGCTGATCGATCTCGACGAGGCGGCCGAGCTGCTCACCGCCGATCTGCCGGATCTCGACGCGTCGGAGCTGCGCGAAAGGTTGTCGTCCAAGCGTGGCTTCGTTTGGCTCAAGCGCGACATCACGCCGGAGCAGCAGCACGAGATTTATCATCAGGGTCTGCCGGGCATCGGTTTCTTGAACGAAAACAAGCGCGACTATCCCAACGGTCCGGAAGTCTCGCATCTGATCGGTCACGTTAATATCGACAATCAGGGCATCGCCGGCATCGAGAAATGGCTTGACGGCCAAGGGCTCGCCGCTTTGCACATGGCGGGGCTTGCCACCGACCGGCTGCAAACGCCGGTGCAGCTCGCGCTCGATCTGCGGGTGCAGCACGCGTTGCGCGACGAGCTTGTTGCCGCGCGCGTCAAATTTCACACGCTCGCCGCCGCCGGCCTCGTTCTCAACGTTCGGACCGGCGAAATCGTCGCCATGGTCTCGGAGCCCGATTACGACCCGAACAATCCGCACGAGGCGCTTGATCCCACCCGTATCAACCGGCTGACCACCGGCGTCTACGAAATGGGATCGACGTTCAAGGCGTTCACCGTCGCAATGGCGCTCGACTCCGGCAAGGCCACGTTGAAATCCACCTTCGACGCCCACAACCCGCTGCATTTCGGCAAATTCGCGATCCACGATTTCGAGCCGATGCAGCGCGCGCTGACGGTGCCTGAAATCTTCACCTATTCTTCGAATATCGGCGCTGCGCATATCGCGATGGCGATGGGCATCGACGCGCACCGCGCCTTCTTGAAAAAAATGGGTCAGCTCGATCGCTTGCGCACCGAACTGCCGGAAAGCGCCGAGCCGATCGTGCCGAAGCACTGGGGCGAGCTCAACACCATGACCATCGCCTTCGGGCACGGCCTTTCAGTCGCACCGTTGCAGGCGGTGATGGGTGTTGCGGCGTTGATGAACGGCGGCATGCTGATCCCGCCGACCTTCCTCAAGCGCACCGAAGCCGAGGCCGACAAGCTCGCCACCCGGGTCATCAAGCCCGAGACCAGCGCGATGATGCGCTACTTGATGCGACTCAACGTCGAGAAAGGCACCGCGGCGAAGGCCGATGTTCCGGGCTATTACATTGGCGGCAAGACCGGAACCGCCGACAAAGTGGTGTTCGGCCGCTATTCAAAAACCAAGGTGCTGACCGACTTTATGGCGGTGCTGCCGGCCGATCAGCCGCGCTATCTCCTGCTCATCATGCTGGACGAGCCGCAAGCGCTACCGGAAACCCACGGCTTTAAGACTTCGGGCTGGAACGCCGTGCCGACCGGCGGCGCGGTCGTCGCGCGCATCGCGCCGCTTCTTGGTATCGAACCGCGCATGGATCTGCCGACCGCCGATCAGCTGATACTGGCCTCGTTGAAGGAAAGCAGGTAAGGCGTTGGCCGCATTTTCGACCGAGCCGCCAAATCGAGCGAGCCGACATGAAGCTTCGCGAGATTTTGCCCGCTGACGCGGATTTCGACGCCCGGAGTGCCGGGCGCCGTGTCGATCTCGCCGTCGGCGGGGTGACGGCGGATAGTCGTGCCGTCAAACGCGGTGATGTCTTCGTCGCCATAGCCGGCGGCAAGACTGATGGTCTGCGCTTTGTCGATGCCGCCATCGCCGCCGGCGCGGCCGCCGTCGTCGCCGAGCGGGCCCCGGAAAAGCCGTTACCGCAAGACGTTGTCTTCGTTCGCGTCGCCAATGCCCGGCGCGCGCTCGCGCTGATCGCCGCCAAAATCTATCCGCGCCAACCACCCATCATAGCCGCCGTCACCGGCACCAGCGGCAAAACCTCCGTCGCAGCTTTCACCCGGCAGATCTGGAGCGCGCTCGGTCACCGCGCCGCGAGCATCGGCACGATCGGCGTCGTCGCGCCGAGCGGCGAGACCTATGGCTCGATGACGACACCGGACCCGGTCGCGCTGCATCGCTCGCTCGATGCGCTGGCCGGCGATGGTGTTTCCCATTTGGCGATTGAAGCGTCTTCGCACGGCCTCGACCAATATCGGCTCGATGGGTTGCGTATCGCGGCCGGCGGCTTCACCAATCTCACGCGCGATCATCTCGATTATCATCCGAGTTTCGAGGCCTATTTAGCCGCCAAGCTGCGGCTGTTCGAGGCGTTGCTCGCACCCGGCGCCGCCGCGGTCGTCGATGTCGACCACGAGCATGCCGATGCGGTGGTCACGGCGGCCGCTGCGCGCGGCTTGCGGCTCATGACTGTCGGACGCAAGGGAACGGGAATTCGTCTGGTCGAATCCACCGTTGACGGCTTTGCGCAGACGCTGCGGCTCGAATTCGAACGGAAGATTTTTCAGGTGCACTTGCCGCTGGTCGGCGAATTTCAGGTCGAGAACGCACTGGTTGCCGCCGGGCTTGCGATTTCGACCGGCGGCGATGCCGCTGCGGTCTTTGCGGCGCTCGAACATCTCGTCGGCGCCAAGGGTCGGCTGGAACGCGTCGGCTCGAGCCGCGGCGCGCAAATCTTCGTCGACTATGCGCATAAGCCTGATGCGCTCGCCAAGGCGCTCGATGCTTTGCGGCCCTATGTCAGCGGCCGGCTCGTGGTGGTTTTCGGTGCCGGCGGCGATCGCGACCGGGGCAAGCGGCCGCTGATGGGCGCCGTCGCTGTTGCCAAGGCGGACCGGGTGATCGTCACCGACGACAATCCGCGCGGCGAGGACCCGGCCAGCATCCGCGCGGCGATCCTGCCGGCCTGCCCCGGCGCGCGCGAGGTCGGCGACCGCGCCGCGGCGATCGCGGCGGCGCTGAACGACCTCGGCCCCGGCGACGTGCTGGCGGTCGCCGNNTATCCGCGCGGCCATCATCGCCGCAGCGCGTGGCGCCGCCGAGATCGGCGACCGGCGCGAGGCGATTCGCGGGGCGATTGCCGATCTGCGCCCGGGCGACGTCCTCTTGATCGCAGGCAAGGGTCATGAAACCGGCCAAATCATCGGCGACCGGGTCATACCGTTCAGCGATCACGAAGCGGTCGCCACGGCACTGAAGGAACTCGCTGCATGAGCGCCTCCGCGCTGTGGACCCTCGACGCAATGGCGAAAGCGATGGGCGCGGAACCCCAGGGCGCGCTGCCGCAATCGATATCGGGCCTCTCGATCGACAGCCGCACCGTCGGGCCGGGCGAAGCGTTTTTCGCTATCGCCGGCGATCGACAAGACGGCCATGAATTCGTCGCGGCGGCGCTCGCCGCCAAAGCCGGGCTTGCCGTCGTTGCCGCCGATCGGCGGGCAAAATTTGCGCCCGACGCGCCGCTTCTCGTCGTGCCGAATGTGCTCGCGGGATTGCGCGATCTGGCCGCCGCGGCGCGGGCGCGGACGCAAGCCAAGGTCATCGGCGTGACCGGCTCGGTCGGCAAGACCGGCACCAAGGAAGCGTTGCGTCTGGCGCTGTCGAGAGACGGCGAGACCCACGCCTCGGTTGCTTCTTACAACAATCATTGGGGGGTGCCGCTGTCGCTCGCGCGCTGCCCGGCGACGGCGCACTATGCGGTGCTGGAAATGGGAATGAACCACGAGGGCGAGATCGAGCCGCTGTCGCGGCTCGTCCGGCCCCATGTCGCGATCATCACCACGATCGCGCCGGTGCACCTAGAATTCTTGGGCTCGTTGGCGAAGATCGCCGACGCCAAAGCCGAGATCTTTTTCGGCGTCGAGCCCGGCGGTTCAGCCATCATCAATCGCGACATCGCGCAATTCACCCATCTGCTGCGCCGGGCGAAAGAGGCGGGCGTGACGCGCGTCGTATCGTTCGGCGAGCACGAAGAGGCCGACGCCCGCCTGATCAAATGCGCGCTGCATCCGCGCTGCTCGACCGTCGAGGCGCGCATTCTCGGCACCGAATTCAGCTACAAGATCGGCGCGCCGGGTCGCCACCTTGTGCTGAATTCGCTCGCGGTGCTGGCGGCCGTTGATCTGGTCGGGGCCGATCTCGCGCTCGCGGCGCTGGCGCTCGCCGAGCTTACGCCGGTGGCCGGGCGCGGCGCGCCGATCTCGATCGAGCTGCCCGGCGGCACGGCGCTCGTCATCGACGACAGCTACAACGCCAATCCGGCCTCGGTCGATGCCGCGCTCGCGGTGCTCGGGCAGGCGCCGATCGGACCGCACGGGCGGCGCATCGCCGTCCTTGGCGACATGTTGGAGCTCGGGCCAAAGGGCCGCGCCTTGCATCGCGGTCTGGTCAACGCGGTACTCGCCAATGCGGTTGATCTGGTGTTCTGTTGCGGGCCGTTGATGCAAGCACTGTGGCAGGCTCTTCCCGCGAGCCGCCGCGGCGGCTATGCAGAAGACTCGGCCGCGCTCGAGGCGCAGGTGCTGCCCGCCATCCGTGCCGGCGATGCCGTCATGGTCAAAGGCTCGCTTGGCTCGCACATGGCGCCCATCGTCAAGGCGTTGCAACGGGCCTACCCGCACCAGGACGCGCTCGAAGACGCGTCCGCATAAGGTTGATGCGATGCTCTATTGGCTGGTTGACCTGTCGGACAAGCTCTCGGTCCTCAATGTGTTCCGTTACATTACATTCCGCACCGGCGGCGCGGTGATCACCGCGCTGTTGTTCGTCTTCCTGTTCGGTCAGAACATCATCGACCGGCTGCGGCTGTTGCAGGGCAAAGGCCAGCCGATCCGCGCCGACGGTCCGAAGTCGCACATCGTCGCTAAGGCCGGCACACCGACCATGGGCGGGCTGATGATTTTATCAGGTATGCTGGTGTCGACGCTGCTCTGGGCCAATCCCGCCAACCCTTACGTTTGGGTCGTGCTGTGGGTGACGCTGGGCTTTGGGATGGTCGGCTTCTACGACGACTATCTGAAGGTGACGAAGCAGTCGCATAACGGGTTCGCCGGCCGTACGCGGCTGACCGTCGAGGCCGTCATTGCCGCGCTCGCCTGCATCGCTTTGGTCCTGCTCGGACACGGACCGTTCTCGACCTCGCTGGTGTTTCCGTTCTTCAAGGAGCTGGTGCTCAATCTCGGCTGGTTTTACGCCCTATTCGCGATTTTCATCATTGTCGGCGCCGGCAACGCGGTGAACCTGACCGACGG
>PLTE01000020.1 GCA_003164375.1 Hyphomicrobiales bacterium | reverse complement strand
TTCGCCAATATCCGCATCAAGAACCAGATGGTGCCGGGCGTCGAAGGCGGCTTCACCATCCATTATCCGTCGAAAGAGCGGATGACGATCTACGACGCGGCGATGCGCTACAAAGCCGAGCATGTGCCGCTCGTGGTGTTCGCCGGCAAGGAATACGGCACCGGCTCGTCGCGCGATTGGGCGGCGAAAGGCGCGATGCTGCTCGGCCTGCGCGCCGTGGTCGCGCAGTCGTTCGAACGCATTCACCGCTCCAATCTGGTCGGCATGGGCGTCGTGCCGCTGGTATTCGAGGAAGGCACGTCCTGGCAGACGCTGGGCTTGAAGGGCGACGAGCAGGTCACCATCCGCGGACTGCATGGCGATCTCAAGCCGCATCAAAAGCTGCAAGCCGAGATCATCGCGTCGGACGGCGGACTAAAGCGGGTGCCGTTGATCTGCCGTATCGATACCGCCGACGAGCTCGATTACTACCGCAATGGCGGCATCCTTCAGTACGTCCTGCGCCACCTCGCGGCTTAACGTTTCGGCGAGCGTCGAGGCCTAAACTGCGCGCCACTCACCGCGAAGTGAGTGGCGGGTGACTACCGCAGGCGCTAGAGATGGCGCCTTCACGAAGCCGTCACCGAGGGGCTGTTCCTTCGCTTGGGGTCTGGGGTGGAGATCGGAATGCTGCGTTGCCGCTTCGCCTCGGCACCCATCGTCGCGGGCTTTCTGGTTGCGAGTTTCGTTGCGGCGAGCGCCGCCGAGCCTCGCGCGTTGCTTGAGCTCTTCACCAGTCAAGGCTGCTCGTCCTGTCCGGCCGCCGACAAGCTTCTTGGCGAACTTGTCGCCGACCCGTCGCTGGTCGCGCTCAGCGTTCCGATCGACTATTGGGATTATCTCGGCTGGAAGGACACGCTCGCCAGTCCGGCGCATTCGGCGCGGCAGCGCGCCTATGCGCATGTGCGCGGCGATCGCCAAGTTTATACGCCGCAAATCGTCGTCAACGGCTCGACCCATGTGCTCGGCAGCGACCGCGCCGCGATCGACCGCGCGATCGCGCTCACCGATCAGAAATCGGGCGTGATGTCGGTGCCGGTGCTGTTGTCGATCGGCGGCGGCGGTCTGAGCGTCAAGGTCGAGTCGGCGGAGAACGAGCATGCCACGGGCGAAGTTTGGCTGTGCCCGCTGGCCAAGGCGGTGCCGGTCGATATCGGCCGCGGCGAGAATCGCGGCCGCATGGTCACCTACCACAATGTGGTGCGCAGCTGGGTCAAGCTCGGCGATTGGAGCGGGGCGCAGTCCGCCTGGACGGTACCGCTCGCGCAGATCGAAAGCGACGGCGTCGATGCTGCCGCGGTGATCGTGCAGGAAGGCAGCCACGATAAACCGGGTATCATCCTCGGCGCGGCCTATCTGCCATTGCAGTGACCGGGCGTCGCGCTTTAGCAAAAAGCTTGTTGCCGAAAATCCACCGCCAAACAAAAAGGCCGGCGCTATGCCGGCCTGAATGATTTGGGGAAGTGAAGCTTACTGCGCTGCCATCCGGCCCGGTCCAGACGCGCCCCGGGGGGCTGGGGGGCTGAGGAATCCGGAACACGATCCGAACCGGGCCTTGAGGCAACAGCCTACTGTTTCTCAGTCTAGCTTGGCGCGTGGTGGGCCGAAATGGGGCTTCATTATGATTCTCTTAACAAAACCGTGATGCCGCCGGTCGAAAATGCCGCACCCTCGTTGCCGGCGGCGTGACCGACCGCAGGCCCTATTTCGCATTTCTGCTCGTGTTTTAACGACGCATTTGGCGCGCAAACAGGGCTTGCCGGCGGTCGGTTCTGGGGCGATCATGAACATCCAAAGACACAGGATGGACGATAGAGGAGGCGCCGTATGGATTTCGGCGAAACCGATCCAAGCGCGTGGCGCGGGGCCGAGCAGCGTCTGCCCGTCCCCGCCAGCGAAGTTACCTTCAGCAGGCGCGAACTCGACCGCATTCTCAGACTCTATGGCCGCAAGGTCGCCGACGGCGAGTGGCGCGATTACGCAATCGATTTTCTCAAAGACCGCGCGGTGTTTTCGGTATTCCGCCGCGCTTCGGAAATGCCGATCTACCGCATCGAGAAGAATCCGCGGCTCGGCCGCCGCCAGGGCGCCTATAGCGTGATTTCGGCCACCGGGCACATCTTGCGCCGCGGCCACGAACTCGACCGCGTGCTCAGCGCGCTCGACCGCTCGCTCCGGGTCGTTCCGGGATAACGCGCTTTGGGCATGATCCCGAAAAGTGGAAACCGGTTTTCGGAAAAGATCATGCATAAGCGAAAAATCTAGACTCTGACCCGATTCAATCGAAACGGGTCAGGGCTTAGGGCGGAGTTTGGTCGCCGGCCCCGAGCCCGAGCTGCATCAGCGGGGTGTCGAGCCATTTGCCGTGCTTGAAGCCGACCGAGCGCAGTGTGCCGGTCAAGTCAAAACCGGCTGCGGCATGGAGCGCGATGGAAGGAACTTGCGCCGAATCGCCGATCACCGCGATCATCTGACGAAAGCCGCGCTGCTCCGTCTCCTCGATAAGACGCGCGAGCAAACGACGGCCTATGCCGCGGCGGTGAAACTGCGGCGCGATATAGATCGAATCCTCGACGCACCACTGATACGCCGGCCGCGCGCGGTAAGGTCCGGCATAGGCGTAACCCGCTACCGCGTCATCGATCGCAGCGACAAAATAAGGATAGCCGCCAGTCAGAAGCGCCTGCAGGCGCCGCGCCATCTCCGCTTCATCCGGCGGCTCGAGTTCGAACGAGGCCGTGCCATGCACGACGGCGTCGGCATAGATGC
>PLTE01000311.1 GCA_003164375.1 Hyphomicrobiales bacterium | reverse complement strand
GCTCCGGCATGCACGCCAACTTCTCGACGACATATTTGCGCGAAGTCGGCGGCAAAGAGTACTTCGAAGCGCTGATGAAGGCGTTCGAGACCAACCGCGCGGATCACATCGCGGTCTATGGCCCGGNNCCCCACAGCTTCGTCAACAACGGCTACAAGGGCTATCTGGAAGACCGCCGGCCGAATTCGCAAGGCGACCCGTACCAGATCGCTTCGCAGATCCTCAAGACGATCGCTTCCGTCCCGACGGAAGGCAAGGTCAGCGCCGCGGCTTAAGCGCCGTCAAACGATCGTCGTCCTAAACCTAAAAGGCGTGAGGGTTCGAAAGGACCCTCACGCTTTTCGTTTCTCGGGGCGCTTATCACCTACGCATTGCTGATTTCGGTCATGACGTCGGCCGGCAAGTACAAATAAAAAAGAGCCCCGCCGGCCAAAGCCGTCCGACCTTTGCCTTTGTTTGCGCGTCGACCTGCCTCACTGAAAATGCGAGAGAACTGATGCCACCGTCCACTTGACGGCCGCCTCGGCGATCCAGCCAAGAATCACAACCCCGGTCAATCGATCGAACGGACCAATCTCCGTCGGTTCTGGATTTTGTGAGAAACGGAACGTGCCCGACACAGATGTGCTATCAAACGATACCGCGCCGCCGACTTGACCGACCGAGAGCGAAAAAGCGCGTGCCGCGGCGGCGAAAATCGTCCGGACGACACGAAACTTCTGGCCATTCTTTCATCGGCCCAAGTTCGCCGTCGACTTGCGATTAAGACGCGGGGAACACCTTGGACAAATTGCAGATTGTCCTCATCGCCCGCTTCATAAAAATAGGTGAAGTCTTGCAGATAATCGGCGGCGACAGGTGCAACCGGGGGGATCAGGCGCGCTGCAAACCCTTCAGCAACGTGAACTCACGGTATGGATTCACGTTACAGAAGCCGGCGACACGTTCCCGCAAGCTCTCGACGTGCCTCGCATCGACCTCGACCCGAACGGAAATAGCCCGATCACCGGACACAATCGTGGCGCTTGGAACAGCCTCGATCAGGGTGCCAATGTCGTAATGGCCATGGCCGCTCACCATGTCCTGCATTTTTTCCCGGGTCAGGCTGACTGTCAGCTGCACGTGCTTCATTTCCGGTCCAGCGTTCATTGCAACTGCTACCACAATTTCCCTAAAGTTACACTATCAAAGGCCAAGGTTTGGGAGGCCGAATCCTTCATATCGTCGTCCCAACCCCAACGATCGACATACCGATCTAAACGCCTGTCGGACGTATTGGGTCCGAGCAATGGCGCGTGGCAGGACACGATAATGTGCATCAGTCGCCAATGCAACTGCCAGCACCCCCGCGACCATCGGGGACGCGAACGAAGTACCTGATAAGTCAAATAAATTTCCTTCGCTGCACTGCACCAAAATTCCCACCCCGGGGGCAATGGCGTCGATACCCTCACCATAGGTTCCATCGGCCCAAGCGTAGACCGTTCCCAGCCCGGAAGCTGAGCCGATCTTCTTCTTTTTCATCCTATATTGATGGACGACGGTCTCCGGCGGCCCCCACTTGTCGTATCCCAAAGCGCTTACACCTATGCATTCGTCCAAACGGGCGGGAAAATAGGTTTCGTCTTTCGAATCATTGCCGGCGGCGGCGACGATGGTGACGCCAAGTCCACCGGCTACCGCAATCGCATCCAGCACCGCCTCATCAGGATCCGGTTCCCCCCAACTCAGATTTATAATGTCTACGTTTTCCATGGCGAGCCGAACGACGGCTGCTGCCGCGCGGTTGGGGTCAATGTTCCCCGTTTCGCTCGATGCATCGGCAAAGATCAATTGTGCGCCCGGCGCCACCGAAAGGTGGGTTGCCGCATTCGCCGCGCGGTCTGCAATAATCCGGCAAACGCTCTCGCCGTGGTTCCATCCAATGCTGGACGTCTGGCCGCCATGGCCGTCGTCCAGCGGCCAAAGCAGTTCGATGTGTTTGAGTTCCTCGCACATCGTGAAACCAGCGTCGACAATACCGATGCGTATATTAGCCCCTCGACTAAGGTCGCTTGAATTGATCCCCATACATTGGAGCCACCAGGCGGGACGGTCCAAATCGGGAAGATCTTGTAAAGTCAGTTCGGCAAAGTCGTCGATCTCCTCAGTGTAGAGCCCCCAAAAGCCCGGCTGCGTTGGCAGGACCAGGAGAAAAATTGGACGGGCGAGATCCGGCAACTCGAAACACACCGCGCCGGATGCGGCTGCTTTCTCCTCGATTTCTTCGTTGGCACCTCGAGCTAGATCTTCGTAGCGCAGGACGACCCGTGCGCGGACCGGCCTTCCGTCACAGCTTTTAACCTCGAGGTCGAGCTCTCCCATGGACTCCCCCACGACCGACAAGTCATGTCCCAGCTCCGAAATATCATTTATGGCAGCGCGGTTGTCTACTAAAAGTTGCATAATGGCGATGCCCAACGATTTAACCTATGACTGCCATGCCGAGGTGTCATTCACTGCGATCCTTGCAACGCGTCTCTTTGGGCCTGACAATCCGATTTCTGCGCGGCGCCAATGGATCGCCGGGTCGCGGCGCTCCGCGCCGGCCCGATGATAACGACTTCGGCTTTTTAATTATCGTTGAGAACGCTCGCCCCGCCGCGATATTCGAGACTATCGCCATCGCCGGCGGGAAATAATGCTCCAGCACATCGTCGGCATAGACGCCGGTCTCGTAGCGGCGCGCGGCGGCCATTCGATCTGGGAGTAGTCCTGCCGGGCACGGATCTGCATGACGTTGCCGACATTCGACACATCCGCGTGCATCCCAACATGCCGGCGAGAACGATCCGCCTCACCGCGCGCAGCCGTTTTAGCCCTTCCTGGAACAAGGCTCGCCGAATAACCGAACCGCCCGAGTTATCGCGGCGGCGCGCGGCGCGACATCATCTATCGGCGGCGCACTATGCGCGCCGACCGCCAGCGTCGACCTGCGCCTTGGGCCGCCATTGGGCCTCATGTCAATGTATCCCGACGCGTCGCAGCCGACGCTATTGCCAGTGAAGTCCGGATCGTTTCGCGTTCACCTGCGTGATTGCACGGCAACCCGTTTTCAAATGCGTAGAGACGAAGCCGCCGAGGAAACTGTGGCGATTGCGCCACACACAATTACAATTCCATCTAGTGCGCTTTTTCTACTTGCTCGCGCTAGTAGCACGAGGTTTGATCAGGGGCCGGGGTTGTGGGGGCTGCGATCTAAACTGATGCAGCGTTGCGTGGACGGGGGCGCATTATGTCCGCGAGCAAGATTTCTTTGCTCTTCGTCGTGTTACTTGTACTGAACGGATGCGGCTTATACGTCCCCGAAATGGAACAGCCATGGGAGGACGCGTCGCACGAGAAGGCATTTGAAAACATCATCGTCAATAACGTCAAATGCGAGCTGCGAAACGCGGTGTTCGAGATCTATAAAACTTTCAAGGACGATCCTGCTTATCCCGGCAACGACATTTCGTGGCTCATGCAGCAGGGCGCGACGGTCACACTAAAACTCGCCGTGGACGAAAAGAGCGCGCTCAATCCCGGCGCTACGTTGACGCAGCCTTTTCAGAATGCCGTGGACGTGTTTCCTCGCAATGGCAACGTCACTGTGTCGCGCTCCTTGTCGCTCGGCGTCGGCACGTCCAACTCCGCCGATGCCACGCGCACCGAGATCGTCGCCTTTACCTATTCGTTTTCGGACCTCATGAACGAGAAGGGCGTCCAACGGTTCCTGGGAAAACCCTGCGACAACGAGGATGGCGTTTTCATTCAGAGCGATTTGAAGATCGCGCAATTTCTGGTCAACAAGGTCTTCCTTGCCAAGGTACCTGGATCGGTGGTCATCGAGGATATCCAGAACGGAAAACCGAAGACAGTCGCCGACCCGTTCACGACGTTCAGTTACCAGATGACATTCGTCGCCGCCTATGGCGGCACCGCCACGCCGACCTGGAAATTTAGTCAGCTTTCCGCCAACCCAACCTCGCCGTTCTTCAGTACGTCGCAGCAACGCACGCAGGACTTGACGATCACGGTCGGCAAAACCGCGCCGGCGACCAAGACTGCGCCGGCAACGCCGTCTCAGCAGCAGCTTAATCTGCAGCAAGCCACTCTGATCGGCCAGGCCGTAGCGACCGCGATCCAAAGTCAACAGCACTAGGGGCAGACGTCAGGGAGACGAAACGATGTCGAATGCGCATGTGACAAAACTCGCAAAAACCGATCCGAAGTTCAAGAAGCTGGTGACCAAATACGGAATGCCGCAGGCCGGCCCGAAGGATTGCACGGAACTGAACGAAAATGACGTTTGCATGATGACAGCGTGCAACAACGGCAAGAGGATCGTCATGCGATGTGACGGTAGCGGCGGCTGCACGCGATACTCCGAAGAGCCGTGCACCGATACGGTGGCAATGGTCGCCAAGCGGCCGGCGCGGAAGAAGCCCGCGAAGCCGAAACGCCATAAATAGACACCGCGGATCCTCGCGCTGCCGTGGGTTCGAACGCGCGTGCGGCGGCCCCTGAAATGGTCGAAGCAAAATGCCACAGAAACAATTCCGTCTCGGCAAGAAACCGGCCGTATTTGACAGCCGAACTTTGCGTTTCGGCGCCTATTTGGGCGCAAAACTGCCGCCGCCGCCGGCGAGCATCGACTGGGGCAAGAACGTCCCGTCTTGGCCGATGTACTTGAACAACAAATTCGGGGACTGTGCCTGCGCCGCCGCCGGCCATATGATTCAGAATTGGACCGCGTCCGCCCATAAATTGAGGTCTCCGACGGATGCTCAAATTCTGAGGTTCTACGAGCATTTCACCACGCCCGGACCCGAGAACGGCTGCAATCTGCTAAGCGTTCTCAAATATTGGCGCTCGACCGGCCTCGGTGACGACAAGATCACTGCCTTTGCCCAGCTCGAGCCACGCAACGTCACAGAGGTGAAGGACGCTGTTTCACTGTTTGGCGGTTGCTACATCGGCGTGGAATTGCCGAAGTTCGCAACTTCCACGTCCGACCTTTCCGCCGTGCCTTGGGTGGTGCCGGCCCAAGGACCGGTCGGTGATGCGGCGCCCGACCCCAATGGCGGACATTGCATACCGGCCGTGGCCTACGACAGCCGCAATCTTTACGTGGTCACTTGGGGCGCCATCAAGTCGATGAGCTGGCAGTTCTATTGCGACTATGCCGACGAAGCCTACGCGATCATGAGCAGCGATTTTCTGTCCAAGAATAAGGCACCTAACGGATTCGATTTTGCACAGCTCGAGCGAGATTTGGCCGATATCGGCAAGGTGCCCGCGCTGAGAGCTGCAATGTCTGGGAAGCGGTAGTACGTCGTCATAACGAGAACT
Source organism: Hyphomicrobiales bacterium (assembly GCA_003164375.1). Classification (GTDB taxonomy): domain Bacteria; phylum Pseudomonadota; class Alphaproteobacteria; order Rhizobiales; family Xanthobacteraceae; genus BOG-931. The sequence continues at coordinate 7,189 of PLTE01000311.1, read as the reverse complement.
GGGCCGCTGAAAGCGCGCCGGCTGGCGGTGGCGCGATTCATCACTTTGCTAGCCCATTGCGGCGGTACCAAAAAGGCGAAGCAGATAATCGATTTGATGTGCAAACCTTGCACGCTATTGGTCCGTTTTGAGATCCTCCACCCTGACCCCACCTCCAGCTTGCAGACTGCTTCGCGCCTGTTCAATGCGACGAAGAAATCGTGGGTCATTTTCAAGCCGATACTCGGACCAGTCTTCCCCCGACTCGAAACCGATCAGCAGGCCGCCGGCTTGCCGTGGCGCGTGATGACGATCTCCTGGGTCTCCGCCTCGCGGAGAAACCGGGATAGATCGTCCCTGATCTCCGATAGCGGGACTTCCTTCATCCCGGCTTTGCGAATTGTGCGAGCTAAGACTTGGCCTCCGATTTGGCCACGATCGCCAAAACTTGGACGGTCGTGCCGGCGACAACTAAAATCGAAACCCTGGATCCACGTTCGCCCCGCGCATCGCCAGATTTCCTCCCCCTTGACCTTGTCGAAATGTCGCATATGTAGTGACCCAATGGCTGTAAAGTCACCGTTTTGGATGCTAGAAGTTTTGCACCGAATCCGTGACAATGGGGCACCGGCACGTCCCCTGCGCGGCGCAGGCACTGGCCCGGAGGCGGCAACGGAGACGAGATATGGCGCGAAAAATCAAACCGACGAAGACAGGGCTGTTTTACGCCAGAGAGAAGCGCGGCATGTCGCGCACCAAGCTGGTCAAGCTGTCGGGCATTTCCAAGCAGCAGCTGTCGCGGCTGGAGAACGGCCAGATCAGGATGCGGCTCGACCATCTCAAGCCGTTTGCCAAATATCTCGGCTATACGCCCGAACAGATGCTGCTGTGGGGCCGCTACCCGGGCACCGAGGGCCCTCATGTCGATTCGGCCGACATCCTGCGCTTCGACACCGAACAGGAGCCGGTCGGTCCGCCGCCCGAGCAGGTGCCTGAGCTCGACATCCGCGCCGGCATGGGCGGCGGCGGCGTGCCGGCGCGCGAAGTGCGCCGGGACGGCGAGCACGCCGACCCGGTGAAGGTGGAGGGGTGGATTTTTCCGCCGAGCTTTGTGCGCGACCAATTGCACACCGCGGTATCCCAGCTCTTGGTGATCGAGACCTTCGGCGACAGCATGACGCCGACCATCATGTCGGGCGACCGCGTGGTCGTCGACACCGGGCACTCGACGCCGACGCCCGACGGGCTTTATGCCATCCGCGACACCTTCGAAGCGATCGTGGTCAAGCGGCTGCAGGTGCTGCGCTCGGGCAAGAATACCCGCGTCAAGATCATTTCCGACAATCCCAATCACCCGGCCGAGGAAGTGTCGATGGCCGATCTGGAAATCGTCGGTAAGGTGCTCTGCGGCATCAAGCTGTTCTGAACGCGGCGGTTTTCCACTCCCCTGCGCTCTGGTCCATGATGCTCGGCTTCTCTTCAACGGAGCCGAGCCACTCCACACATACCGCTGTTCGCCCGGTCGCGCCTGACGATTCTCTTTCCGGTGTCGGTAGCCTCAATCGTCGCCGCCTTGCGCACTTCGTCGGCGGCCACTGGGAGCGGATGGGTTTCGAGCCACAGTGTGCGGGCGGTGTCCGTCGGTTCAATCCCGCTCTTCTGCCACCAAACGGCTTCATCGCCGTGGCGATGAACCTCGCGATGATGGCCTCGACACAATGGCACGGTGAACTCATCACTGACCTTTCGGCCGAGCGCCCGGCTTTGTGCAAATCGTAGGTGGTGAGCATCCGAAGGCTGTCGGCCGCAAACCAGGCAGGCTTGCTTGGCGACGTATTTTACGTGGTCACTATCACGAATCCGGCGTGGCTCCGGCAGCGTCAACGCGCTTTTGTCGATCGAGCCGTTGTCCCTTTTTGATCGCGTCTGCTTTTTCCGCCTTCCCGCTTTCAGTTCTCGCGGGTCGATCTCCGTTTTGACCGGCGTCAGGGGGCCCCCGGCTGCATCCGTCACAAGGTTTGCTAGTCTCGTTTGAAAGCCCGCCTCGACGCATTGGGCGTCGGCGGCCGTCATTCTGTTCTTCTCTGGGAGGCAGCGTTTCGCCCAGAGCGCGGCGTCATCACCGCTGCCAAGATCGTTAAGTTCGCCCAGCAGCCGGTCACGTAATTGCGCCGAGGCTTCGGAACCAAACGGCGCCAGAGTTGGATGAGCGGCTCGCTGGCCGTGATTGTGGTGGTCGCCATTCAGCCGCCCATTTCCCGTTCCCCTCGCCTGCTCTGGCACCGATACCTGAGTGGTTGCCGGCGTCGCAAGATCCGGCGCGTCAAGATCATCCTCGCCCGCAATCCCGACCAGCGTGAACAGGGCGTAGCGCCGGGCGTAGGTGAGCGCCGCCCCCATCCGACGTGGTGTCGCAGTCTCAGAGATGGCGCAGACTGGCCAGTCCGAGGCGATCCATTCGCCCGACGCGTGCGCGAGAACCGTCGTAAGATTAACGGTGCCGGCCGTTTGGTCGATGGCAGTCGTCTGGACCGTTGCGATCTCATGCTGCCCAAGGGTTTTTCGCACAATGTCGAGACCGCTGGACAGCGAGGCATAACGGAATGTCCGCTCGGTGGCGTCGCCCAGTCCGGGCTTGATGGTCCCGACTAACGATTTCTCCGGATTCTCAAGATCGATTTGCGCCTTGGCCAGAGCCGCTGCCAATGCGGCGATGGATTCACTGGACCGCTGCATGGCTGCCCTCCACCTGACCGAGAAGATCAAAACTGACGGCGCCAGATTTTGAGCGCTTCGCGCGGATGCCGTGGCCGGTCGCCTCCTTTGCGTCCTCTGGCATAAGGCTCTTCAGTTCGACCTTGGCCTGTTCATGCTCGAGGTAAGCTGAGCGCGTCCGGGTAAAGACGCCGGCGAACTCCGCCCAAGCGTTGGAACTGCTCATGTCGACAACCCGCACTGCCTCGATCCGCGGCTTTGGCGGCTCGGCACCGAACAATGTGGGTTGCTCGCCATTCTCGACGCAGCGCCAGAATTTCCGCTCAGCCGTGACGATCAGGTGCTGATAGAGCGGATCTGCATGGGCCACGATCTCGACCCACTTGCCTCCCCCGGTGATGATCGACAACGCCGCTGTGCGGGCTGCGACCACCCACATATTGTGCTGCAGCTGCGGCATATGTTTCTCGGCCGCTGCTTCTTCAGAAAACGACCACGGCAGCATGAACTNNGAACTTGGCTTCGAACACCGCGTCGCTGCCCTCGACACGGCCGTCAAGAGTAGCCGCCATCCAGCGCAGCGCCGGGTGCCTCGCCCGCCTTTGGATATCGATAATGACCTGACCGGTATTAGCCTCATACCAGCGCCGATTAAGGTCCTCGGTGGCGAGGCCTAGCTGGACGATGAGGTTGCCGGAGAGGTCCTGGGGCTCCGCCTCACCGCGCTTCTCCCGCCACAGCCGCACCAGGGCGGCCTCGTCCTCGCCCATGATGATGCGGGCGTCCGAGCCGCCGATAAATTGGCGGCGATCGGCAGGTTTGAACCGCCGGCTCATGCGACCCTCCGTGCAGCGCACTCGATCGCGTGTTGGGAGGTGCCGCGCACTTCAGAAGCAAGATCGGAAAGGAGAGCCTCGATTTGGCGGACATCAAGGCCGCCGGGGACGTTCTGCGCGGTGTCGTCGAGGATTGTCGCCAGATAAGCCAACAGCGCGGTGAACAACCCCTCCAGGTGGTCGGCACGGTCCTGGAGATCCGCAGCATCGACATAGATCGGTATCGGTCGGGGAGTATTCCTCGCCAGGGCAGCGACGAATTCCGCATGGGCCGCGCTAACGAGGCTCAGGGGTGGGCGGGCGCTGGCATCTGTGGCCAGCGCACGAATTGCGTTAAATAGATAATCAGCCTGGGCCATGGTTCCTCCGTGGCTTGGGTTAGGGCCGGTGGGAAGTTGGCACTTCACACCGGTCCGCATAATTTAGGTATAACCGAAAATGGCTAAAAGGTCAAGCGGAAAGGCAATGCCGAAAAAGCGCGGTCGGCCAGCTACTGGGCGGGATCCGCTGACGGCACTAAGGCTGCCACCCGCTATGCGCGCTAATATCGAAAACTGGGCCAAGCAGCAAAGCGACAACCCCTCACGTTCGGAGGCAATTCGCCGCTTGATCGAGCTTGCACTGGCAGTCAAAGCTAAGAGATAAAATTCCGACGCAATAAGGTGTCGGCTGGCGGCACGGGGATGGAAATATGCGAGTTCGCTTCAATTCGATATTGCCTGCAGCGACAATTGGCATCGCTTCAGTTTTGGCGCCTGCCGCTTTCGCAGGAGACCTGCCTCCGACTCAACCTTCATTGGCCGTTTGGTCCACACCCGGCGATGGTCGTTTGGTGATGATAGCAAGAAATTCGACCGACTTCGTAACTCCTATTCCTGTACGCGTCCGTATTTGCGTCACCAACTTTACGGGTGCGAATAACGCAGTGAATCTCTTCGTTTGGACTACACCGAATTTATGGGATCCCACTCAAATTTCCCAGACGCCGATTCTTGTGACGCGTCAGTTGCAGCTGGGAGATTGCACGGAAATTGATCGGCCGGCAGCATTGGTCGTGCAAGATAGTACAACCTCCGGCGTTTCCAGCGGCTATTATGAATTGCTTGAGCCACCCGCCGATTTGCCAGCGCCGCCCACGAGGTCAGGCCGTTCAGGCCCGCATCCCATCAAGCGTGCCTATGGCATTCGCATTGGTGATGCCCTTTCGGAAGGCGTCAGCGCAGAATGCACGTTGCTAGGAAAGGACGCAGCAGGCAATCCAATTTCAAATGATTTCTCGTTACGGTGCGATCTTAAGCTTCCTGCGGACACCGCCAGGCAGGGGGTCCGCATTTGCTTTGGACCCACCGATCTATTCCTCAAAAGCAATACGTATCAGGCGTACGCGCCTAGTCTAATGGAAATGATCACAAACCCAACGTATGCGCCCCCGACGAATATGCCCTCCCCATATGATTACAATTGGAGCCCTGTTACTCCAAATGGCTGCCGTGACGTGATCGGAGCATCGACGCAAAATGTGATAAGCGGTATCAGCTTTATGATCGGCCCGAATGATCCCAACGGAAACCCACCGTGGGTTCCCAATAATGTTTCAAGCGTCATACCGACGATCTATCCAATTAGTTGGTCAATCCCTAAAGATTAGGAAATCGCGGCTAAAGCGATCGCGAAAACCAATACGATGTGGTCGATCGACTGAGACGGAAAATGTAGACGGGCACCGCTGTGGATTAGCTGGCTGCACGCGAAGATATTACGCGCTCGGAAGCAATTCGCCGCCTGATCGAGTTTGCACTGGCAGTCAAAGCTAAAAAATAAAACACCGACGCAAATTGCGTGTCGCTCGGCGCCCAGACCGCATGGCCAGGCCCCCTATTTGCAAAACGAAGCCAATTCCGAGTGGCTTTTCCGATAGGCCCCACTGTGTGGTCCGGTGGTCCCTGCAAACCATCGCCGAGGTAAATCCTCTGATCCGACTTGCATTTTCATAAACCGCCAATAAATATGGTTTTATTGTTTTACGGCTCTCGTCAAAATGAGGCTTGTGATGAAGACCACCGTCGAGCTGTCGGACGACCTCTACCGCCGGGCAAAGTCGGAGGCTGCACTGCGTGGCCGCAGGCTCAAGGATCTGGTCGAGGAGGGCTTACGGCTCGTCCTCGAAACGCAGCGCGCAAAGCCGAAGCGTAATAGCCTCGCCGCGCTGATGAAGAACGCGCGTGGGATCATGAATTCGGGCGTGGCCGACCTTGCATCCGATCCCGAACACTTAAGAGGGTTTGGTGCAGATGCAGACGGCCATCGTTGACACTGGGCCATTGGTCGCGTTCTTCGACCGGGCAGAGCGCCATCATCGGTGGGTCGTCGCGCAGGTTGAAAAACTGGCCCCACCGCTGCTTGTATGCGAACCAGTGTTAGCCGAGGCAATGTATCTCCTCGCCCGTTTTCCTGATGCGCAGGATGCCTTATTCGGACTGCTCGAAAATGGCGCACTCAAGATCGCATTCCGCATCGAGGAGCACGTGACTGCGCTGCGCAAACTGCATCAGAAATATCGGGACAGACCGATGTCTCTGGCCGATGCTTGCATCGTTCGCATGGCCGAGATCTTCGAACGGCACGCCGTACTAACGCTCGACTCTGATTTCACAGTCTATCGCAAACATAGCCATGATCCCCTCGCGCTCATTCACCCGAAGCATGGGTAGCCGTAAAAACGTCGAGAAGCATGGCGTCAGTCAGACAGAAGCTGAGCAGATCTTTTTCAACGACCCACTGCTAATCGTCGAGGATGTTAGGGCTGACGCCATACGCCCTGGCTCTGGCTCTTGAATGGAGATCGCTGATCCCGCGGGGGCGCCGTCGATCCGCGCGCTCACCCTGCGCCTTAATCGCGCCCCGCGAGGGCGCGCGCTGCAAATTAAGGGATTTGTTAATTTCTCAGGTTCGAAATCGTGTGCACTCTACCGATGGGTGAGCAAATGTTCGAGGTCAGGGAATACACAGACCCGTATATTTTCGTGACGTGCCGTAGAACCGGCGAGACTTACAGGTTCCGGGTAGAAAATGACGGAACCGTGCGGGACAACGGGGCACGCTTCGACGAAAGGAATGCTCGTCGAACGGCGATCACGTATTTGGCTCAAAGAGCTCGAGCCGCATAAGGTGCTGCGCAACGCGTCGCCTAGTGGCGTTCGTTCTCTTCGCGGCTTCAGCCGGGAGTGACGACGCGGATGTGAAGCTCGCGCAATTGCTTCGGCGTCGCTTCGGCCGGCGCGCCCATCATCAGGTCTTCGGCGCGCTGGTTCATCGGGAACAGCACGACTTCGCGCAGATTTTCCTCGCCGCATAACAGCATCACGATGCGGTCGATGCCGGGTGCGATGCCGCCATGCGGCGGCGCGCCCAGCGACAGCGCATGCAACATGCCGCCGAATTTCTGTTCCAGCACGCTTTCCTCGTAGCCGGCGATGGCGAAGGCCTTTTTCATGACGTCGGGGCGATGATTGCGGATGGCGCCCGACGACAGCTCGACGCCGTTGCAGACAATGTCGTATTGGAACGCCTTGATGCCGAGGATTTTGTCCTGGTCCGCCGCGTTGAGCGCCAAAAATTCATCCACCGGCAGGTTCGGCATCGAGAACGGATTGTGGGAG
>PLTE01000086.1 GCA_003164375.1 Hyphomicrobiales bacterium | reverse complement strand
GGAGTGACCTTTCAGCAAATTCAAAAATACGAAAAGGGCACCAACCGCATTGGTAGTGGCCGCCTGTATCAGATTGCGGAGATATTCGAAGTGCCGGTGACGGAATTCTTTAGAGGTGAAAAAGCGGCACCAACACGGCACCTTTCGCCCTTTGTGATTCTGGAGGACCCAATGTCACTCGAGCTACTCAAGGGGTTCGCAAAGATCCGCGACAAGAATACCCGCCGCTCCGTACTGGCCCTCGTCGAGCAGATGGTCAGGGCGGGAAAGCGATAAATGCTTATCAACCTGCTACGCTTGAGGAATGCTGGTTTGCCTCGGACTCTTAATTGTGGGCCGCCTCAGTTGGAAGCCTCTCTTATTCAGTCATAAAGCGGAGAGGGGCAGATGCCTCGATACAAGGTAATAGTCTACGACAATTTCCACTACCAAGATTCAGACGACCGCCGGGAGCAAGGCATTTACGAAACGGTCGAAGAGGCGGTCGCTGTCTGCCGTAAAATTGTGGATCAAACGCTTGAGGAAGAGTGTAAGCCCGGTATCTCCGCTGAAGTTCTCTACGATCGCTATGTGAGCTTCGGCGACGATCCCTCCATCGTGGTACTCGACGGCGCGGATGATCGTGCGACATTTTCGGCCTGGAGCTACGCCAAGGAGCGCTGTCACGCGATCTCCAGGGACCGCTAGGACGCTCCGGCGCGTATTCATAAATCGCGGTCCGGCGGCGGTTGGTCAATGCCCACATTACCTCGGAGGCGCTCACTGGGTCCTTACATTCACGATGAGACCCGCGCCGTTGGTATGAGCATCAATCGGGCAACTTTCCTCACCGCCTGGGTTGAGCTGTTTGGCAGCTGACAGGGCACCTGCGCTGCCGTTAATTGCCGGCAAGAGCCTCGAACCTGCCCCCTGACTCCGCTCGCGCGGAATTGCGTAAGATCAAAACCTGCCATCCCTTTTTGCCGTTCACTCAAATCGCGGCGCCGTCCGATTCCAAACGCGACAATGGGGTTATATGCTTGCAGATCCGGTTTCCTGGTTTCCGCTGGCGATAAAATTGATATTGACGGCGGGCATTGTCGTGACCGCTTCGATAGTTGCTGAGCGCGTCGGCGCGCTCACCGGAGCGCTGATCGCTACCCTGCCGGTCACAATATGGCCGGCATATTTATTTCTTTCGCTCAATCACGAGGCCGCCTATGTGGCCGACGCCGCGCGGAGCGGTCTTGTTATAAATGCCTTTTCCGGCTTGTTTTTGTTGATCTATGCCACGCTCGCACAAAAGCAAGGAATCGTCATCAGTCTTACACTCTCCGTAGCGTCCTGGATTGCGTTCGCTGCACTTGCAATGTCGATCGCGTGGAAGCTGGAGAGTGCCATTCTATTGAATCTTATCATCTTCCCCGTGTGCTTATGGCTTAGCAGCAGTATGCGCGCGGTTAGCATGCCGCAGATCAAGCGTGCCTGGTACGACTTGCCGATGCGCACGTTTATGGTCTGCGCTCTGATGACCACGATCATTGAGGCCGGCAATTGGGCGGGACCGGTATTGACCGGCATCCTCGCCGTCTATCCGATCTCAAGCACAAGTTTGATACTGATTCTGCAGCCCCGGATCGGCGGCCGAGCCGCCGCCGCGGTGCTCGCCAGCAGCTTATGGAGCCTATTCGGAATCGGTTTCAGCCTGATCGCAATCAATCTATTGATTGTGCCGCTCGGGGCCGTGATATCGCTCGCCGTGGCACTGGCAATTCCCATAACTTGGAATTTGACCGTCTGGATCGTCCACAGGCAGATGGCTTCCGCTGCGTATTAAAGCGAAGGCCGCTAAGTTTACAAGCGCAAGTGAAGGTCGCATTAGTGCGGTGGTGCTATCAGTAAGTGCGGTTCTGCGAATTGGCGCGGTGATGATGCGGCACAGTCTTTTGGTCGGCCAGGTTCGGGCTTACCTCGGCCACCTGGGCTGTGACAAAGCGAGGCTGCCTAACGAAACCTCTCCGATGCTCTTAAGGCTTTTGAGATGTTATGCCCCTAAGATCGGAGCAGTTTAGCTCAACATCCTATACCCCGCCGCGAATGAGCGTCGTAAAGGCAGAGGAAAGTCATGGGGCCCTATCGCGCTTACCCAGTTCTGCTTTGGACAAGGCTAACTCGCCTTGTAAATTCGAACCTGTTTGGCGTGCTGCTGGTCCTGGCGGTGTTTGTCGGACTCCTAGCTAAATTCGCGTCGCCTGACGCGCTCCAAACACGTCAGAGCGAAAATGAGGGCAGCTCCGCTTCCGTCGTGATAACCGATGCCGGGGAGTGCCGGGAGTTGAAGTTCGAGAATTCCACCGGCAGCATCACTAATGTTGGAGCGGGGCGCTGCCGCCATGCTGAAGGGGGCTCGGATAGCCGCTTCGTTGCCATTTCCAAGGCATTTCGAGGTCAGTGAAGCGGCCAGCCGCGCGACGGGATGGATACGACGATTCCGCGGTGCGGCAAGCCGACGTAAGGCGCCGCGCCGATCTACCGCAGGCGCTTCCAGATCACCTCGCCTTGACCGCTGCCGGTGGTAGATGTCGGGATGACGTATTTTAAGACATCTCCATCAAGCGAGAATGATCGTCGCTGCTCCGCCCTGTCCCAGTTGGGAAATGTCGCGCCCTCGATGTGAAAGATCAGCAGGCTCGCGGCCTCGTCCACCTCGAATGTGCCGAAATGCGCATTGCTGCCGCCGACGACGGCTTTGTTCTCCTCCGCCGTTCCGTTCATGCGGTTTTCGGATGCGAATTTTGGCAGACCGGACCGCACGATAACGATCGTATAGCGGCCGTCGGCGCCGAGCATCATCAAACCCTTTCCTGCGGGTCCGAATAACTCAACGCGATTGCCGTCGAGATTTGCGGTATTCGAGACGAACTCCCAGCTCCCCGTAAGGTCGTTGCGCGACGCCGCGTCGCTCGTCGGGAACGGCAGTGCGAAGGCGGTGAACGCGGCCACCGCAAAAATGGATAGAGGGACGAGGTCGCCACTTTTCATGGTATTCGATCCCGTGCCAGCATTGATTTTCTTCCGAGGAGGATAACTTGAATCTTGGTCTCAAAGACAGAGTTGCCATTCTTGCCGGCGGCAGCCGCGGTATCGGCAAAGCTTGTGCCATGGAACTGCTTGCCGAAGGCGCATTCGTCGTTCTCGTCAGTAAGAATTCCGACATCAACGCCGCCGCTGTCCGCGAGCTTGGAAAACTCCACCCCGACCGGGTCCTCGGCGTTCCAACGGACCTCACCGATGACGCTGCGATTGCGGCGATGACCGCGCAGGTGGTTGAACGGTACGGCCGAATCGATATTCTCGTGAACTCGGCGGCGACCGTCATCCCCCAGGATTTCTTCAAGATGGGCGATGGACAACTCACGGGTCTCCTCGAGCAAAAATTCAACCCGGCCGCCCGCTGTATTCGCCACGCCGTCCCGAATATGCGCAAACGAAAATGGGGCCGCATCATCAATATTTCCGGGCTGGCCGGGCGACAGCCGCATTATACCGTGGTGCCTGCCGCCCTCAATAATTCTGCCATGCTCAACCTGACCAAGGCGCTCGCCGCCGAACTCGCCAAGGACAATATCCTGGTCAATGCTGTCGTGCCTTACATCATCGACACCGAGCGGCAAGACGAGACGATGCGGGAATGGGCGCAGATGACCGGCCAAACCGAGGCGGAAGTTCGCAAGCAGCGCGTCTCCAAGCTCCCCGTCGGCCGAATGGGCCGCCCGGAAGAGGTCGCCGCGGTCGTTACTTTCATGGCCTCGGAGCGATCGAGCTATGTCGTCGGCACCGCCTGGTACGTCGATGGCGGCGGTGCGATGACGCTCTGAGCCCCCTGCGACACAGCTTCCCCACACAGTCTCTTGGAAACGAGTTAGCCTCCGCGGCTAACAACCATTGGAAACGCCGTGAGCATCCTTCGCCGCCGATTTCTTCAACTCGCCGCCGGAGGCGCTGCGCTTCCTGCCACGATGCGCACCGCGTTCGCCGAGACTTATCCGGCGCGCCCGGTGCATCTCGTCGTCGGCTTCTCGGCCGGCTCGGCATCCGACATCGACGCGCGTATCGTCGGTCAGTGGCTGTCGGAGCGGCTAGGCCAGCCGTTCGTTATCGATAACCGCGCCGGTGCCGGCGGCAACATCGCCTCGGACTTCGTCGTGCGGGCGGCGGCGGACGGCTACACGCTGCTCTACGCATCGACGGCGGTTGCCATCAATGCGACGCTCTATGAAGGCAAGGTCAGTTACGATTTTCTGCGCGATACTGCGCCGGTCGCGGGCGTCGTGCGCACGCCGGTGGTGATGGAAGTCAATCTCGACCTCCCAGTGAAGACCGTTCCGGAATTCATCGCCTACGCCAAGGCCAATCCGGGCAAGGTCAACATGGCGACCGTGGGCCCCGGGAGCGCCCAGCATCTGTATGGCGAGTATTTCAATCTGATGACCGGGATCAATATGGTGCCGGTGCACTATCACGGCGCGGGTCCGGCCATAACCGATCTGATGGCCGGCCGGGTCCAGGTCATGTTCGACGTCGTCGTTTCCTCGCTCTCCTACATCAGGTCCGGCCAGCTGCGGGCGCTGGCGGTCACCACCGCGACGCCGCAGGAGGTGCTGCCTGGCGTGCCAACGATCGGCGAATTCGTGCCGGGTTACGAAGCGAGCGGTTGGCAGGGACTGTGCGCGCCGCGCAAGACGTCAGCCGAAATCATTGACAGGCTCAATCGGGAAATCAATGCGGCGCTTGTCGACGCCAATTTCAAGGCACGGCTCGCCGAGCTTGGCGGTCAACCATTCGCCGGCACGCCGGCCGATTTCGGCAGGTTCCTCGCAGCCGAAACCGACAAATGGGGCAACGTGGTCCGCGCAGCCAAACTCAAGCCAGAATGAATGCGCGCACGGGTGCGCTGGCGTCGACCATTTGTCTTCGTGCCGAAGCTGCCGGCGTTTGAGCGCGCCGGCGCCGGAAAGCTCTTCATGAAAAGGAAGGCTCCGACCCAAGGCAGGGGGAGGCGCAGGGGTCGGAGCCGCAGTGCAAACGTCGGGGCCAGACATTTCCCGACGCCCCATTTCATAAGGGCAAATTCTTTCAAAATATCGCGCTCGATCTTTGACTTACTGAAGCTGGCATTAGGAAATCATCAAGCGAATTTTATTGGACCAGTTCGACTTCAATTAATCACGCTCGGCGACGCCGGATGGTTCCAAGCTCTCGATCGGGGGGCATAACTGCCGGCCGCGATCGGATGATAATGATTCAAGCCCTTGGATTGGCAGGGATCCAAGCGTTCAATCTTTGACCGCGTAATCGCGCAAAATCTCGGGCTTGAACGCCAGCCCATGGCCGGGCCGTTCGGGCGCCGTGATTGTGCCGTTCACCACCGGCACCGGCTCGATCCACAGATCGTCGGCGAGCCCCATGTCCTCGATCCACAGCCCGTTCGGGATCGAGGCGAGCAGCTGCACGTTGAGTTCGGGAAACAGATGCGGCGCGATCGTCATGCCCCAGGTGTCGGCGACGGTGGCGATCTTGCGCAATTCGGTCAAACCGCCGCGCATCGGATCGGGCTGCAAAATGGGCAAAAGCGGATTTTCGAAAAACGGCTTGAGATCGAAGCGGGTGAAATGGGTCTCGCCGCCGACGATGCGCAGATCGAGCGCTTGCGCAATGCGAAAGTATCCGGCGAAATCGTCCGGCACCACCGGCTCCTCGAGCCAGTACACGTCATAGTCCTGAAATTTGCGGCCCATTTGGATGGCGACGTCGGCGGTCCAGCCCATGTTCACATCGATCATGATGTCGATGTCCGGTCCCACCGCTTCGCGCATGCGCCGGACATTGTCGAGATCGGTGGCGAGACTGCCGACATGCGCGACCTGCATTTTGATCGCCGTGTAGCCGCGCTCCTTGTAGTGCAGCGCCTTGGCGATCATGCCGTCGCCGCCAGCGCCGCGGAAGCAGCCGGAGCCGTAGGCCGGCAATTGCGCCCGATAATGTCCCCATAAGCGATGCAGCGGCAGCTTGGCCGCCTTGCCGAGCGCGTCCCACAGCGCGATGTCGAGCGCCGACATCGCCATGGTGGCGATGCCGCCGCGGCCGAAAGTGGCAGTGGCGCTCCACAAATCTTGCCAGATCGCTTCGACGGCGCTGGCGTCCTTGCCGAGCACGCGCGGGACGATCGCCTCGTCGAGACAGGCGGCGATTGCTCGCATCGCCGGCCGATACAAAAACAGATAACCCATGCCGACGACGCCGCCCTTGGTCTCGACTTCGAGCACCAGAAAGCTGCGGCTGTCGCCAAACGGGTGGCCCTTGAGCCACGGCGTATCCGGCCATGGCACCCGCAACATCATGGTGCGGACGGCAGTGATGGTCATGTCGGTCATTGCGAATCGCTTCCCCGTCGCCTCCCCTTGGGCCGGCCTCTTTATTTTCATTGGGCCGCAATTTTGCACGCAATCGCCGTGAAGAATAGCTCCGAATCGACGGTAAGACTTGTCAGGCGCGATAAAATCGCGCGACATGTCGCGATTAACGGGGGAGCTCTTTGGCCTCGACGATCAATGTTGCCGCCTACAGCAACGCACTCGTTGTCCTTGGCACCGCGGGCATCGTGGTGCCGATCGTCAGCCGGCTGGGGTTTTCGCCTGTGCTCGGCTATCTCGGCGCCGGTGCGCTGTTGGGGCCGCTGGGCTTGGGCTCGCTGATCAACTTCGTTCCGGCGCTTTATTGGTTCACGGTCGGCGACGCCCAGGACGTAGCCGGGATTGCCGAGCTCGGCATCGTGTTTTTATTGTTCTTGATCGGTCTCGAACTGTCGCTGCACCGGCTGTTGACGATGCGGCGGCTGGTGTTCGGGCTGGGCGGCTTGCAGGTGCTCATCACCACCGGCTTGCTCGCCGGCGCCACGGTTTATTTCGGCAAAAGCCCCTCGGAGGCGATCATCCTCGGCGGCAGCCTGTCGCTGTCCTCGACCGCGATTGTGCTCGAACTGCTCTCGAACCAGGAGCGGCTGACCACTAATGTCGGCCGGGCCAGCTTCTCCGTGCTGCTGGCGCAAGACCTCGCCGTCATCCCGATCCTGATGTTCATCTCGATTCTCGCGGCGGGCCCGAAAGGATCGGTCCTGGCGAGCCTCGGTACCGCCTTGTTGCAGGCCGCGATCGCGCTCGCGGTCATCGTCGTATTCGGCCGGGTGCTGCTGCAGCCGCTGTTTCGGCTGGTGACGGCGACGCGCTCGCGGGATCTGTTCATCGCCACCGCTTTGTTCGTCATCATCGCGGCGGCCGTGATCACCAGCCAGGCCGGCCTGTCCATGGCGCTCGGCTCCTTCGTGGCCGGGCTCCTGCTCGCCGAAACTGAATACCGCAAAGCGATCGAAGCGACCATCGAGCCGTTCAAAGGGTTGCTGCTCGGCATTTTCTTCTTCACCGTCGGCATGGATATCGATGTGCGCGAGTTGCTGCGCGAACCGCTTTTGCTCGTTGCCGCCGTTGTCGGACTGATTGTCGTCAAATCGTTGCTGATGATCGGGCTTGGGCGGCTGTTCCGGCTGTCGTGGCCGGTCGCTGTCGAGACGGGGCTCTTGCTCGGGCCGGGCGGGGAATTCGCCTTCGTCGGTATCGGCACGGCGGTCGGTTTCGGCTTGATCGACACGCGCATGGCGGGCTTCGCGCTCGCCGCCACGTCGGTGACCATGGTGCTCACGCCGCTGTTGTCGTTTACCGGGCGGCGCTTCGCCTCGCGACTGCGGGCGCCCGGCGCCATGGCCTCCGAGCTGATCGCGCGGCCGAGCGAGCGTCAGAAGCACGCCATCGTCGTCGGCTATGGCCGGGTCGGCAAGGCGGTATGCGCTTTGCTCAAAGAGCATGGCATCCCCTTTATCGCTGCCGATTTCGATGCTTTGACGGTGACGCGCGACCGTCGCGACGGCCACGAGGTCTATTACGGCGACGCCGGCGATTCGAAATTTCTTGAAATCTGCGGCTTGAGCAACGCCTCAGGCGTGATCATCACCATCCACACCAAGGCTCTGATCGACGATGTGGTCGAACACGTGCGCGCCTTGCGCCCCGATATTCTCATCGTCTCGCGCGCCCGTGACGCTGACCATGCACGTCATCTTTATCAGCTCGGCGCCACCGACGCGGTGCCGGAAACCGTCGAAGCCAGCCTGCAGCTTGCCGAAGCCGCGCTGGTGGGGCTGGGCGTGCCGACCGGACCGGTGATTGCCTCCATACACGAGGAGCGCGACAAAATTCGCCACGCCTTGCAGGAGGCCGCGCGCGAGGCCGGATTGGAGAAGATCCATTCCGTCAGGACAAAGCCGCCGAGGCCGCGGCGACCGACCTGATGACATCGGCTGTGCGGCGCCGCGCGCAGCCTTGCCGCGACGGACCGCGACGATTTCGGCGAGGATGGAGTTCGCGATCTCGTCCGGCGTAATCGCCGCGCCGCCGGCGCATTCCGGTGGCGGCGACGATCTGTACCGCGAGACTCAAAAACCGACATCGGCGCCCTGGATCGCTAGACCGATCGAAAGCGGGATCAGCCTTCGAAGCCTGGCCGGAGCGCCGGGGATGCGCTCTTGGTAGGCATTTCCCGCGGCGCGGGCGATTCTTTCGACCGTGCCACGGCGGGACCGGTCGCGCCCGGCCGGCAGGCTTCCGAATGGGCCGCCTGCAGCACCAAGCTCATGGCCACGGCCTGCAGCCGCGGCGATTTGTCGATCGTGAAGTGATCGATCGTCGTGTCGGCAGACACGTCCATATTCTGCAGTCTGCCGCGGAAGCCGACGCCCGGACGCATATAGGCAAATTGCCGCTGCGTCACGTTGAGCACGCAGGCGACGTTGGCCGGCGCCGTGAAGGAATTCGTGCCGTCGAACGGCACCACGAGGGCGACCGGAACCTGGCGGCTGTTCAATTGCTGCGCCATCGTCATCACCGCGTCGGCGCCGAGCGAATGGCCGACCAGGATATACGGACCGTGATCGCCGGATCGGTACTGCTGCACGATCTGATTGACGACCGCTTCCTCGACCGAGTGATTGTAAACGCTGGCGTCGATGCCGTGGCGCTGAATCTGCGCTGCGAGCTGATCCATGCCGAGCGAGAAGATGTTGAGAAGGCCGCGCATCAAATAGACGTGCGGCCGCGAAATATCGGCCGCGGGCTGGGCGATCCGCACTGCACTTTGCGCTGCTTCGGCCGGAACGAAAGCGAGGTTCGTCAGCGCCAAAGGGCCGGCGAGCATCACGCTGGCGGCCAAGCGTCGCAGACCGGACGGTGAGAGGGAGTCAAATAAGCGAATTGACGATTTGGTAATGGGGTGACCGGTGTCCGACATCGCACTGCTCCACGCTACACCACGCATAACCGCCGAACAGAGATAATGGCGGCGACTATGGCGAAACGAGGTAAAAATTTCCTTGTGGCGCTTGGCCGGACAAGGCTTGGTGGGACTAAGCTTGGCGGTACAAGTGTTAGCGGTACAAGGTCTGGCAGGGTAGCGTTCGGCGACACGCGCGGCCTCTTCTTTCGGTGCGTCGCTTAGCGGCCGAGCGCGGCTCGGCGGCTGGCGAGTTCGAGTACGATCGGTCTCGTTGCGGCCTGCAACGGTGTGCGCCGCACGTCGGCAAGCGTATGCAGGAAATCCGCGAACCAACTCTGGACCGATGCTGCTTTGAGCTTGTGCACCATCGACTGAAAGCGCTCACGCCGCTCTTCAAGGCTCATGCGTAACGCCGCCGAGATTTGCCGCGCCATGCCGTCTATGTCGTGGGGATTGATCTGCAGCGCCGCATCCAGCTCCCTGGCGGCGCCGGCGAACGACGACAGCACCAACACGCCCGGGTCGAACGGGTTCTGCGCCGCGACATATTCTTTGGCGACCAGGTTCATGCCATCATGCAGCGGCGTGACCAAGCCGACGCTCGCCAGGCGATAAAAGCCGGCGAGCGTGAGTTGCGAAAAGCCCTTATTGAGATAGCGGATCGGCGTCCAGTCGACTTCGCCATGGCGGCCGTTGACTTCGCCAACCAAACCGGCGAGCTCGGCCTTGAGCTCGCGATAGGCCTTGATGTTGCCGCGGGACGGTACCGCCACTTGCAACAGCGCGACCGCGCGCTTGAGGCCGGGTTCGATCTCGAACATGCGGTCGAACGCGCGCATCCGGTTGGCGAGGCCTTTCGAATAATCGAGCCGATCGACGCCGAGCACGAGCTTGGCGCCGTTCAGGCTGTCGCGCAGCCGCACGACTTCGGCGCGGCAGATCGATTTAATGGCGCGCGCGCTAAACTCCTCGACATCGATGCCGATCGGGAAGGTCGCGAGCTGGGTCAGTCCCCAATGCGACGCCACCGTTCCGTCGACGATGTTCAGATCGAGTTCGGTGCGCAGATAGTCCTCGA
The DNA here is from genome assembly GCA_003164375.1 of Hyphomicrobiales bacterium. GTDB lineage: Bacteria > Pseudomonadota > Alphaproteobacteria > Rhizobiales > Xanthobacteraceae > BOG-931. Next base: position 11,663 of record PLTE01000086.1, on the reverse strand, counting down.
AATTCTGCCGGTCCTCGACGGTCTGAAAGCCGATCAGATCATAGGCCAGCATCGCGTCGGCGAGATCGTTGCAATGCGGCACCGCCGTCATGGTGCGGCGGTCCGCCCATGGCGTGTGCAGGAAGAAGCCGAGCGGCCGTTCGATGCCGGCCCGGCGTAATTCCGCGCCCAAGGTCAGAAAGTGATAATCCTGAATCCAAAACACCGCTTCCGCCGAGTTGAAGCGCACGAGCTCGCGCGACATGAAGGCGTTGACTTCGCAATAGGACGTGTAATCGTCGACGGTGACGTGGATGAGATCGGGCCGCGAGTGCAGCGCGGGCCACAGCGCCGAATTGGCAAAGCCCTCGTAATAGCCGCGATAATGCTTGACCGGCATATCGACAGTGGCGAGTGCCCCTGAACCGAGCGCCTCGATCTTGGCGAAGGAATCCCGCGTCTGCGGTGCATGGCTGGGCTCGCCGCTCGAGCCGACCCAGATCGCGCCGGAATCTCTGACCATCGGCAACAGCGCCGCCGCCAATCCCCCGGCCAGCGGCTCATCGGCCTTGGCACGGGCGACGCGGTTGGACACGACCACGACATTCATGGCGACACCTCCAATGCGGCGGTGCAACAACCCATTTGGCCGCGGATTGTTCCCAATTGTGGCGCAATGCAGCACAACGCTTAGGAATGAAGGTCTTTCTCCCGGGCAATGTGGCGGCCGGCCGCCGCATTCACGCTTCCGCGTAAGCGATCGTTGACAACAGGCTCACTTCGGCGCGCCGCGAATCGAGTCTCGTGTGTTGCACGACGATTGGCACGTCGGATTCGAACACCGACGAATAAGCGGTATCGCGCGGGATCGGTTCGGGATCGTGCAGATCGTTGAAGCGAAGATGCAGCGTGCGCCGCGCCGCAACCGTCACGAAATACGGGCCGACCGGCTCCCGATCGGCGAAATAAACGGTGATGCGGACGTTGGCTGTGGCGTTGCCGGAATTGAGGATGCATGCGGTCTCATGCGACATCAGCGCCGGATCGGAAAACGAGCTTTCCGAAGGAATGTAGCCTTCGGCGATCGCCCAGCGTTTTTGTCCGAGAGATTCCATGACCGATTCCACTGCCGATTGCCGCGACGGGTGCAGAGTATGCTGCACAGCGGGATAAGCTAACGGCCTGACGGTGCCATCGGTTCCCGGACGGGAACTTGTTCTGCCGTGGGACGTTCTTTCGCGGGGCGCATGGGCCGCGCAGCCCCTGATCGCCGTTGCGCACCATATTAGTTGTGGATCGAAGCAATGCGCGCGCTGACGGTTGTGCCCGGGACTGCCAATTCAGCTGGTGTCGAAGATATGCCGCTGCCGCCGGCCTCAGACGGCGCGGTGCTGGTGCGCGCCTTGGCGCTCGGCGTCTGCGGTACCGATCGTGAAATCGTGTCCGGCGAATATGGCTGGGCGCCGCCGGGCCAGAAGCGATTGGTGATCGGGCATGAATCCTTGGGCAAGGTGCAGGAAGCGCCCGACGCCAGCGGATTCAAGGTGGGCGACCTTGTGGTCGGCATCGTGCGGCGGCCGGATCCGGTGCCGTGTTCGTGCTGCGCAGTGGGCGAATGGGATATGTGCCGCAACGGCCGCTACACCGAACGTGGCATCAAGGCGCGTAACGGCTACGGTTCGGATTTCTTCCGCATCGAGCCGGACTTTCTGGTCAAGCTCGATCCGGCGCTCGGCATGAACGGGGTCCTGGTCGAGCCGACCAGCGTCGTCGCAAAGGCCTGGGAGCAAACCGAGCGGATCGGTCGCCGCTCGCGCGGCTTCGCGCCGAAGACGCTGCTCGTCACCGGCGCCGGGCCGGTCGGCCTGCTTGCCGCAATGATCGGCGCGCAGCGCGGGCTCGAGGTTCACGTGCTCGATCATCGCGACAGCCAGGAAAAGCAGAAAATCGTGCGCGACCTCGGCGGCAGTTTCCATCTCGGCAGCCTCGCCGACCTCGGCGGCCTCAAGCCGGATATTCTGATGGAATGCACCGGCGCGCCGAGCGTTGTGCGCGACGCATTCGGCCGCACCGCGTCCGGCGGCATTGTCTGTCTGGTCGGCGTCTCAGCGCCCGGGCATAAATTCGACGTCGACGTGGGCCTGCTCAATCGCACCATGGTGCTCGAAAATGACACCGTGTTCGGCACCGTCAATGCCAATCGCAAACACTATGAAGACGCCGTGGCCGCGCTGACGCGCGCAGACAAGCATTGGCTCGCCCGGCTGATCACCCGTCGCGTACCGGTCGAGCAATGGACGCAATCGCTTGAGCAACAGCCCGACGACATCAAAGTCGTCGTCGATTTTTCCTGACGGCTCGGGACCATGCCCTCACGCATCGAAGATTACGCGCTGATCGGCGATTGCAGGAGCGCCGCGCTGGTGGCGCGCGACGGCTCGATCGACTGGTTGTGCTGGCCGCGCTTTGATTCCGAGGCGTGCTTTGCCGCGCTGCTTGGAACGAACGATCATGGCCGCTGGCTTGTCGCGCCGCGCCAGACGGCCAGCATCACGCGGCGCTATCGGCCGGATACGCTTATCCTCGAAACGCAGTTCGAGACCCGCGACGGCGCCGTGACTCTTATCGATTTCATGCCGTTCGGCAGCGGCCGTTCCGAGATCGTGCGCCTGGTTATCGGCACCCGCGGCAAGGTCGAGATGCATACCGAGATCGTCCTGCGCTTCGGTTATGGCGCCGCCGTGCCGTGGGTGACGCGGCTCGAGGACGGCACACTGCGGGCCATTGCCGGGCCGGACATGACGGTGTTGCGCACGCCCATACATCTCAAAGGCAAGGACATGACCACGGTCGGCGAGTTCACGATCAGCCGTGGCGAGAGCATTCCTCTCGTTCTCACCTATTCACGCTCGCACAAACGGCTGCCGGAAGCGCGCGACCCCACGGCTGCTCTGGAGGCGACCGAAGCGTTCTGGAAAGATTGGTCNNCCGGAACAGGTCGGCGGCACCCGCAACTGGGATTACCGCTTCTGCTGGCTGCGCGACGCCACGCTGACGCTGCTCGGTGCCATGCATGCCGGCTATTACGAGGAGGCGCAGGCGTGGCGCGAGTGGCTCCTTCGTGCGGTCGCCGGCAGTCCCGGTCAGCTGCAGATCATGTACGGCATCGGCGGCGAGCGCCGCCTCGCCGAATGGACGGCGGACTGGCTGCCCGGCTTTGAGAATTCCGCGCCAGTGCGGATCGGCAATGCAGCGCATACCCAGCTGCAGCTCGACGTGTACGGCGAGATCATGGATGTGCATCACCAGGCGCGGCGCTGCGGGCTGTCGACCAACGAATCGGGCTGGGATGTGCAAATCAAGATTCTCGAACATCTGACGAAAATCTGGCACCAGCCCGACCAAGGCATCTGGGAAATGCGCGGTCCGCCGCAGCATTTCACCTATTCAAAGGTCATGGCCTGGGTCGCCTTCGACCGCGGCATCAAGAGCGCGGAAACCTTCGGCCTCGAAGGTCCGCTCGACGCCTGGCGGGAGCTGCGCGAGGAGATTTGCGCGGAAGTATGCGAGCGCGGCTTCAACAAATCCTTGGGCACCTTCGTGCAGGCTTACGAATCCGACCAGCTCGATGCCAGTCTCTTGATGTTACCATGCGTCGGCTTTCTGCCGGTGTCCGACCCGCGCGTGGCCGACACCATTGCGGCGATCGAGCGCCGCCTGTTGCATGACGGCTTTGTCTTGCGCTACAGCACCGAGGAGGTCGAGGACGCGCTGCCGCCCGGCGAGGGCGCGTTCCTCGCCTGCAGTTTCTGGCTGGTCGACGTTTATGTCTTGCAGCAGCGTTTCGACGATGCCGAGCGGCTATTTCGCCGGCTGATCGGTCTGCGCAACGACCTCGGACTCTTGAGCGAAGAATACGACCCGCGCCTCAAACGTCTGGTCGGCAATTTCCCGCAGGCGTTCTCGCATCTCGCTTTGATCAACAGCGCCTTTAATTTGACGCACGCGCGCAACCCGATCGAACAGCGCGCCCAGGACGAGCACCTGCCGCCGGAACTGGTCGCCGCGCCGGCGGAGTGACGGCGACAAAGCCGTCAGCCGACAAGCTCCACCCGTCCCGATTTAAGTTCGTAGACCCCGCCGACGACCTTGATTTTCTTGTCGTCGGCAAATGATTTGAGGATGGGAGCGGTTGTTTTCAGCTTTTCGACGTTGAGCGCGACATTGCGGCGGATCGCATTCGCAAGAATGTCGCCGCCTTGGCCCGCCACCGCATCGACCGCAGGCTTGATGGCGGCGACCAGTGAGGGCAAATGGCCGGGCAAAGTGGTGCCGGTTTTGACCGATTTGATGGTGGCATCGACCGCGCCGCAGGATTCATGACCGAGCACCATGATCAGCGGCGTGTTCAGCATCTGCACGGCATATTCGAGACTGGCGACGATTTCATCGCTGGCGAAATTGCCGGCGACGCGACAGACGAAAAGGTCGCCGCGCGCGGTGTCGAAGCAATATTCGGGCGCGATACGAGAATCGGCGCAACTCAGAATGGCGGCAAACGGGTTTTGTCCCGAGCTCAGCGCCTCGCGTTCGTGCCGAAAGTCGTGCCGCTTGCTGACGCCTTCGACGTAGCGGGCGTTACCTAGCGTCAGCCGGTGCAGCGCGGCGTCCGGCGATACGACGTTTTCCGGCTTCGGCGGCGCCTTGTCATTTGCGGCAAATGCTTGCGGTGCGATCGCCAAGCCGGCGGTTGCGGCCGCGAGTTTCAAGATGCTCCGCCGCGCGAAACGCCGATGCTCGGTCAAAGCCCGCGAACAGTTCTCACACAATTCTGCCTCCCGTATTAGGCTCAAATTGCCGGTCATGCCTCGCCGTGCTCGGCTTTTGTCGCATTTTCTTTGACGACTGCCACAGAGCCGGCATCAGGGAGATTAGAGTGCTTTCGGTCATGGCCGCAATCGCATTTATATTGACGCCTGCATCGATCGCGGGAGCCGCCGAGGATCATTGGTCCGCCTACCACAATGACCGCTACGGCAGCACAATCGAAGGGGGTGGAAACCGGCTTTCGGAAAAGATCATGCTCCAACAAAGACTCTCGCGCTTACGCCGCGGCAAACGCATGCTCCTGCTGTTCAAGGTCGGCGGAAATGGCGGGCAATTTGAGATCGCCGCGTAACGATTCGAGAAAGTCATTGCCGGCCGCCGCAAGCTCCTCTGCGCGCTTGCGAACCCAGGCCGGATAGTGCTCGACCGTGGTGCTGGTAATCTGTCCCGAGATAAATTGCTGGCGCAGCTTCTCAGCAGTGATCTTGTATTTCGGGATGTAATCCATCGGATTTTGCTTTGAAATCCGAATATTAATGGTCGGCCCAATGATGGCGATGTTGGCCAGCGCATCGACCAAATCGCAATCGACGTGATCTTCCAGAAATTTCTTGGGAAAGACGTGATGCAGCTGCGGCTGAAAGCCGGCCAAAAGCTCGGCGCCATCAAAACCAATGCGAACGCCGCGTTGATCCCAGTCAAGCGCTCTGTTGCGCAAAACCAGAAGGTACAAGAGCAGGCGGCCGAACCGGGTGTCGCCGTAATCGCGCAAGAAATCGTCGGCCGTCAGCGGCGGCAGGTGGCGGATGCGCACCAGGAGCCGCTCCAACGCCTCGGTAAAACTGACGGATTCGGCAACCTCCCGCAAATCCTCCTCCATCGAGGACGTCGACGAGCTGGAATAGCGGCTGAACCGGGACGCCTGCAGGAACCAGTAAAACGCCGGGGAGAAATCCTGGTCGGGAAATTTATCGAGCAATGCGGTGAGCGTGACCAAGGCGTTGTCGGCCGGAAGCAACGCATTGCCCGGGATATCGTAATCTTTCAGGTGCTTGATCGCCAAGCCCCAGGCTTTTTTGGTGCGCTCCCACACCGGTCCGATCGATGTCGCGTTCCAGAACGAAGTTTCGATCGATCGATAGCGGACCGCCTTCTTGCCGATTCCGGTCATGGTGCGGAAAACCAGGTTCGGCGAAACCTCAAAGCCGAGTTCGGTGACCTGCGAGACGAAAGGCAAAAAATTGTCGCGACCCAGCCGGGCGTGCGGGCGGCGACGACGCCGAGATAAATATCCGCCTCGGTAACCCGCGTGCCGCGGCTGTTGAGCCGGGAGAAGACCTCGACGACGTCTTCGAGGTCGTTGTCGACCGTAATCGTGACAACCTCCATGCCCCTGATTTTTCGCACCCGGTCCAGCCGGGTATAGACTTCGGTGACGTCCATTCCGTCGCAAAACCCGTCGAGCTTGACTTGCCGGGCAAGCTCGAGTGCCTGCAGGTCGCCTTCGCGGCTGGCATCGAGCGTCAGAAGCGTGTTGACTGGAATGTAGCGCGAGCCTCGAACGCGCCGGGTCGCGGCGTTGGCGACGACAAAGAACGGGTGCTCTTTGGTGTGGACGTCGAACCGAATGTCGTATTTGCGAACGGTTTTTTCCCAGTCGTCGGCGCTGCACCACCAATACGGCTTGCGCCCGTTCAAGATGCAGAGCGCGGTGGTGCGCTGTTGTCCGTCGACGACCCACAGATCGGGAGCGTGTGCGTCGGAGGCGCTTCGCGTTTGCACCGGCACCGAACTGTCCCACACCAAAAGGGTGCCGACCGGGTAGCGCAGCCAAAGCGATTCGATCAGGTCGCGGACTTGAGTCGCCTTCCAAACAAAGCCGCGCTGAAACTCCGGGATACTCCATTTGTGATTGACCGACCGCTCGACGATATCCTTAATCGTGACTGACGCGTACGCCATACTCCAGTCCCCCACCACAACAGCCAGCGCGCCTAAGAATCGCGATACAATTTACAGTTGTCAATGGTGAAGTTGGAATCCGGGCGGCGGGGTCGCGAAATAAACAAATACGAGCCGCGTAAAAGCAGACCGGCCGGTTCTTGATGCTGCGCTTTGGCCCCGCTCACCCCCGCCAATAGCGGTCTTCCCAGTTGCGCGACAGCCGCATCGCCGAGAGGATCAATCCGGCCATCGAATAGGTCTGCGGGAAATTGCCCCACAGCGCGCCGGTCTGCGGATCGACGTCCTCCGACAGCAGGCCGTAGCGGTTGCGGTGTTTCATGGCGTCGGCAAACAGGTCGTGCGCCGCCTCGCGGCGGCCCAGCGACCACAGCGCGTCGATCAGCCAGAACCGGCAGATCAGGAACGCGGTCACCGGCATGCCGAAATCGTCCTCGCGGGCATAGCGCATGACGTGCTTCTCGCGCACCAGTTCGCGCTCCATCGCGGCGACCGTGGAGATAAAGCGCGGATCGTCCACTTCGACGACGCCCAGATCGGCCAGCAGCAGCACGCTGGCGTCGAGATCGTCCGAGCCGAATGCCGCCGTAAAGGCGCCGCGCTTTTGGTTCCAAGCGTGCTCGAGGAGCGTGGCGTGCATCGGTTCCGCGATCGAATTCCAATATTTAGCGCGGCTCTCAAGTCCAAGCCGCATGGCGATCGCGGCGAGCCGCTGGCATCCGGCCCAGCACATCGCCGCCGAATGAGTGTGGATGCGCTGGCGGCCGCGATACTCCCAGATGCCGGCGTCGGGTTCGAACGCCTTGGCGGCGGCGCGGTTGCCGAGGGATTCAAGCAGATGAAAAAGCCCCTCGTCACCCGGTCTGGGCAGACGCCGGTCGAAGAACATCGGCATGGCGGCGAGGATGACGCTGCCATAGGCGTCGTGCTGCACCTGATGGACAGCAGCGTTGCCGACGCGCACCGGCCCGTCGCCGCGATAGCCCTCGAGGTCGGGCGCGATCCGCTCCTCGAGTGCGGTCGAAGGCACCACGCTATAGAGCGGCCGCAGTTCGAGATCCGGGTTTGCCGCGATCGACAGCGTGAACGAGATGAACTCCTCCATGGTGCGCGTGGCGCCGATGCGGTTGAGCGCCTGGACGACGAAATAAGCGTCGCGCAGCCAGCAATAGCGGTAATCCCAGGTGCGGCCGGAGGACGGCGCTTCCGGGATCGAGGTGGTGTGGGCAGCGATGATGCCGCCGGTCTCATCGAAATTGGAGAGTTTCAGTGTGATTGCGGCGCGGATGATGGCCTCCTGCCAATCATACGAAATCGACAGCCGGCGCACCCATTCCATCCAGTAATCGCGCGTGCGTTCGGCGAAATCGCGGCAAGTCTTCTGCAGATCGTCGGTGAACGGTTCGTCCGGCCCGAACACGAGATGCAGCGGCCGCGTCAGCACAAATGGCGCTTCGCCGTCGATCAGCGACAGCGGCGCATCCGTGGTCAGGCGGATCACGGTCGAATCGTCGGAATAACGGATGTGGTTGCTGCCGAGCGAGCGGCGCGGCAGCGGTTTGCCGTAATCGCAGGTCGGCCGCATCCGGATGGTGACGCGTGGCAGCCCGGCGATCGGCTCGATGATGCGATAGAGCTGCGGCGGACGGAATACGCGTCCGAACTGACGGAAGCGCGGCGCAAAATCGGTGATCTTCACCTTGCCGCCATGCCGGTCGGTGAGCACGGTGGATACGATTGCGGTATTGCGGACATATTCGGAACTGAACTCCGCCATATCGTCGAGCACGACGTCGGAGAATCCCTTTTCTTGCCGCCCCGCGACCAATCGGCAAAAGATCGGGTCGCCGTCGAAGCGCGGATAGCACCACCAAACGATCCGCGAGCACGGATCGACCAAGGCGGCGGTGCGGCCGTTGCCGATGATTGCGACGTCAAGGCCGTGATCGATCATGCCGCCGTGCTCCGGCGTGGAACCGCGCTGCGAGACCGTTCGGCTGATCACGTCGGCCGTGGAATTAAAATCATTCATTATGCGCTGCCATTACTCGGTTTATTGGCCTTGATTGGCGATGCGCGTAAGCCAGGCGCGTACCGATTCGGGTTTGTCGAAATATCCGTTGACGCCAAGCGCGATCCGGCCGACCGAAAAGCCCAGGCCGCCGAATTGCGAAATGACGCCGAACACCGGCTCGTCGGTCGTATCGTCGCCGATGAAGATCGGGTTGCGGCCGGTGAACGGCGCGTAGTTCATTAGTTCGCAGACCGCATTGGCCTTGTTGATGCCGGCCGCCTTGATCTCGACGACGAGCTTGCCGGGCAGGATCTCGACCGTGCCCGGTGCCGCCGCGGCGCAGACACTTTCGACGGCGTCGCGCACCGCTTCGCCTTTTTCGGGCGCCAGCCGGTAGTGCAATGCGAGGGAATAACCCTTGTCCTCGGCGAGAATGCCGGGGCCGAGTTCGCTGATGCTGGCGAGCTCGCGCCTGAACGCCGCGCCGAGCGGCGGCGCCCGCTTGAGCGATTCGCCGCCGGCGATCGGGCGCAGTTCCGCGCCGTGGCCGCCGATCGCGGCGAGCTGTAACGGCGAAAATATAAGATCGATGTCGGTCAGCGAGCGGCCGGAAACCAATGCCACCGCGCCGCCGGTCAGGGCGTCGAGCCGCGCCAGCGTCTGGCGCAGCTCCGTCGGTACCCAGACCTGTTGCGGCGACGGCGCGAGATCAAGAATGGTGCCGTCGATGTCGAGCAGGATCGCGCATTTACGCAAGTCGGGCACGAGCGAGATTTCGGCAAGTTCCATATTGAGGTCCGTAATGCCGAGGCCCGAACCGGCTAAAGCCGAGATTTCCAAGTTCATCTGCGAATCCGCTCTTTCTCTGTTGTTCAGTCGATCAGCGCAAGCGGCCGCGACACCGTTTCGAGGGACTTACGTTCAGCGGCGACGCCCCACAGTGCTTCGGCCGCCGCTGCGCCGAGCATCAGCAGCGCGCCGACGATGTAGCCCATGGCGACGCTTGAGCGTGAGCCGGTATTGATCAGCATGCCGAGCAACAGCGGCCCGGCGATGCCGCCGGCGCCGGTGCCGATGGCGTAAAAGAAGGCGATCGCCAGCGCGCGGATCTCCAACGGAAAAATCTCGCTGACCGTGAGATAGGCCGAGCTCGCCGCCGCGGAGGCGAAGAAGAACACGATCATCCAGGCGATCGTCAGCGTCTGCGCCGAAAGAAGATCGTGGCTGAACAATTCGGCGGTCACGGTCAAAAGGATGCCGGAAGCCGCGTAGGTCGAAGCGATCATCACCTTGCGTCCGATCGTATCGAACAGACGGCCGAGCAATAGCGGCCCCAGTACATTGCCCGCGGCGAACGGCAGGATGTACCAGCCGACCTGGTCGGACGGGGTGCCGTAGAAGTCGGTCAGGATCAACGCATAGGTGAAGAAGATCGCGTTGTAGAAAAAAGCCTGTGCCGCCATCAGGCTCAAGCCCACGAGCGTGCGCGCCCGGTAAGTCTTGAGCAAAGCGCGCGCGACGTCGGTCAATGGCGTGTGGGTGCGCGTGCGCAGCCGCACCGTCTTGTTCGCCGCAAGACGTTCACCGCGGCCGAGACGCGCTTCGATGCCGCGCATGACGGCGTCGGCCTCAGCCGCGAAGCCGTGCGTCACCAGCCAGCGTGGGCTTTCTGGAATCCAAAGTCGCATCACGAGAATCACAAGTCCGATTGTGGCGCCGAACAGGAAAGCAAGCCGCCAGCCAATTGCCGGATCGATGACGGCGGGATTGAGTAGAATGAGCGAACCGCCCGCGCCCAACGCCGCACCGATCCAGAAACTGCCGTTGATCAGGAGGTCGGTCCAGCCGCGGAACCGTGCTGGGATAAGCTCCTGGATTGTCGAATTGATGGCAGTGTATTCGCCGCCGATGCCGGCCCCGGTGAGAAAACGGAACAAAACGAAGCTTAAGGCGTTCCACGCCAGCCCACTGGCGGCGGTCGCAACGAGATAGACGGCGAGCGTGATCGTAAATAGCTTTTTACGCCCCAGGCGATCGGTCAGCCATCCGAACAAAAACGCACCCAGCACCGCACCGGCGAGGTAACAGCTGCCCGCAAGGCCGATTTGCGCGTCGCTCAAGCCTAACGCCGTACTGGCCTTGAGTTCGCCGGAAAGCGCGCCGGCTAGCGTCACTTCGAGGCCGTCGAGAATCCAGGTGATGCCGAGCGCCACGATCACCAAGAGGTGAAAGCGTCCGAACGGCAGCACGTCGAGGCGGGCGGGGATGTCGGTCGCAATAATGGCGCCGATTTGGACGGCGGGGGCAATATCATCCGTTGCCCGGTTCCGCGGCGGCGGACGCGGGGCAAACTGCAAATTGGAGAGAAAACGCGGAAATACGTCGCCTGCGTATGAATCCATATCCGAATGCCGCCAAGCCCGGGCTTCTCGCTACTAACGCCTTGTGCGGTCGAGTGTTCCTCGAACGCTTGGGCTTCGTCTTAGCGGGCTTCGGCAGCTTTGCCGGTATAGGAAATGCGCCAGATCGTGCCGCTTGAGTCCTCCGAGACCAAGAGCGCCCCATCCTTATCCACGGCGACGCCGACGGGACGGCCCCAGACCTCGGAGTCGTTGATCACGAATCCGGTGGCGAAATCGTCGTATTCGCCGGTCGGAACGCCGTCCCTTAAGACGACGCGGATGATTTTGTAGCCGGTGCGGTTTGAGCGATTCCACGAGCCATGTTCCGCGGCGAAAATGCTGCCCCGATATTCTGCCGGAAACTCCGCGCCGTCATAAAATGTCAGGCCGAGCGACGCCGAATGCGCCTGCAATAGCACGTCCGGGATGGTGACCTTATTCTTCAGATCCGGCCGCTCGCCCTTGTGGCGCGGGTCTTC
>PLTE01000090.1 GCA_003164375.1 Hyphomicrobiales bacterium | reverse complement strand
GCGATGACTTCCGCGAGGGCAAGATTACGCTGCCGGTCGTGCTTGCCTTCCGCCGCGGCAGCGACGCGGAGCGCGAATTCTGGCGGCGCACGCTGGAACGCGGCGAGACCACGGACGACGACCTCGATCACGCCATTGGTTTGATGGTCAAGCACCGCGCGCTCGAGGACACCATCGGCCGCGCCCACCATTACGGCGCTATCGCCCGCGACGCGCTGGCATTGTTTCCCGATTCTGCGATGAAAGCCGCGCTGGTCGAAACGGTGGACTTCTGCATCGCGCGGACGCATTAGCCGAGCTTGGTTTCGCCTACCCACCAGTTCGGATTTTCGGCGGAGAGAATCTTTGCCGCCTGCGCCGCATCCGGGTCGGATGAAAATATTCCGAAACACGTCGCGCCCGAGCCCGACATGCGAGCAAGCCGACAGCCGACGAGAGCGCGCAATGCTGCGAGCGTGTCCGCGATGACCGGGGCGATCGCGATCGCGGGGGCTTCGAGATCGTTGGTCTGCGCTGATAAGAGCCGCAAAAGCTGCTCGACGCTCGACATCTTTGCCAGCGCCGGGAGCTTGACGTCTACGTCAGATTTCGCGGCCGGCGTCCAGCCGGCAAACACGAGCTTGGTCGCGACCGCCACGCCGGGATTGACCAGCACGGCCGGCAGCGGCGGCAGAGCAATAGGCTCCGAGAGTTGTTCGCCGATGCCGCGCATCAACCGCGGCCGCGGATCGAGGCAGACCGGCACGTCGGCGCCGGTGGCGGCCGCCGCCGCGTAGAGCCGCGGGTCGAGGGGCGCAATCGCGTTTGCCCGTGCCAGAAGCCGCAGCGCCGCGGCGGCATCGGCCGAGCCACCGCCAAGACCCGCCGCGACCGGCAGATTCTTCTCGAGACGAAAGCTGCCCAATGCGATGCCGGGGATACGCGCTTTGAGCTCGCGCGCCGCTTTGAGCACGAGGTTGTCGGCGATCTCGCCGGCATGCGCCGCGCGCGGCCCGTCGACCGTTAGTGTGAGCGCGCCGCCTGGCGTAAAGCTTAAGCGATCGCCGCCGCCGGCAAACACGACCAGGCTTTCGAGGTCGTGATAGCCGTCGGCGCGGCGGCGGAGCACCCGCAGCGTCAGATTGACCTTGGCCGGCGCGGATTCGACGAGCACGGTTTCGACAAGACTTGCGGCCAAAGACGCGCCTTATCCGCCGTTACCGGCCTTTTTTGCCTTATCGGCATCAGCCGAATTGGGCTTTTCGGCGTCGGCTGCCGACGAAGTATCGGGGGGCAGACCGTCTTTGAGCTTGGCCTCGATCTTGGGCAAGTCTTCCTTGTCCGGATTGAGGTCCTTGGCGTGCGACCATTGGAAATGCGCTTCGAGCATGCGCCCGACGCGCCAATAAGCGTCGCCGAGATGGTCATTGATGGTCGGATCCTCGGGCTTGAGCTCGACGGCGCGCTCGAGATTCTTGACCGCCTCGTCGTAATTGCCAGTGCGGAAAAAAGCCCAGCCCAGCGAGTCGACGATATAACCGTCGTCCGGGTGCTGCTCGACCGAACGGCGGATCATGTCCATGCCTTCGTCGAGATGGACGCCCTGATCAACCCACGAATAGCCGAGATAATTGAGCACCAGCGGCTGCTCGGGATAGAGTTGGAGCGCCTTTTTCATGTCGGCTTCGGCGGCCGGCCATTGGTGCGATCGCTCGTAGCAGATGCCGCGGAAGTAGAACATCACCCAGTTCGATTTCTCCGGGTTCGGGACGGTGTCGATGGCCTTGCCGTAGGTCTCGGCGCAGTCGGCGAATTCCTTGCGGCCGCGCTGAATATTGCCGAGTTCGACGATCGCCTCGGTGTCCTTGGGATGCTCGGCAATGACGTGCTCGAGTCGCTTCTTGGCTTCGGCCGTGCGATCGAGCGAATCGAGATCGACGGCAAGCTGGATTCCGGCATTGCGCGACAACGGCGAACTCGCCGGAACCCGCTCATAGGCTTTGATCGCAAGATTGGGCTTTTTAAGATCCTCATAGAGATCGCCGAGCGAAAGCAGCGCCATTGCGTGCGACGGATCGAGATAGAGCGCCAATTGCAGGTAAACGAGAGCCAAGTCCTCGCCGCCGCGGCGTCCGATCGAGGCGCCGAGCCCGTACAGCGCTTCGGCAGCGCCGGCCTGGGGCGAATCGACGAGCGGCGGCAACTTCACGCCATCGGCAACCTCCTTCATCTCTTGCTTAATGAGCGGATGATCCGGAAGCACCTTGTCGAAAGCCTGGTAGATCTTGAGCGCATCGTCCTTGCCGGCGGTGCGCGACAGGAAGCGGCCATAGGCCTGCACCTCGCGCAATGCCGTCAGGTCAGCCTTGTAGGTGCGCTCGAAGCGCTTGCCGGCCTCTTTCTTGTTGTTGGCGAGATCGAGGATCAGTCCGGCGTGCAGATCCCTGAAGATGGAGTACCAATCCGGGCCCGACAGCTTGTCCATGGAGTCGATCGCAGCGTGCGAATCGCCTTCGCCGTAAAGCGCCCATCCGGTTAGCAGCGTCGCCGTCAGGTCGGTTACCGGACCACGCACCGATTGGGAGAAGTCCTGCCGGGCAGCGCTGTAATGCTTCTGTTTCAGCTCGCGGATGCCGAGCACCAGACGCGCAATGCGATCGGTATGATCGACCGCAAGAAGCCGCTCGGCGAGCTTGCTCGCCTCGTCAACGTCGCCATCGGTAAGCACCGAAAGAAAGGTGCGGCCGAGCAGATCCGGATTGCGCGGATCGAGTTTCAGCACATTGAGATAATAGGCCGCCGCGGCCGCAGCATCGCGCTCGGCGCCGGCATGGCGCGCCGCCAAGTAACTGCCGGCGGCATTCTCGGGCAAGAGTTCCTGTTGCGCCGGCGCCTGGGCGGCAAGAGCTTGGCTCACCAGAGCTTGGGCGGTGAGCGCTGCGGGCAGGCTCAAAGCTACGGCTATGCCAACGACGGCGGCATGCCGGGGCAGCAGCGAATGAATCACGACATCTCCATTTACAAACTGGATATTGGCGGACTGAAGCGGCGAAGCGGGAATCGGGCGCCCGATGTCTTCAGTCGGCGTGAGAATGACCGTTTTGCCGCATGCCCGCAAGGACACAAACCCGGCAACCGCCCCGCCTTTCCCGCGCCGTGCCGGCCTTTAGGCCCGAACGGCGGCGAAATCGCGGCAGCGGAATTCCGGCAAAAGCCGCGACATCTGACTCACATATTCGGATAATTCGGCCCGCCGCCGCCTTCGGGGGGTACCCAGGTGATATTCTGGTTCGGGTCTTTGATGTCGCAGGTTTTGCAGTGGACGCAGTTCTGCGCATTGATGACAAAGCGCGGCTGGCCGGCTTCCTCGACCCATTCGTAGACGCCGGCCGGGCAATAGCGCGCCGACGGTCCGGCATAGACGTCGTGCTCGGACGATTTCTGCAAGGCGCGGTCGCGCACCACAAGGTGCACCGGCTGGTCTTCCTCGTGATTAGTGTTCGACAGATAGACCGAGGACAGCCGATCGAAGGTGAGCTTGCCGTCGGGCCTAGCATAAACGATAGGCCGGCATTTCGCCGCGGGTTCGAGCGTCGCAAAATCCGGTTTGCCGTGCTTGACGGTGCCGAACAACGAGAAGCCGAGCGTATTGGTCCACATGTCGAGCCCGCCGAGCGCGATTCCGGCAAGGGTTCCGAGCTTGGACCATAGCGGTTTGGCGTTACGCACCCGCCAAAGATCGCGCCCGATCGGCGAAGCGCGCCACGAATCCTCATAGGCCGCGAGCTCGTCATTGGCGCGGCCTTGCACCAGCGCCGCGACGGCGTGCTCGGCCGCGAGCATGCCGGACAGCATCGCATTGTGGCTGCCCTTGATGCGCGGCACGTTGAGGAAGCCCGCCGCGCAACCAACCAGCGCGCCACCGGGGAACACCAGCTTCGGCACTGATTGCCAGCCGCCCTCGCTGATGGCGCGCGCGCCATAGCAGAGCCGCTTGCCGCCGTCGAAGGTGTCGCGCACCAAAGGATGCGTCTTGAATCGCTGGAATTCCTCGAACGGCGACAGATACGGATTTCGGTAGTTGAGATGGACGACGAAACCGACCGCGACGAGATTATCGTCGTAATGATAAAGGAATGAGCCGCCGCCGGTGTGATTGTCGAGCGGCCAGCCGAAGCTGTGCTGTACGAGACCGCTTCGGTGTTTGTCGGGAGCGACCTGCCAAAGCTCTTTGAGCCCGATGCCGAATTTCTGCGGCTCGCGACCTTGCCCAAGACTGAAGCGCTCGATCAGCGCCTTGGACAGGCTGCCGCGCGCGCCTTCGGCGAACAGCGTGTATTTGCCGCGCAGCTCCATGCCGCGGGCGAAGCCCGATTTGTGGTGGCCGTCCTTGGCGAGGCCCATGTCGCCAGTGGCGACGCCGACAACCGTATCGTTCTCGAACAAGACCTCAGCTGCGGCAAAGCCGGGATAGATTTCAACGCCGAGCGCCTCCGCCTTGCGCGCCAGATACCGGCAGACCTCGCCGAGCGAGACGATGAAATTGCCGTGATTGTTCAGCAAAGGCGGCATCAGGCTCGACGGCAACCGCAACGCCCGCGATGCGCTCAGCATGTAAAAGCGGTCGGCTTTGACGGCCGTCTTGATCGGGGTGTCCTCGCCGCGCCATTCGGGGAGAAGGCTGTCGAGTCCGATCGGATCGATCACCGCGCCGGAAAGAATATGGGCGCCGACCTCGGAGCCCTTCTCCACCACGACGACGGACTTATCGGGCGCGAGCTGCTTGAGCCGGATCGCCGCCGCGAGGCCCGCAGGGCCGGCGCCGACAATGACGACGTCGAATTCCATCGCCTCCCGGGCCGGAAGCTCAGATGTGTTCATGGCTCGCTCCCCGTCCCGGGCGCTAAAGCATGATCCGGAAAAGTCGCAACCGGTTTTCCGAAAAGATCATGCGACAACGAAAAAACTACCCGATGATTTTTCACGAATTTAATGCGATGACAATCGCTGGATCGCTCAAGTCATGAACCCCGAAAGCCAAAATCCCGAGCGCCAGGCCCGCGAGCTCCTTGCCTTCTACCTCGACGCCGGCGCCGACGCGCTCGTCGGCGAGGAGCCCGTCGACCGCATGGCAGACCCGCCTCCCCCCGAAAGGGGCAGGCCTGACAGTGCTGCCGTCCAATTGGGGGGCAGCGGCCAAGCGGCGCTCACGCGACACGCCCCCTCCCTGGATCGCCGGAGCCTGCCATCGGGCGGAGCGGAGCGCGGACCCGTTGGACGATCCGAGCCTCCCCCTGTGGCAGAGGGTCGATTACGCGCGCCGGCTTCGCCCGAAACCGCGGTCATGGCCGCGCGAGAGGCCGCACGCAACGCCAAAACGCTCGACGAGCTGCGCGCGCTCTTGGCCGATTTCGAGGGCTGCGCGCTGCGCGCCACCGCCACCCAGCTGGTCTTCGCCGACGGCAATCCGCACAGCCGCGTCATGTTCGTCGGCGAAGCGCCCGGCTATGACGAAGACATCACCGGCCGCCCCTTCGTCGGCCGATCCGGAAAACTCCTCGACCTGATGCTGGCGGCGATCGGGCTCGACCGCACGACTGCCTACATCGCCAATGTCGTGCCGTGGCGGCCGCCCGGCAACCGCACGCCGACACCGCAGGAGACCGCGATCTGCCTGCCCTTCATCCGCCGCCAGATCGAGCTTGCCAATCCGGATATCCTGGTCTGTCTCGGCGGACCTGCCATGCAAACCTTGCTCGGCACCAAGGAAGGCATCACCCGATCACGCGGACGCTGGTTTCCCTACAACACCGGCAGTCGCGAAATCCGCGCGCTGGCGACGTTCCATCCGGCATTCCTGTTGCGCAGCCCACTGCAAAAACGCTTCGTCTGGCGGGATTTCCTGGCGCTGAAGAAAGCGCTGGCGAACTGACGCGCAACACAAGTCAACGTATCGCGACCAAGATTGCGCCGGCGGCGACCAACGCGACGCCGCACCAATTCACCGCCGAGAGCCTTTCGCCGAGAAACGCGACGCCGAACACGGCGACCAGGACCACGCTCAATTTGTCGATCGGCGCGACTTGCGCTGCATTGCCGAGCTTCAGCGCGCGGAAATAGCACAGCCACGACGCGCCGGTGCCGAGTCCCGACAGCAACAGAAACAGGTAGGTGCGGCCGGAGATTTCCGCCGGACTTTGAAACTGCCGCGTCGCGTAGACGATCAACCCCAGCACGGCGACCACGATGACGGTGCGGATGAACGTCGCCAGATCGGAGTTCACATTCTCGACGCCGATCTTGGCGAAGATCGCCGTCAGCGCCGCAAACACCGCCGACAGCACGGCCCAAAACTGCCACGACGACAAGGCGGTGGCGTTCATGGCATCTTCTCCTTCTTCTCCGCGGCAGACGCTGCCGCGGATCGGAACGGCAACATTGCGCAGGAAACCCGCTGCGTCATCTCAATGCGCCGGCGCCACGCTGCCCGGCCGGATCACGCCCCAGCCGATCCGTAACGGCGGCAGCCGGCCTTGCACCGGCCGCTCGAAGGTGTGCGGCAGTTCGGCGACAAGATCGGGAAAATAGGCCTTGATGTCCGGCGGCGGTACTGGTGCGGTATCGGCGGTCAGCCAGACCACGACGGCACCTTTATCGCGGATATCGCCGGCGGTGACCCAGGGCGAGCGCGCCGGATCGGCGTCGAAAAACACGCTCGGACGGCTCGGGGCGGCGAGTGCGATAAGCGCTGCGGTGCGCGGATCGCCGGTAACGACGGCGAGCGGTTGGCCGGTGCGGCGCTCAAAGGTGTCGGCGAAGTAACGGCCCATCGCGTTCGCCGGCTGCGAGGCCTGCAGGTCGGTGCCGGCCGTCCACGGCAACAGCACGATCAGCAATGGTATGAACAGCACCGGCACCACCAACAGGCCGGCCCAGGCGAAACCGAGCACGCGCTGATGATAAAGCGCAATGCTGTCGCCGGCGGCAATGACAATGGCAAGGCCGGACAGCACGACCAGCGGCGCCGCGCCGCCGAGCGGCAGCGTTTGCCCAACTAGGACCGCGAAAATCGTCGCCAGCAAACCCGGCACCAGCGCAAAAACCTTGGTGAAACTCACCGCGAACGGGGTGATCGGCGTCCGCTCGAGCGGCGGCGCCGGACCAGCGCGTACCCGTGGCCAGCCGGCCGCCAGCACCAGCAAAATGGCGGCGCCGGCGTGCGCCAGCACAAGCGCGATCAGAAGCCGCAGCCAGAGCGCCGTGTTGGCAGCGGCGGCTTGCGCTTCGCGCAGCCGTTTGAGCACGGGCGTCAGGCTGTCGCCTGGGCCGTCGAGCCAGAGCAGATGCAGGAACAAAAAGACCGTGAGCCCGATCGCGACGACCCAAGGTTCGCTCGCTTTGAGAGCTGCACGCCCGCGTTCGGTGGCGGCGGTGAAGACCAAGAGCGTGCCGAGCAGGATCAGCGCGGCGTCGGTGGTGAGAAGCATGAGAGCCGCGGCGCCGCCGAGCACGTACCAGGAGCGCTTTCGCCCCTGCGCCACGGCGCGCCAATACTGCAGTAGCACGACGGCCCATAGCGCCATCGTCAGGATCGGTGGACCAAAATCCGGCGACGGCACCGTAAACAGCGAAATGCCGACCATCAGCAGTACGGCCATGGCGGCATGCGCCGGCCCGACGATGGCACGGCCGAGCGCGAACACGCAGTAATAGGTCGTGACCACGCAAATCTGCGCCAATGCATAGACGCCGAACAGACCGGCGACACGAAACACCATTTCGGCGAGCCAGTAAGCGAGCGGCGGACCAACCTCGGCGTCGAAGCGCAATTCGTGGCCAATAGCGAGGAGCTGCGCCAGATCGGCAGGAGGCGCTGCGTAAAACAGCATCGGCGCAACAAGCCACAGTAACGCCTGCGCCAGCGTCGCCACCCAGAACACGAGAACGGGGCGCGAGCGCAGCAGTTCAACGTAAAGCGGGACGTAAAACATTGGCAAAAAAATCGGAGTGGCGGGCACCGGAAACGTAAGCGCCAAACGATTGTTTGGCCGTGCCCTATACGGCCGCTGGGCTAGAGAGGCAATACTTCCGCAACCGCGTCTCCGGCAGCGGCGTCCGATTCAGCGCCCAGCAAGCCGAGCGCCATCGCTACCGGGGAAAACGAGCGGCGATGGTGGATAGTCGGACCAAGCCGATTAAGCGCCGCAAAATGTTCGGGCACGCTGTAGCCCATATGCCGCTCGAAGCCGTAGCCCGGATGGGCTGAGCCGAGGCAAGCCATCAGCCGGTCGCGCGTCACCTTGGCGANNCGACGATCGAGGCGGCGGCAATCGAGGCGACCAGACCGTCGCCGCCGATCACGGCCTCGCAGTCGCAAGCCACATCGATGCGGTCGCGGCCGTCGACAAAGACCAGCCGCGGCTTGACCGGAAGCGCTAAGACCGCGCGCGCCAGCGCCCACAGCGAAGCGCGCAAAATGTTGTCGCGGTCGATGCGCGACGGCGGCGCCAGCGCCACCGCGACCTGGGCGCGCGCGCAAATCCGTTCGTACAACACCTCGCGGCGTTCGGGTGTGAGCCGTTTGGAGTCGTCGAGCCCGCGCGGCACGTCGTCGGGATCGAGGATCACGGCAGCCGCTACGACAGGCCCGGCGAGTGGGCCGCGGCCAGCCTCGTCACAGCCGGCGATCGGCCACACCCCGCGCTTGAGCGCCGAGCGCTCGCGGCGAAACGTCGGCCGGGCGATCTCTTCGTCGAGCGGCAGCCGCGCCGCGCCCTTTCCGATTCCACTGCGACCAGATCCATTACGACTCATGCCGCGATGGTGCGCGGAGCGCTTTGCCGACGCAACCCCGCGACGAATGCAATTGGGGACTAGAACATATCGAGCTGTTGCGAGGCCGGCCGCAGGTGGCGGAAATGCTCGGTCGTGGTCTTTACGCTGGCCAGGTTGAAGCCGAGCCGCTCGCAAGCGATTTCGAAACGCCGCCCGATCATCCAGGCGATCGGGCCGGAGCCGGTCATGCGTTTGCCGAAGGTGGCATCGTAATCCTTGCCACCGCGCATGTCGCGGATGAGCTTGAAGACGTGGCGATAGCGGTCGGGNNGCAGGCGCAGCAGCACGTAGCCGGCATGCCGCACGCCAGTTTCCGCCACCGCATCGAGGATGCGCTCGATCTCGGCGTCGTTGAGCGCCGGAATGACCGGCGCGACCAAAGTCGAGGCCGGCACGCCGGCTTTGACCAATTGCGCCAAGGCGTCGAGCCGAAGCGGCGGTGTCGAGGCGCGCGGCTCCATGGTGC
>PLTE01000014.1 GCA_003164375.1 Hyphomicrobiales bacterium | reverse complement strand
AGCGTCTTCTCCAATGATGGAGACGCAAGATTTGAAATCGTGTAATTCGAGTCTGACTGCTCAACGGGAACGGGTGAAGTGCTTGAATCGGCCATTTGACAGTCCCCGTGGCATAGATCGGATTATCTCCGATCTATGCCACGTTCTGTCGGAATTTGGAAACGAATTATCGCCCAACCGTCAATCGTCTTTTGTTCGCATCTTGCGCAATCTGCGCGGCGACCGATGGCTTCAACGACTTGATGTAATCTTCGATGCTGCGTCCTTGCGGCGCATAGTTGGGCGCGCCAGCGGTAGCCTGCGGTGCGGTCACGTCGAGAATGCCAAGGCGTCTGGCGAAAGCATCGCTGCCATCATCGCCCGGCGCGGGCGCTTCTTGCTTTGGCGCATATTGCGGCGGGATCGCGGCGGCCCATTTAGCCGGCGCATTCGATGGGACGTTGCTGAGATTGTGCTGCGCCTCGTAGTTTGACACGCTACCGGGAGCGGGCGCTTGCGGCTGCGTGGCTGGCGCTGGCGCGGGAACGGCTTGCGGCTGGCGAAACATAATGCTTTGGCCCGACGTCACCGCTGGCGCGGGCGGTCTGCCGGCGAGAATTGGCGCTCCCGGCGCGGAAGCCGGCGCACCTGAGTTTACCGGCCCATGCGTAATATCGACGATCTTGTCGGCGATCGCCAGCCTCTCCACGGGCGTCAGCGGGCGCGTTGTGCCGTCCGCATTTTTTGTGTCAGGGAAATATCCAGCGTCCTCGCCCTTGAGCATAATGTCGTCGACAAGCTTTTGGTGCGTTGCTTGCGTCATCGGCAGGCCAGCTTTTGCCGCCTCCGTCAGCCTATTCTGATCGCCGAGCGCCGCGCCGACTGCGATTTGCCCCTTCGTCTTGATCGCTTCCTCGGCCGCCTTGGTCGCCGTAGCCGTAGCTCCAGCCTCCAGCGCCGTGTTGTGCGCCACGGCGGCCTGCGGGCTAATGAGCCCGGAAATCGCCGCGTGTAGATCAGCCATCGAATTGAATGTCTTGGTGACATCCTCTCCAGTGTTTTTGTTCTTGTAGCTGACAGTGAGCCCTGTCGCCGTTCCGTCAGGACCAATGATCGGCTTGGCTGACGCATCATGGTTGGCCGAGTTGATATAGCCGGCGTTGCTCAAGATGTTGTTCAAATTCTCGTTTACGCCGCTCCAGTCGCCTGTCTGATAGGCTCCCTCAAGCCTACCGAGCGAGTCGACGCCCTTCTGGAAGTCAACGTCTTGGTGCGCCTTGATGAAGGCTTGCGCCTTTTCTGGCTGTCCGTTTTCGATGAAGTCATTGATGATCTTCGGCCCCGCCGTGTTGTAATAGGTCTGCATCCGGCTCTGATGAGCGCGATCGAATGCATCCGACGCCGCTTCCGCGCTGCCAACAAGCTTGCCATCGACGCTGAACGTCGGGTCGCCATTGGCGTCCTTGCCGACCGGAAATATTGATTGGCCCTGCGCCGCGCTGTAGGCCGCATCCGAGTCGGCGGCCGCTGCCGTGTTCACGGCGATGGTGTCGGCCGCGCCCTTCAACGTCGCAAGTTTGTCCTCGCGCTGCGCGGCGACGAGCGGCTTATTGTCGGCATAGTCCTGTTGCTGATTGCCGAATGTCGTCGCGCTCTGGTCCCTGCTCTGTTTCGACGTTGCCAGCGCATCGGTCGCCGCCGCGCCGGCGCGCTGGTCGGCATTTGTCGCGAGGTTGTTCTGGAAATCTTGCTGATTCGCGGCGGCCGCCGCCGCCTTGCCTTGCTGTAGGCCGGCCATGAAAGAGCCGATGCCAATGCCATAATTCGCCATGACTCAAGCCTTTCAGGCCGCCCCGGCGTCGGCCGGGGGTTGAAGGAGGATGGATTGCGCCGGCAGGACGGAGCCAAAGGCTGGTGGTTGCGGCGCGGTTGCGGGTGTCGCGGTCGGCTGCGCGCCGTAGCGCGCCATGCTGGCGTTATAGTCAGAGATGCGCTGCGCTCGGTTGGTGTTCAGCGAAGTCCACGTCGAGCCGAGGGCGTTCATGATTCCCGGCGTCATGCCGCCCTTCTGCAAATCCGTCGCGAGGTCGCCGCCGGTGTTCTGCTTGTAGCGATCGGACGCCAAGCTCCAAGCGCGCGTGTCCTGATTCGCGGGCGAGAAGTCGCCGCCGCCTGTGTCGTTCCATGTCGAGCCGGTGAACATATAGCGCCCGGCCGCCGATGATTTCTGACCGCCGGATGTTGGAACGAGCACATTCGGATGCTGCGATAGATCGGCGACTGGCGCTCCCGTGGGCGTGCCGTCATAGCGGATGTTGTATTTTCCGCCGCTCTCGCCGCCCGCGAGCGTGTTGAGAAACGCTTTCTGATATGGCGCGAGGCCGGGCGCGACTGGGTCGGTTGACGCCAAGGTGGACGGCGAAGCTCCTTGTGGCGCGGCGAGCGGCGTCGTCGTGACGGCATTCGACGGCGGTGTCGTTGGCGCGCCGGGTGCGGCAGGCGTGCCGCCGCCGGCCTGCGCCTGCGCCTGCTTCCACGCGGCGCTCGCGGCGTTCAGCGCGTCCGTCTGCTTTTGCTGGGCGTCGAGCACGGATTGAGCCTTCGCCGCCTTGTCAGAAGCGTCGGTTTGCGCTTTCGCGTTGCTCATGAAGCTGCCGAAGTCGAGTCCCCAACTCATGCCGCCAATCCCATAACGCCTTGCGGACGCGGATTCGGCTTACCGGGCCGGATCGACGGGTTTTTCGAGCCGATCTTGTCGACCTTATCGGCAAGCTCCTTCACCGCGCCCATCGTGACGCCCATCGCGTCCATGATGTTGATGCTCTTGCCGTCGCCTTTGCCTGTGGCCTTCTTGAAGTCCTGAGCATAGGTGCCGATGTGGTGCCCCTCGTCCGCGACGCCCTTCTTGTATTTCCAGTTGTCGATCGGCATTTTGCGGAGCGCCTCAAGCGTGCCGCGCGCTTTGCTCTTTTGCTCTTTCTTGGTCTTGTCGCTCAAATAATTGATGACCGAGCCGCCGACTGTGCCGTTCGTTCCGCCGAGATTCGTTCCCCACAGGCCGCCAGCGATAGAGCCGAGTCCGCCGAAAATTCCCGCCGTGTTGGCGTTATTCTGCTGCGTCTGCGTGTTGTAGGCTTGCGTCTGGTCGCCATAAAGCTGCTGCAAGCCATTCATCATGGTCGCATCGCCCTGCGCCTGCCCAGCATATCCCGAGTTCAGGACGCCGAAATTGCTGTTGCCGGCGGCATTGGCGGCAGTCAGCGCGCCCTCGCCGGCATTTCCCGCCGCGATGCCGACTCCCGTGTCTTGGTTCGCCAGCCCGGCATTCGTGTTGCCCATGCCAACTGCTTGCGCTTCGAGCCCGAGAGCTTGCGTCTGGACGGTGTTGTCGGCGTTGTTCATCGCGCCAGCCGTGCCGAGCGCGGTTTGCTCGGCCGCCGCCCGATTGGCCGCGATCGCCGCGCCGCTGTTCGGGTTCGCGCCCTCAGCCGTTAGCGCCGCGTTCGTTTGCTGTTGCTGCGAAGCGGCCTGCTCCTGCACATTCGCGCCGGCCGCGTTGGCGACCTTCGCCTGATTCGCCGCACCGCCCCAATTGTTCGCGGCGTTGATGAAGCTGTTTTCGGTCGGGATCGTGCTGTTGGCCTGCCCCTGCTCGGTCGCGGCATTCGTGTTCGCGTTGGTCTGTGCCGCCGCGTCCGACGTGGCGTTGCCGGTCGCCGCCGCGTTGATGGCCGGCATGTTGGCTTGGGACGTGTTGTATTGCGCCTGCGCGGCATTCAGCCAGTTTGCGCCGTTCTGCTGCGCGGCAGCGCCTGTGGCGGCGACGCCCTCGGCGATCAACGGGTTCGGGGGCGATGCGGAATTGTTCTTGCTCACGGGGCTGTCTCCTTCTTAATCCACGAGCAATCCTCGCGGAGCATCCCCATAATCACTTGGTCGCCGTCCTTGCAGGCGTTCAGTAAGCGCCCCTCGAACTGGAAACCGAGCTTCACGACAAGAATCAGCGAAGCCTTATTCGCCGAGGAAATTGGCGCTGTGACACGCCGAAGGCCGCATTGCTCGAACGGATAGGCGAAGATGCCGTAGAGCATCCCGCGCGTCGCCCACTGGCGGCTTCCGTCGGTCGCAATGTGGATCGTGCATGTGCCACTGTCTTGAAAGTCGCAATATGCCGTGACGGCGCGAAGCGTGTCGCCAGCGCGGATCGCCAGCCCCTTCGTCTCGCTTGGCCATGCTTTTAGGGCGAGGCGCTGCGCTGCCCACGCCAAATCATCCGCCGTGGCGACGGACATCTTTAGGGCGTTGCTGGGCGCGGCGTTTTCCATGTCAAGCACTTTCTCACATGAAAGCATTTATCCAAGCGGTTATTGCGAAATCGCGGCGATCAGCGCGAGAAATTCAGCCCGTAGTGCCACGAGGTCTGAAACGACAGCATTGAAGTCGGCGACGCTCGGCGCGGCGCTTACCGTGGCCGATAGGAGCGTTGGCGTCGCGACCTTAGCGACCGTGGCTTTCAGCGCGGTCAAGTCTGATTGCAAGACAGCCTTCGCGCCCGGCGCGCCGCGCTGTCCAAGGAGAGTCTCAACGTGTTGCTTCGTCAGGGCGGCGGCGCGATCCGTGCTTGTCGTCGGTTGGGGCTTCACTGTTGCACCTGAAATTCAAACGGGGAGCCCGCGAGGGCGAGCGATGTGATTTGGTTGATGCCGCTGATTTCGATTTCCCATGTGCGCGCCAGGAACCCCGAAGTAAGGCGCTGCACGGCGTTCATCGTGTTGACGGTGGTTGTGAGCACGCCATCCGAGATGATCTTGGCGGCGAACTGCGCGGGGATCGCGGGAGGCGTCGGAAAGCCGGCCGCGCCGCTGTCCGTGCTCGAATAAATGGCCGAGGTCACATTGGCGTCTGTGATCGACAAGGTTGGCAAGCCGACGAGCGGCCCGTAGCCGGTCGTCAGAACCGCGCCATCGAAGAAGCACGCGCCGAAGTTCGTTTCTCCTGGCAGGACATATTTCTTCGTTCGCCACGTCATGTTCATGAAGGACGAATTGAGCGCGTCAAACTCGCCGACTGCGTTGCCCATTAGAAAATAGAGCTTGCCAGCGCCGACCTCGAAAAACAGATAGCTCGAATAGAGGTCCGATCGCGTGAGGAACGGATAAGCTCCCGTCATGTCAATGAGGATCGAGCCTTGAACCGTAGCAAGGCTTTGATTTACATACGAATAGCAGAAAACGTAAAGCCCCATGTATTGCGCCGAAACGAACGTCGATGGGTTCATCGTTCGCCACTGGTCGGTCGTAAACAGACCAGTCACCATTTGCGCGCCCTGCCCCGAAATTGAAACGAGGCCATCCGTTGACGCATAGGCCACGGAATATCCGAGGTTAACGATGCTTCGCTTGCTGACGCCAGGGTAATTTACGTCGAGGCGTTCCATCGTCATCGCGGACGGGTTAATGCCGGTCACGACATATGGATAGCCGTCTGTGATGACCGCGATCGACTGGCCGAAGGCGGCGATGCCGACGATGTTGTAATCTGTGGCCAGCGAATACATCTGCGGCCAAGCGTGCGGCTCCCACGGCTGGGCGAAATAGAGGTTCTTGCCGGAGAACGCCGCCATCATGCCGTTCGGGAGCGGGATAATCCCCGAGAGCGTGTCCACTGGCGGATCGAAGTTAAGCGACGGCAAAAGCTGCTGGTCGATGTTTGCCTCGACGTTATCGACAAACGAAAGCGCCACGACCGGGACCGGGACATTGGCGATGAAATAGAAATTGGTCGTGCCGTTCGAGTCGGTTTGCGATCGGTAGATGTTGATGCTCGTGATGCCTCGAACCTGTAGCGTGTCCTCGAAGCCTGTTAGCGTCACATTCATTCCATAGCTGCGGAGAACCGCATTACTCACCGTCGCCGGCTGTGATTCCTCTCCGTATTGCGTCATATAAGTATATGTATATACGTAATATTGCTGCGTCGCGGGGTCTGGCGTGCCAGTGACGGCCGCCGTGAGCGCGCCGGCAGGTGGATTGAGCGCCAGCGGGAACACGGTCGATGAGTCGACGACAAGCTGCGGCGGCCCGTTTCCGGTGATGTAAAGGCGGTTGGCCGCGATCGGCGCGGGGGCGACGTCGACGATTTCGCTCCATTCGAACCAAGTGCCATCTTTCACATAAAACATGACGCTCGACGACGCGACGACGCGCGTTAGCGCGGGATAACGCAGCGGCGTGAGCGAGCCGTCGACGAGCTTGCAGTTGTCCGCGATCTGTGCCGCGCCATCCGGAAGCAAGCGCGGGATCGTGCGAGGAACCTCGCCGGTGAAAGCCGTATTCGTAATCAAAACGCACCCCCTATCGCGTCCTGCGCGAGACTTGCGGCCCACGGGGCTTCGAGGATGGCCGCTGCGGCGGCGTTCGCGTTGACCACGGCGAGCGCGGCGACGGCTGCGGCCTCGGCTGCTGCCGCGCCGGCCAGGGCGGCTATGGCGGCAGTGTTGGCTGCGTCTGCGGCGGTTTGGATTACCGTGTCGGCGGCAAGCGTCGCGTTGGCTGCGGCGAGCGCCGCCTGTGT
Organism: Hyphomicrobiales bacterium; assembly: GCA_003164375.1. Lineage (GTDB taxonomy): Bacteria > Pseudomonadota > Alphaproteobacteria > Rhizobiales > Xanthobacteraceae > BOG-931. Next base: position 5,313 of record PLTE01000014.1, on the reverse strand, counting down.
GGTGTTGTTGGAGGCGGTGGCCGCCGCCACGTCCGCTTGGTAGGTCGCAATGTCATTGGTTATCTGAAGAAGCTGGGCTTGAGCCGCGCTTAGCGTCGCCGCCGCTAAGTTTGCTGCATTCTGATCGTTGTTGTAGGTGTTTATGGATGCGATCGCGATAAGGTTTAGGCCAATGTTTGTATATCCGGCGCCAGCAGCGGCAAGCACCGCTGCCTCCTCTGAGTTTTTCGCATTCGCGGCATTCGTCGCCGCCGTGATAGAAGCGACCTGTGCCGATTGCACGGCGGCTTGATAGCTCGCCTGCGCCCAGGTGATTGTGACCAAAGCGCCAGTGAGTCCCGTCGCGCCTGCCGCGACAAGCAGCGCGTTGGTTAGGGTAACGTCTCCGGTGTATCCGTTTCCGATGGTCGTCAGTGTCACCGCCGTGACGACGCCGCCCGCAACGGTGAACGTGCCAGCGTATGATGTTCCGCCAGATGGAGGCGCGGTGACGGGGAGCGTGTAGGTTCCGTTCGTTCCGCTCGCGCCAGCCGTGATGACGATTGGTGATGGAAGTCCTGGTGTAACCAAATACTCGGACACAGCCGCCTGATCGGCGGCCAGCGTGGCGGCCGTAGCCGCTGCGGCCGTCGAAGCCGTTGACTGTGCTGTGGTGTCCGCCGTTACAGCCGCATCTGCGGCGGTCTTCGCGGCGAGCGCCGCTGCGGCGTTCGCCGTCGCCGTCGCTACTGAGTCGGCCGTGACAAGCGCCTCCGCATTGGCGATCATCTGCGCCCACGATAAGCCGGGGATTTGGCACACACCTTCGGGGCGTGCGAGCGTCGAGTTTGTTTCTCCCGACAACGAAACGCCAAACAGCGTCTCTTGAAATGTCGGGTTATCGTCGCGAATCGGGATCATCAACTGCTTGATGGTGTCGCCCGGAGCATAGGTGAGCGATCCGGTTGTCGCCGTGTAGTCGCCTGGGTGGAAGGCGGTTATGTCGACTGTCGAATAGGTGACGACAACCGGAAGCGGGCTCGGCTGTGACAACCTGACAAGGAAAATCGCCGTCCGCATTTACTCGCCTCGGTCAGTAGAAATCGGCCCGCGTGCGCGCATGAGCGCGTTGCTGGCCGCGAACATTGAAGGCGAAGTGCTTGTCGCAAGCCGCATTGAACTGCGCCATATGGACTTGCGCGCCCTGCGGATCATAGGTTGGCTGGCCAGGGATCATCTTGATGCGAGCGATTGCGCCGTCCGCGATCTGGCGAGCGAACTGATCGAACACGAAGTCAGGAACCACCGTCGCGCCTTCGGACGGCCGCAAGAACATGCTGACGCGGAGATGGCCGTGCTGTGGCGCGAGGATGATCATCGAGCCAGCGGAGATTTGCGTGATGCAGAACCGTCCGTCGTTGCGTCGCTCTGACATTGGCGGTAACGGAACCAATGGCGGAGGCGTGTAGCCGGGCTGCCATTGGTCTATGCTCGGATATTGATACTGTGGGGCCGCCTCTCCCTTGTAGCGCGGCGGCGGAATGTCCCATGCTGGGATGAGGCTGAATTGCTCGCGACGCAGCTTACGATTGTTGAACCACGCTTCCTCGATCTCGTAGACGCTCGCGCCCTTGATCGACATTCCGTCGAAGCGATGTCCTTCATCGCCTTCAAGAAACTGCTCGTCGATAACGAGCCGCCAACAGCGCGTGCGCTCACATAGCTCTTGCGACGCCCCGAGAAGATACTGGATTGCCACCGGGTCTGACGTGCCGGGAACGAACGGCAGGACGAACGGTAGGAAGTTGCTGAGAAGCTTCACGCTGCGCTCCCCGGATTAACTGGAACCTTCGTGTTCGGATTGCGCGTCTCGTCTTTTGCTCTGACGCCGATTGCGCCCTGGAACTGCTGATAATGCGCTGCGGCGCGCGCGAGGCTTCCGGCGAACGACGAGTCTTTCGAGTAGGCGCGATACATGACGTAATCGACAAGCGCGCCCTTATACATATCGTGAATGTCAATCGGCACATCATAAGTGGCAATTGCCGTGCTCTGTGTAGCGTTCAGCACGATGGACGCGCCCGTTAGTGAGCCTATGCCCGCTACGGTGAGAAGCATCGCATTGGTGATGCTGATTGGCGCGGAATAGCCGAGGCCGGCGTTAACGAGCGAGACGCCAGTTAGCGCGCCGGCGGCGATCGAGAATGAAATCTCCCACGCGGTTCCGCCGACTGGTGGCGTCGCGTCGGATAGGGTGAATGAGCCTGTCGTTCCTCCGGCTCCCGGCGTCACCGTGCCGAGCGACAAAGCCAGCGGCCAGACTTCGGCGGGGATCGCCGAGGCGATCACTTCGACAATTCCGGTGCCGTCATTCCCCGGATAGACGTAGAAGGCGAACGGGTCGTCTTCATCGAAAATCACGTTGGCGACGATCGAGGTTTGCGGCGTGCAGTTCGAATCGTGCCAGTCGGGTGCGACCGCATCGAGAGTGAGGCGGTCGATGACGCGGACGACGCGCCCGCCGATGCGCGGCGAGTCTGCGTTCGTCTTGAGGTTCCGCACCACGCGGAGAACTTGGGCGTATGTCGGCGGGACGGTCTGATAGGTGCCGGCGACAAGAGGGAGAACGAGCGATTCCGAGAGCGCCGTTGGGTTCTGGAGAACGATCTCCCTCATGCCGTCGTTGAGCCAAGTGACAAGCTCAATCAGCGGCCAGCGGGTATTTGCGGTGTCCTGCAACAGGATCGAGGCGCGCTGCATTACCCAACTGGCGTAGGTGGTCATGGCGTTACGCCGCGTCGCGGAGCGCGGCGGCAATGGCCGCAACCTTCATGTTCTGCGCCGGCGGCGTGCCGAATTTTTCCTCATAGAGTTCGGCGAGCGCGGGGCGCTGCAAGCCGGCAAGGTTGGCGACTGGCGCGGGTTCATCGATGACGGGCTCGGCCGGCGCTTCCGGCTCTGGCTCAAGTTCATCGGCGATTTCGGTCAGCGCGACGGCGGCGACCACTTCCGCGACTTCCTCGACTTCGGCGAGACGATAGCCCTCCTTGATCGAAAGCAGTGTTCCGAGATGGGAAGGGAGTTTCACGTCGGCGACGTGCCGGCCATCTTTGTCTGGCTGAAAGTGATAGGTCTTGTCGCCAAGGACAACTTGGGTGCCCTTCTTTCTCTTGATGATGCTCTCGACCAACATTTTTCAGCCCTCATTGCATAAAAAGGGCGGCACATTGCGCGCCGCCCTGCTTGCTTGAAATCACTCGTAGTAGCTGACGACGAGATGCAGTCTGGTCGTGCCATACAGGCTGTTGGCCGCCTGCGCGGCGCTGAACGTCACGCCAATGCCTTGGTCCACCGTGGAAAGGTAGTTGGCGGATGGCTGCGGCAGCGTCATTCGCGCGATGGCGGTATTCAGACCGGCGACGGCGACGGCGCTAAACAGGGTCGGAACGGCGTTGAGAGTGCGGGCCGAAACCAGATCGCCAAGCGTTCCGGTCATAATTCCGACCGTGGCATTGGCCGCCGGCAGAGTCGCCAAGGTCAAGGTGACGGAAGCGCCCGCGAGAGCAACCGCGCCAGCCGCGACAAGAAGCGCGTTGGTGACAGTCTGCGTTCCAGTGTAGCCATTTCCGGGGTTCGTCAGGTTCACAGCCGTCAGCACGCCGGCGGCGATGGTGAACGTGCCAGCGTAGGGCGCTCCTCCCGAGGGAGGCGCGATGACCGGAAGCGGGAAGGTGCCGTTGGCCGTGCCGCTGCCGCCGCCCGTGATGACGCCTACCTGTAGGTTTGCTTCCGCGTAGAGATAGGCGTCGACGATCTTCGAATTGGCCGGCAGCGCGCCGATTTCGAGAATATCGGTCGTCTGCACGGCGCTGTAGCTGAAATCATACATGAAGTCGGCGACGACGAGCGCGGCGGCGACAAGCGGGCTCGGGGCCGTCTTCTGGTAGAGGGAGATGGGGGAAGCGATAGTGGCCATGATCGGAAGTCCTTGCGGAATGAGGAAACCGGAGCCGCGTCATGCGGCTCCGTCAGTCTTGGCCAGAACTTACGTCGGGGCCGGCGCGCTGTAGCTGTCGATCGCCATCACGCCGAAGTCGATGTTGTTGTATCGAACCTTCTTGATGCCGATGATCGTGCCGGCGACGACGGTGGGCTCGTTGCCGAAGTCGCGCAGTTCCTCTTTCCAGGTAAAGCGCAGTCCGCCCGCCGTGCCGTAGGCGACGACGCCAGCCTGTCGGCCCATGAACAGGGCGCGGGCGGCGGGGAGGTTCGCGCCAGCGCCGTAGTTGTTGAAGCGGATCACGGAGGGGTGCGAGTGCAGGATCACGTTGTTGATCATGCCCAGCGAGCCCTTGAACACGGGCGAGTTCTTGCCTTCCGCAGCGGCGGCGGCGCGCTGAATGTCGACCCAGCCGCCGGTGTCGTTGTTCCGCATGTCGTATTCTTGGAACGGCGACATGACGGTGACGAAGTGCTGGCCGCCTTCGATGCTGATGGGCATCATGTTCGGGGTCAGCGGGTTCTGTGCGCGCATCATCGTGGCGGTGGCGACGGCCTGTTCGATCAAGAGCCGCGTCATGATTTCCGTGTTCGTGATCGTCGCAACCGAGGTCGCGCCGCCAGCGAAGATTTGATGCTGCGAATCGGGAGCCAGGAGCGGGTTCTGAGCGAAGCCCGAGAAGTCCAAGCCCTCGATATAGTCCTGGTTCATGCCGCGCGAGCCGCTGAGGTTCATGAACGTCAGTTCGTCGATATACTGCGCCCAATAGTCGGACAGGCGCTCCTTGGCGACGGTGCGAAGATCGTGCGCCGTGCGCTTGCGGGTCATCTTGCCGCCGGCCGAGACGGCGTGGCGCGTCTGGTCGATCGTCACCTGATCGGTGAAGAAGCGCAGATTTTCCTCGCGGCCCTCGACGCGCTGGTCGCCGGTGACGGGGCGATTGCGGAGAAGGACAGACAGATCGAAGGAGATGGTGTCGCCGGCGTCGGAATCGAGTTCGGTCTTGCGCTGAACGATTCGATTCTCGCCTTCGCCAACAAACTTCTTGGTGAAATAGGACTTGAGCGAAATGTCGACGGCAAGGCCGGCGGACCACTTCTTTTGGGCCATTACGGCCCCAAACGGGATAACGGTAGTCGTCATGGCGAGTGCCTCATGAGGGTTAGACCCTGCATCAAGCACTCATGCGCTATTCCGCTGATGGGTTACGTTATAGGATGGCAGGCTTAGGTTCAAGCCCTTTTTGCTTGAACATTGTCGTTTTTTTCTTTGTCAAGGCCAAAAGCGGGGGCGAGTTTGATTATCACCCCTGCCTCTGCTTGAACCTCAAGCCG
>PLTE01000029.1 GCA_003164375.1 Hyphomicrobiales bacterium | reverse complement strand
ACGCCGTAGTAATAGAGATCGCCCAGCAATCGACGCGGACGTATGCTCAGCCAACGAGGGTATGAGATCTGCGCGGCCTGACAACCCGAACCATAATCGCCGTTAACGCGGCGCAGCAGTTGCGAGATCTGGCGATTCCGTTTCGTCCAGGTCTCATCGAGGTCGTCGCTGTGCCAATACATCGGACAATTGAACAAAGCGCCCTTTAGCCCGTCGTCAGTTCGGCCGACGAAATAATGCATCGACGCGCGCAGACTGGACTCTCGGTCAAGATCGTGCAGCCAAGGAGAGCGCGGCAGCAGTGTCGGGGCGTGATGCTCACCGACCGCCTCGGGCGTGAGACTGATCAACATGAAATCATCCGAATCTTGCACGACATGCAAGCCACCGCACTCCGCGAAATTGCTCCGCACATAGACATTCTCAAAGATATCGCGGTCGAGACATTCGGTATTATGGGTCTCGATCGCGCGATAATCCATGAGCACGGGAAGCCCGTAGAAGGTGCGCAAGATCAGGCCGCGCCGGCCTGGGACGCGCCAGAAGCGGTGTGCCGAAAGCGGCGGCGAACTGATATAATCCCAGTCGTAAACGACGACTTCGGGATGAAGATGGCGCACGGCAAGGTCGGCCATCTGCCGGGGCGGGATCGATAACGCCTGGCCGGTCAGCGAGGGTTTCGAGCCGAGCGGCAATATGCCGGTTGAATCGAGCTCCGCCAGCACGGACTCCTCGATCTGGCGCAAGGCGGCGCACAGCACCAGCCGGTGCCCGGCGCGGGCGTAGCGCAACAGCGCGGCGACGGCCCCGGTGGAATAGAGCGTATCGGGAAATACCACGCTGCCATAAGCCCGATCCCGAAACGCGACTTCGCAAAGCTGTTTCTGGCATTTGGCGTGGTGACGAATAACCTCTTCGCCGCCCGGCGCGGCGTCCCCCGCCTCCGGAATGGCGACCTCGAAGAATTGCGGCGTTACGAATTCGCGCACCCGCTGCATGACGGGCAGGTCGGTCATGGCCTGCCAATCGGCTTGCGTCGTGGCGATCAACAGCCGATGGCCTTCGCTCGCACGCAAAACGGGAAAATTTCCCTCCGCCAAGAGCGTCGGCAGGCAGCGATCGACGAAATAGTTGCGATAGCGCTCGCCCCACAGCGATACGATGAAATCGAACGGCTGCATGGCCTGCATCGCGGTGTCGGTGGGCGGCAATGAAAATGCTGCGGAAGGGCGGCGCCGGTCCCGTTATTAGGCGGCTTCGATGAGCTCGCTATTCGGCTGCTTGTGAGCGCCGAGCAGCCGCCCCTGCCAGTTCTTCAACCGCGCGATGCGATTGTAATAAGTGAATTCTGGTGAGCGGCGAATAAACAAACCGTCACGCACTTCCTCCTCGAACTCGTATTGCGCCCAACCGTTGCAGCTCGCGCAGAACGGAACTTTGTCCCACTGCTCGGTCTCGTGATAGTAGCGGACCTTGGCGAATTCCTCGCCGTTCCAAACGGCTTTCACGCCGTCTTCGAAAACATTGCCGACATTCGTGGACTTAAACCCGTCAAGACAGCACACCGTCACCGTACCGTCGTTGTGGACCGGCAGGGTCTTGTAGAGCGTGGGGCACGGCAATCGCTTCTCCGGCGGCTTCATGTCGGGAAATGTGCCATTTTCGAACAACAAGCCGACACGAACGCAATCGACGATGCCACTCCACCGTTCGACAAAAGCTTCCTCTTCGTGACGATTCGCGTCTTGCAGCGTGAATGACACGCTGATCCGCGGTAGCTCGCGGTCGCCGCGCGCCGCCAACATGCGGAACACAGCGGCTTCTATTTTCTCCAGCTTGTCGATTCCGCGAATTTTTTCCAACGTCTCGCGGGTCGACGCATCGATACTGAATGAGATCGAGTCGAGCCCGATGTCGACCATGAATTTGGCGAGGTCGTCATCGAGGGTCAGGCCATTGGTGTTGAACGCGATCGCAATGCCCCGCGCCTTCATATCGCTCAGGCGCTCGCGCAAATTCGGGATCAGCAGCGGCTCGCCATACATATTCGGTTGGATCAGGGGATGAATAGGCGCGATCTCGTCAAGTAGCCGCGTCGCAGAGTCGGCCTTCATGACGCCTTTGACCGAATCAATGGCATTGTTGTCCTCCGAGCCCCATACCGGACACATTGGACAGCGCAGATTGCACTTGGTCGCGAAGTCGATGAGAACGCGCTCGGGCAGTTCGCCGACCGGCAAGGGCTTCCAATTCAAGCCTGGATCGACCCACGACGCCTTCGAGTAATCTGCCATCAATGCCTCCGAGCGCGCGTTGCCGAGCATTCAGTGCTTATGCAAAGCATATAGCACCGTCTCGATGATGCCGCCATCATGTTGGCGCAGGTAAAGATCATAGTCCGGGTTCAGTTCAAGCACCAGTTGCGGAATGCGCCAGAGGTCGCTGGCGCGATGATAAACCGAGATGGCGAGCCGCGGCCGCCAGCGGCGGATCGCGTTGCGGCCTCCGTTGAGCGCGTCGATTTCGGCGCCTTCGATATTCATCTTGACGTAACTCAGCGGCCGGTCACCGATCACTGCGTCGATCGTAGTGACCGGCATCTCGATTTCCCCGTCGGCGGCGAAGATGGCGCCCCTGCTCGCGTCGTCGCGGAATCGCAGCGTGCCGCCATGACTGTGCAGGCCGGCATGAATCGGATGGACCCGCGGCTCATCGCGAAAATTGGCCGTGAGCTTGGCAAATGTCACCGGATCGGGCTCAAAGCCATAGACATCGGCGAACCGGCCGTGCACACGCGCGATGAAGCTGCGGATCGTATCGCCGTCATAAGAGCCACCATCAACATAGACTTCTTTGTCGGTGAATTCGAACAGGCCCTCGGGGGCGTAAAGGTCGTGCTCGGTGACGACCGGCTCAAGCAAAGCCGGATCGAGCGTACGGCGAAATCCGATCACCGCGTCGAGCACCGCTCGCGAGCGATCGTCCGCCAAGCGTTCGTGCAGCGCCTGATACTCGGAACGATGCGTCACCAGATCGTCTAACAGTTCGTCGTAAAACATATGCGGCGCAAACACAGCGGGCGCGAGTATCTGCAACATCGCAAAGGGCACGACGGTCGTGAAGCCGAGATCGCGCAGCCGCTGGGTGACGCGCAGCACCCGATGCGACGCGATCACGACCGGCACCGACTTTGGCAGTTCGGCGAGCGTCTGCACCGGCGCCACATGCAAGCCCGCGACGGCCAATCCTTTCTTGGCTGGGTCATCATCGACGATGGCTTCGATCCTGATGCCCTGCGCCGCGCAGATCTGCGCCAGACGCCGGCCCTCCGGTGCCGCCCCGACGATTGCCAGCGAGCGCAAATTGGGAACATCGAGAGCGCTGCGGGACTGCATCGCATGCTGCAGACTCCGCAGATCGCCCGCCGCGGCAATGCCGGACAGCCAGACAGCTTCGCCGCTTGCAGTTGATTGTGTTTGATTCATCGTACCCTGCAAAGAACTCCAAAAACCGATGCCGCCTCGATCGTGCGGGAATTCACGGTCGGGTGGCTACTCGCAAGCGATGCCGCGAGCGCGGTAAACTAACGATTTATCAAGCGAGCGCAACGACGGATTTTCCTTTGCATTCAACGAGCCTATCTGTAATTTCCCCGGGCGGTGGACTACTGGGCAATCGAACGCGCGCGCTTTGCAAAGCTTGAGGCATGAATGTCGGTTGACGGCCAAAGCGCGATATTCTCCCCGGCAGCGCTCGATCGGCCCTTCTATTTTATCGTGGTGTTGTGGGGCGAGCGCTTCCGCAACTACTGTCTCGACTTCTGCCTGGCGAGCGCATTGTCGTCCGGCAACATACCGGCACTGCAGAAATCGCGCCGCAGCAAATTCTTGATCGCCACCCGACCGGAAGACTGGGCGGCGATGCGGGATACGTCCATATTCCGGTTGCTCGAGAATTACCTCGAGCCAGTCTATATCGAAATTCCGCCCTGCCCGGCCGGCCGCTCCGGCTATCAGCATATGAGCATCGGTCACCGCATCGCCTGCGAGATGGCGCATCGCGACAAGGCTTACGCCGTAATTCTCACGCCCGACTGCATGCTGTCGGACGGCAGCGTCGCGCGACTTCAAGAGCTTGCGCGAAGCGGCACGGAACTCGTCCTCACGGCCGCGTTGCGCTTCGGAGAGGAGCCGTTTTTGGCGCACCTGCGAAAGCTGGGTGTCCTGCCAGAAGGCCCCCGCGGCAACGATCCCGCCCCTCTCGGCATCACTGGCCGACAGATGGTCTATGCCGCCGTCAATGGATTCCACAGCGAGACATTGGCCTATGAATGGGACGCGCCCGGTCTCATGGCCATCAGCCCTGCCGCGTGGTGGCGCGTGCCCGGCGAAGACGGCATCGTGCTGCACAGTCTGAGTTGGGCGCCGCTGCTGCTCGATTACGGCGCCATCGGCAACCACGATACGTCCACATTCGAGCAATGGACGCTCGACGGCGACTACCTCTACAACAACATCAAGAGCATCAAACATATCCACGTCGTCCAGGACTCTGATGAATTGTTTCTTGCCAGCTGGGGACCGCTCGCCGAGCGGGCGGTCACCAAGAGCAGATTTCCGTTCGACAAATTCATGGCGGGCCACTTTTTCAAACAAAGCTTCTACAGCGGCTTTTTCGATCCGCTGAAACGCAAGCTGTTCTTTCTGCCGGTGCGCTGGCATTCGCGGCCGTTGAACGACAAATGGAGCGGCATCGAAGCACATGCGATGAGCGAACTGCTGCCCTGGGTGAAGCCGCCTGACGAGGTGGCCGCGATCGGCCCCAATCCAGCGCCGTTGCGCCGAATTTGGTCGGCGATCGCAAACCTGCCGCTGTCGGCGCTGAGATCGCTGGCCTATGTCTGGATCTTCCGGCGCCGCATCGGCCAGCTTCTCGGCCGCATGCTGCGCGGTGACCGCAACACATTTTCCCGTATTGCGTGGTTCGCCCGCTCGTTCGTGTTCGGCGCCGGTCGCGGTTCGTAGGGTACCGAGACGTGGATCGACGGATTCACTTTGGGTCGACGAAACGACTGTCATTAGTGGGACGGACACAGCGCCTCATACCATAGGGCCGCCGCGTGCTGCAGCCCTCCCGCCGAAAAATGGCAGCCATCGAATCGTTCATCACGCCCGACCAGATCGAGATCGGGGCCGGCGAGAATTCCGGCCGCGGGATCGACGACCCCGCGCTGGACTTGCCGAATTTGCTCGTTGGGATCGTTGCGGCAAATCGTACATTGCGCGACGTAGATCGGCGCCACGGCACCCGCTGCCCGGATCGCGCCGACCATTGCCATGAAGTGGCGCACCCATTCATCCGGCTTCGGATCGCGTAGCGCAGCTTCGGATTCGCCCTGTTGCCAAAAAATGTGGGTAATATTGATCTTGCTTTGCTTTAGGCGTTCGAGCGTCCACTCCAGTCTTGGAAACATCCTGCCGGCGGGCGACCACTCACGCGCATAGGTCCCGCCATGCGCAATGGGCGCCAGCAAGATGCGGTGATATTGGCCGCGCTCAATGAGCAGATCGCCAAGCTTGGTCAGCACATTGCTCCTGTTGATGCTGGCGCCCAGCAAGGGGTCTCTCGCCTCGTAGCATCTTCCATCGAAGAAATTGAAATTGTATACTCCGCCCTTGGGTTGGTAGAGCGCGCCGGGATCGCACTCGTTGGCGATATTCGACTGCCCGATGCCGAGAATGACGGCGGTGTCGGGACTGGCCGAAAACAGAGCCGCACTCACCGCTTTACGTCCCAACGTGCTCCGAAAACTGAGATGAAGCGGATCGTAGCGGTCGAGATCTCTGCCGCCGGACGAGAAACGGAACAGTGCGCGTTTGAACGGCCCGAGGAGTGTGAACGAAATTCGCCGGCGGATATGCGCGAGTTTGTGACGATCACCGAGCATGGCTCTCAGGAGGAAGCGCAAGTAGGGAATGGACGATGCCAAGAGTGGCGATCCGAGATACGCCGATAACATCGTCCCCACGGGCCGAGTATAACGTGAATGCCGCACCGCGCGATCGATGAAAGCCGAAATCCGATCCTCTTCCTTTATCGCCGGCTGATCTAATTCACGCCCGTGCCAGCGCACGGACTTTTGGAACAGAATCCGCTTGAGCGGCATTCGCGCTGCGTGAAATGAAATCGATACCGCAATTGTGCCGCAACGAATAAAGCTCTCGCCGTCATTTTCGATCCGATCGGCCGGCATCACCGATGAAATCTGTCCAACGGCAGTGGGTGTAAAGCTCGCGATGCAAAATTCATCGGAATCCCGCACGACATGGACTTGGTCGACTGCGCCGAAATTATGCGCGACATAGACATCCTCGAAGGAACCACGCTCAAGACACGCTAAATCATGGTCCACGACGGTCCCGTAATCCAACAGCATTGGACTGCTATGAAACGTGTGAAGAATGATCCCGACGTCATTCGGCAGTCGCCAATAGCGAAATGGCGCCAAAAGCGGCTGGTCCGGAGCCCCTTCCTCGAACTTTGCCATCTCCGGATGAAGATGGCGCACCATAAGATCGGCGAGCACGCGTTGTGGAATGTTTATCGTCGCGCCGTTCTCGGCAGGGCTTGACCCGTCAGGAACAAGGCCTCGGTTCTTGAGCTCGGAGATTGCCGATTCCTCGGCCTGCCGCAGGGCGGGGCACAACACCAGATGACGCCCGGCGCGCGCATGCTTGATGAGCGAAGCCACCATCCCATCGGAGATAATGCAATCGGGCCACATCAACGAACCGTAGCCCTTGCCCTGAAATGCGGCCTTCGCCAGCAGCTTCAACGCGACGTCCTGATGCAGAATTGCGCTCGTACTGCCGGGAGCGGTCTCACCTGTCGGCTTCGGAATTTCGATGAGAGTCGGCGTGGCGTGTTGCCGCAGCCGCCTGATGATCGGAAGATCGACGATCGCGGCCCAATCTTCGGGCGTCGTCGCAATCAAGAAGCGGTGGCCCTCATCGGCGCGTAGCAGCGGCAAATTGTTCGGCGCCAGAAGCGACGGCAGCAACCTTTCGACAAAATACCGGCGGTACCGCTCGCCCCAGAACGGCACCATGAATAAGAACGGCCGCGACAGATCAACGGTCGTTCCAGAGTCTCCGGGAGGAGCGATCACGGCGGAGCTGTCGGAAATCAAGACCATGCAACAACGCTACCTTCGGTTCTCTGTCGAAGCGGATGAGCGCTCTCGCAAAGTGCCGCGCGGATCGGCCGCTAAAGCCGCGAAGACCGCATCCAGGAGGTCGGCAAGCCCAACGACGGCGTAAGGGCACCCGTCGAGATTTCCGGAGCTCATGACGCCAGCCCGCTCCAGTGGGGGTCCGAATTTGGGAAAGTCGCGATCAAGCCGCCAATGCCGGCGCGTGCGGACCTGATGCACGACGCCATGACGGTCGCGGCATTGATAAAGCTCGACCTGCTCGGACGGCCGCACATAGATGTCAGGTGCGGTCGCTTCTTCGGGGAAGTGGATCGCGGTGCACGATTCGAGCCCGACGCCGAGAAAGAGCACATGGGCTGGAGCGTCGCGCATGAGACCGTAGGGGCTGTTGGCCGACACCGGCGTGTCGTCAAGGTGATGCCGCGCGAGCAGCCGCTGCGCACGCTGTCCGCAGGCCGCGACCGAATGGGTCGGATGAATGCTGCGGGCGGTCGCATAGCGCGTCCGGAACACTTCGGTCAGCACCCCGGTATGCGACGGCGTCGATAACTCGTCCCATGTCGGATGTTCCGGCGTCACTGTTCGCCAGGTCATCGTCGGCATGACCAAAGTCCCATCCCGCAGGTAGTCTAGAAGCGCTTCGATCATGGCCTCTGCCCGGAAGCCGCTCCGGCTCAGTCGGCCAATGGCGCTGTGGACGACGAGCGTGCCTTCCCGTGAGACCCTGCTTTGCTCGAGAATCGGGATGAGCGTGTCGTATTCGCGCGTGTGCGACGCCCGCATGTTGAGGCTAGAGGAACATCGAGAGGCTACATGCCTTTGATTCGTTCGATGGCATCGAGGCAGCGTTCGACGTCTTTGAACGGTAGACCGCTCAGCTGCGAAAGCTTTAGCTCCCACCATTTGCAGCGTAGTAGACGCTCGATAATTTTTTCCGAGAAACGGAATCGCTTGATGGTGGCGGGGACCCCCGCAACGATGGCATAAGGCGGGACATCCTTGGTAACCACCGATCCGGCGCCAATCACCGCTCCGTCATTGACGTTCACCCCGCCGAGCACTGTAGCGTTATATCCAACCCAAATATCGCTGCCAAAGGTTACGTGCGAAAACATATCCGCCGTACGGCTGAGGCGAGCCATGTCGCGATACTCCGGGACCCACCCATAAGAGTCCGAGCGGAATTGAAATTCATGGATACTAAGCCAGTCTGTCGGGTGATTGAACGGATTGACGGCGATCCTGGCCGCCATCGCGCAGAACGAGCCAAATGTGCCGCGCGCGATCAGAGAGGTTTCGCCGAAACTGCAATATCGCCCGATTTTGACGTCCGGGCCTATCCTGGCATTGCGATCGAGGAACAGTGGCCCCGCGAACGTTGTTTGATAAATTTGAGCCCCCGGATTCAGTCGAATGACATCCCGGCAGATAAGGGGTTCAATGCCGTTATTGATCTCGGAGTCGATATAGGATTCGGCAAATTTCATTGCTGCGGCGCGGCTACGCGGCTGCCAGCGGCGGCGGGCAGACCGAACGCAGGCCTATGGCCGCCAGGCGTTCGGCGGCCTTCGCCGCGCGGCTTGGCGGCAAAGCCATGATCACGGGCGCGTCCTTCGGCGCATCCTTCGGCGCGATGACCGGCTTGCCGTCATAGATCTTGCCGATGCGCGCAGGATCTTCATCGACAAAGAACGCAACGCGGTCGCGGAACGCGCCATAAAACGCCATCGCGGCAACGGAGGTCCCGAAGATCCCGATCTGATTGTCTTTCGCGACCGCAGCGATCTGCGTCATGACGTGCTCAAGCCATGCAACTGTTGTGCGGGCTAGCCGCAATCCTCGCTCGGGATCGCGCTTGGGGATTGTCGGCGCGACGCGGGCTCCCAACAGCGTAATTTCCTTCGGCGCGAGTTCGTTAGTGAGCAGCTTCGGCGCAATGCCAGCGCGTGCCGCCATCTCGCCCAACGAGGCGCGCGAGAAGTGCATCAAATGGTCGGCGACGAGGAGATCAAACGGCGACGTCTCGACGTCGGGAACCTCGACAAAAAGCGTGCCTCCCGGCTCGATCAGTCCGGCCGCGTCCGTCAACGCCTCGAGCGGCACCGGCATGTGCTCCAAGGAATGGATGATGCTGACGAGTGTGAAGCGCTCCTTAATCCGCGATGGCGCGGTCGTGTAAAGAGTCTCGAAGTTCGGCAGCCGACGCAGCTCCGGCAGGGCTTTATCCGTCAACTCCGCGCCGCAAAGCCGCCATTGCGGCAGCGCGCGCGAGAAATTCCCGAGCGCCTCGCCGTTGCCGCAGCCGATATCGATCAGTGTACCAGATGCCGGCAACGACGATTTATCGAGTACAAATTCGACCAGACGCTCCGACCGCGGTCTGGCCGCGCCAGCGTCCGCGAACACCAATTGCTCGGCGCCCCGGGAGAGATGATACATTTCGTAGTTCTGATAGATGGCCGCCGCTTCCGTTTGCCACTTGTCGGTCGGCAGCTTCTGGATCGCGCCACAGGCGCGGCAGACGCTCAACTCGCCGCCCGCCGGCCACGGCTTGGAGTCGGACGTGACGCGCGGCAAGGTCCGGTACGCCTCCAATATTTCGAGGTCGTCTGCCGAACAAATTTGGCACTTGAAGCCAACAGTCATGAATTCTCTCGATTTTATGATATCGCCAAACGCTAAGATTCGAAGAACGTCACTCAGGTTCAATGGGCGCGGATGAACCGAAGCGGTTGCGGGCATAATGCAGCCACAGCGCAAACGAATCGTAAGGAGTCAACCGCAACTCAAACAGCTCGGGCGGCGCAAGCAGGCGCATCTCGGCCCCCTCGTGCAGAACGAACTTGGCGACCTCGGCCTCCGTCACCTTGATTTCGTAATAGGTCCGGTAGCACTGCTTTTGGCCAAGCTGGCTGAGGTCGAAATCGAGTCTGACGAATTGCTCCGCGATCAACGCTTGCATCTCCAGTTCTTCCGCAAGCTCGCGCCGCAATGCGTCGAGCCCGCTTTCGCCCGGCCCCACCGCGCCGCCGAAGCAGCCCCAATGGCCCGGATAGAAGATGCGCGGAATATCGTCGCGCAATTGCATCAGGTAACGGCCATTCTCGACCGTGATGATCGCAGCAACCGCGTCATCGCCGCGAATGGGATAGGAGTCGGTGAGAAAGTACCTGGGCAGCACGGTGGATCGCGGTTCTAACCGATCAGCGGGCGAAATAGTTTTCGACCTTAACTATCGCCTTGGTGCAGTCGGCCGCTTCCGAATTGCCGTAATTTTCGTTGAGATAAAGAATGAACGAGCGGTCGCGCATGGCGCGAGCATTAGGCGTGTTGAAGTCGTCTGGCAGATACGACTTCAGCCAAGGCCAGTCGGACACAAGATATTGGTAATGCGGATTGAGCCCGATGCCCTCAGCGAGCACGGCATTGGCAAAGTGCTCCGCGCTGCAGGAGATCCGATCAAGGTCGACGACGATTGGATAGACGAACGGCGCGTCGTTCGGCGAATACCCGTACGGCTTGCAAATATCGGCGCGATCCTTGAGACGCCCGGTTAGCTCGGCGAGAAACGTAAGACGTTTCAACAGCGTGTCCGACAGCCTCCGCAGCGAAGCAATGCCGATGCCGCAGGAGATTTCGTCGGTGTGAAAGTTAAGCGCCGGAAACAGGAACTGGTTCGGATTGCGGTCGTCGAAGTCCGCTCGCCATGACGGTTTGCCGCGGTCGGCAAGCGCGAGCGCACGATGATGCAGGTCGATGTCGTTGGAGAACACGACGCCGCCCGCCCCGCCGGTCATATGCGCCTTGCGATACATGGTCGAGAACGCGGCGATGTCGCCGAAATTGCCGATTGGCCGACCTTTGACCCGGGCGCCGTGCGACTGGCTGCAATCTTCGATGACGCGAATGTCGCGTGCATGCGCTTCCTTCACCACGCCAGCAACGTCCGCGGCGCGTCCGAGCGAGTGCACCAGCATGACCGCGCGGGTCTTCGGCGTGATCCGGGCAACGAACTGCTCGGGTCCCATATTGAACGTGCCGGGCTCACTGTCGGCGACACACGGCACCAAGCGGTTGAGGATGATCGACGATAGCGAGCCGGGGTCGGTCACCGGCGACACGATCACCTCGCTGTCGGGCGGCAGATCGAGGGCTGCGACCGCGATATAGAGGGATGCGGTACCGGTCGCGACCGCGTCGGCATAGCCGCCGCCCATGAATTTGACGAAGGCGTCGGTATAGGCCTTCTCGTAGACGCCGGCGTAGCCAGGATCGACCTTCTTCTGCTGATAATGCGCGATCACTTCGTGGATCTGAGTGACTTCGGCATCGCCGAGCGCAAAGCGCGCCGGCATCGGCCGGCTGCGAACCGGCTCGCCACCGTCGATTGCCAGCCGCACCGTATTGCGGCCGGCGGTGGCCGTGCTCATGCGAACTCCAAGGGGATGCTCATTGAAGGCCGAGGCGGGCGGTCAACTCGGACACGCCAAGTCCATGGGCGTCGAGAATGTCGTCATGGCTGCCGTAGCAGTGAATGAAGGCATCCTTGAGCGTGAACGCGTCGATCCGGCAAGTGACATCGGTGTCCCATGCCAGCTCCTTTACGCGCATCGCCAAGCTGCCGTTCGGCGCACATTCCTCGATGACCACGACATGGGCATAGGTTTGCAGAATCCGGGCTAGTCCTTCGCGGTCGAGCGGCTTGAGCGTATGGACCGAAACAATCGCCGCGCTTTTGCCGGATGCTTCAAATCGCTCCGCAAGCGCAAAGGCGCGCTTCATGATGGGGCCGTACGACAAGATGCATACATCGCGGCCCTCGCGCAGCCGGCGGACCTTGCCAAATACCCAAGGATCAAGCGCCGCTTTTGAGAGATCGGGCTCGCCGGCTTTACCCAGCCGGAGATAAACCGGCCCCTGGTCCTGCGCGGCGCACCAGCGCGTCGCAGCCTCAACCTCGCTTGGATCGCAGGGTGCGACGACGGATAGGTTAGGAATGGCGCTGGCAATTGCGACATCTTCCTGAGCGTGGTGCGTCGCTCCGAGCGTCGAGTAGGTCACGCCGCCGCCGATGCCGACCACGGTAACGGGGAGGTTCTGATAACACAGGTCGTCGCGCACCATCTCGAACGGACGATAAAGCGTGAAGGTCGCGATCGTGTAGGCAAACGGCTTGAGTCCGCGCTGCGCCATGCCGGCAGTCATACCGATCATGATTTGCTCGGACACGCCGGTATTGACGAAGCGGCGCGGAAACTCATTGCGAAATTTAGCGATCGAACCTGCCGGTGAAATATCGGCCACCACGACGCAAAGCCGCGGATCGGCCTTTCCCAATTCGTAGAACGTGTCGGCGAATCGATTTCTCATAGCGGCGCGCTCGCCAGCTCCTTGAGGCCCTGGATGTATTCTTCCTTGTTGGGCGACCGATAGTGCCAAATGGGAACGTTCTCCATGAACGAAATACCCTTGCCCTTAACGGTACGACACACCAGAAGCATGGGGCGTCCGCCGCGGCGGGCCATGACCGCCTCGTGCATCGCCGCCTCGTCGTGACCGTCGACTTCGACCGCCTCCCAGCCAAAAGATTCGGCCTTGGGCACCAGCGGATAGAACGCCGGATGACCGTCGCTCATCCGTTCGAGACCGCCGAAATCGTTAAAATCCATGAAGGCGATAAGATTGTCGAGCTTGAGATTGGCCGCCATCATCATCGCTTCCCAGGTCGAGCCTTCCTGGAATTCGCCGTCGGACAGCACGCAGTAGATCAGCACATCGGAGTTTTTGAGCTTTTCGGCGTAGGCCTGGCCGGTTGCCATGCCGAGCCCGTGGCCTAACGACCCTGTCGACGCGGCAATTCCCGGCGTCTCGTAATCGGGATGCGCGCCAAGACGGCCATTTGGCTTGCAGTAGGCGTCGAGGTCGGAACGGGAGAGGACGCCTTGCTCTTCGAGAATGACGTATTGGATCATGCAACCATGACCCTTGGACATCAGAAAGACGTCGCGATATCCGCCATCGGTCTCCCGGCGCATCAGGTTGTTGTAGAGAATGTCGGTGATTTCGGTGCAGGAGAACGCCGGCGCAATGTGCAACGCACCGACCTGCTGCGAAATATCGAGAATGCGGCGGCGGTAGCCGAGACAGCGCCGCCGCGCCGCAGCGACGTCGAGGCTGTTACGTCGCAGCGTTGCGATGGTCGCGTCCACGCCTACTTCCTCACGCACGCAGAGTATAGCCGGTTGGCCAAGTCTTGAGTTCGTCGAAATATTTGCGGCCCCAGGCGACCATTTCCGCAAGCCCCTCGTCCCAGCCGATCTGCGGCTCCCAGCCGATATCGCGCTTGATCGCCGAGGAGTCGAGCCAATAGCGCGAATCTTGACCAAGCCGATCGCCAGTAACTTCGCATAATTGATCGAACGGCACGCCCAGCGCCTTGGCGGTGCGCTCGACCACTTCGCGGATCGAGGTCGGCAGCGCGGGACCGGCATTGTAGACTTTGCCCAGCGGCGCCTTTTCCGACACCATATGGATGGCGCGGCCGAGATCGCGAGCGTGAATATAGGACTTTTCGGCACGGCCGCCGCCATGCAGCGGCAGCTTCTCGCCCTTCAAGCCGCAGATCACCGCCTTCGGAATCACCCGATGCAGCAACTGACCGGGACAATAAGCGTTGGACGGCCGGATGATGTTCATCGGGAATTTGAGGAACTTGTGCACCGAGAGCAGATACATATCGAAAGCCACTTTGGATGCGGCATAGGGGCTCGACGGCTTGATCGGCTCCTCCTCCGTGGTTGCGTGCTCGACCGAGCCGTACATTTCCGAGGTGCCGATCTGAATAAAGCGCTCCAGCCAGTCCCGCTTCATCAGCTCTTCCGAAAGCCGCGCCAATGCCATCGAATTGGTTTCGAAAAAGCGCCACGAATGTTTCCACGATACCGCGCCCTCGCCTTGGGCTGCAAAATTGACGATGACCTGCGGCTTCTTGCGATCGAGCAGTTCGAGCAGGAGATCGAGTTCGTAGGTGACGTGATAAGCGTGATACTCGTAGCGTGGCCGCTTTTCGATATTGAGCGAAAACGGCTCCGGCCGCATCAAATTGCGGCCGATCCCCATCACCAGCTCCGGATCGGCATGATCCAGCAAATACAGCGCGGAATGGATTCCGAACGATCCGCCGCCGCCCAATATCGCGTACCTCTTGCCCATCAAAAATTCCTTCCCGACCGCGTGTCCGCGGCGCTACTCGATAATCGTCCAATCATAGTCGCCGGTATAGCCGGCCGCGGCGAAGACCTCCAGCCAACCATCTGGAAAATCATGATATTCCGCCGTCAGCACCCAGCTTTCGAAGATCTCCTTCTGCTGGGGCGTGAGGTAAGAGTCAACCTGGACGAAGGCGCGGCCGCGGCTCAGCCGCTGGATCTCGCGCATCGCGATCACCGCGCGCGGCCGTGGGAAATTATGGATGGTGTTGAGCGACAAGACGCAGTCGAACGAACCATCCGGAAACGGCAACTTTTCAGCGGTGCCGAGATGCAGACGACCGATCACTTCGGGCGCGCAGTGCATCAGCGCATAGAGCGAAATGTCGAGGCCGAAGGCTTCGAGCCCCGGGCATTCCGCCAACAGCGCCTTGACCAAAAAGCCCTTGCCGCAGCCGACGTCGAGCACGCGCATACCAGGCTTCAAGCCAAAATGCGCGATGATATCGCGCGCCACCGGATGCCAGCGACCGTCGTCGCGATAGCCGCCGTAGCCGTATTCGCGGGGGCCGTCCCAATACATCTCGCCGTATTGCTTGGCGATGGCGATGACGGCGGGATCCTTGCCCTCCGCGCGCTTTTGAATATTGCGTTTGGTCTTGGGCAAAGCGCGCAACAAGTTAACGTGCGGCATCAGCCGAATTCCTGCCGCTGCGCCCGCTCAAGCCCGTCGTCGATCGCGGTGTAGCGAAAGTTTGGAAAGGATTGCAGTGTCGCCGCGGGATCGAACGACCGATAACCGTTGTGCGGCATTGGCCCGCTGCGTGGCGAACCTTTGATCTCAACTTTGCACGGCGACAGAGCGACCGCTTTGTCGGCGAGCGCGCGAAAGCTTGCGACTGTTCCGGTTGCGATATTGAGCACGCCCGCCGAACGATGCTCGAGCACCAGGCGGACAATCTCGGCAATGTCGTCGACGTCGACGTGATCGCGGCGCTCCTCGCCCTCACCGAATAAGACGATGGCCTCGCCCCGATTAGCCTGGCGGCGGAATTTATTCGGCCCATAGCCGTTGTGCGGGTCGCCTGCGCCGTAAACCAGGGTCGGCCGCAACACAGCGAGCGGCGTCGCGCCCGCGGCGGCTTGGAGCATTTGTTCGCGCGCCAGATGCATGGCGCCGTGCAGGCTTGTCGGCGCCGCTGCCGAGATCTCGCTCAGCGGCAATGGGCCGTCGGCATAGACCGCGTCGGAGCTAATATAGACAAGATGCGCTACCGGGCGTTTCGCCACAGCGTCGCAGACCGCCGCCATCATCCTGATGTTTTCCAGCATCATCGCCGGCGTCTTGCAGGGCGCGCGCGCCGCCACGATGACGAGCGCGTCCTCCGAATGCAGCTGGGTCGCGAGATCAAGAGCGGCGCGATCGTCCAAAAGATCGAATTCCTTGCGGCCAAGTCCGAGCACCGCGCCGCCCGAACCGCCGAGCTTGCGTAAGGTAGCGCCACCGATAAATCCGCCCGCGCCGAGAATCACCGAGCGGGCGGGCAGGCCGGGCGTGGTGTTGTGATGACGCAGCATAGGCCTTTGTTCAGGCTGCCGGGACCAGTGGCGGCGTGCCGAGCGTGTAATAAGTCAGGCCCTCTGCCGCGCAGGCTTGGCCGTCGAGAACGCGATAGGGGTCGAGCACCGTTCGTCCCTTCATCACCCGGGCGAGATCCGCTGGACGCAGCTCGCGATATTGCGGCCACGGTGTCGCGATCACCAGGACGTCGGCGCCGCTCGCGGCGGCCAATGGATCCGCGGCCCCCGCGGTCCAGGGCGCGACCGTGGCGGGCACCACGGGATCGTGCACTTTCACCTTACGTCCCTGCAGATGCGCCAGCAGTGCCAGCGACGGTGAGTTTTTCGTGGAGTGCGTGTTCTCCTTGTAGGCCAACCCGAGCACGGCGATGGTGGCGCCGGGATCGACCGTCAATGCGTGATCCCGCAGCACTTGCCAGGTCCACTCCTTGCGATGCGCGGAGTTGGCGAGCCACGCCTTGACCACCCCGACATCGGTATTCTTCGCTTCGCCGATCTGCACGATGGTGCGCAGATCCCGTTCCAGATTACCGCCGGCGATGCCGAGGCCCGGGCTGAGATAGGCACCCGGCCCGATCCGTTTGTCGAGTTTCAGCGCCGGCGCGATATCGGACCAGTCGGCGCCGACGCGCTCGCAAACTTCCGCCAAGGTGTTGGCGACGGCGATCGAGGCGACCAGACAGAAATTGATGCTGATCTTGGCCAGCTCCGCGCTCTCATACGCCATTGGCAGGATCGGACAAGAAAACGATTCGAGAAAAGCCTTGAGAGCACCGGCAATCGGCCGGCGCGGATCGGCACAGCCGATGATAAAGCGCTCAGGTCTGGTCGCGCGCTCCACCGCGCGTCCGAACACCAGCGTTTCGACTTGATAATAGAGCCGATCGGCCGGAACCGGCAGCGCGCGCGTATAGCCCGGCGGCACTTGCGACAGAATTATCAGCAACGCGCCGGCGCCGAGAATCGGCTGCACGCGCTCCACCATGGCCTTAATCGGAGCAAGATCGCTGTCGCCGCGATCGTTGGTCGGGACGTCGACCGCGACGTAGACCACATCGCATTCACCGAGCGCGGCGACGTCGGCACTGAATACGAGATCGCCTCGATACTCCGCGATGAGTTCGGGCAGGCCCGGCTCGTTGACGGGAAGCTCGCCGCCGTTCAATCGCCCGACCAACGCCTTATCTGCGTCAAATGCGACCGTGCGAAAGCCTTGGGCCGCCGCGGCACTGGCTGACAGCAGACCGAGATGGGTCATCCCGGCATAACCGATGACTGGCTTGCTCACGCCTCGGCCATTTCCGACGCCTCGGCGCCGAGCTTGCGCAGCACGCGATTGAGCCAGATGTCGTTCGCCAAGTCGGTCGGACGACGCTCCCGGCACAGCGACTTGAAATGCTCGTATTCGAGCGCCCAGGTCGGATCTTCCTCGACCAGCGTCACCGATTGCTCGGGCGGACGGCCGCTCGGCAGTACGCGCACGCGGTGGGCAAATTCAGACGGGCCCCATTTACACAGCGAGTTGATATGCGCGCTGCCGTTCTCGGCGAAAACGTCGCAGGTGAAGTGATTGCGCCAGCTCAGCAAGGTCATTTCGAACTCGAGGCGCGGCCAGCCCCGCGACACAAAGACGACGTGGTCAGGGCTGCGGTTCTCGAACCGATCGGTCGACACGATCGAGAATTCGTGACCGATGTCGCCGAACCAGAACCGCGCGGTATCGAGCACATGCGAACCGAGGTCGTCGAGGACGCCGGCGCCCTGATCGCGCCAGTCCGAATTGCGAACCAGGCGCGCCGTGCCGTTGCCGTAAAACATACGGCAGCGATAGATCTTGCCGAGCGCGCCTGAATTGACGAGATCGCGCATGCGTACGAAATGCGGCTCGAAGCGGTGGTTATAGGCGGTGTACAGCACTACCCCCCGTCGCCGCGCATTCTGTTCGAGCCGCGCCAGCACCGCCTCGTCTTCGGCAACCAGCGGCTTTTCGACGAGCGCATGCTTGCCGTGCTCGACGAGATAGTCGAGCAATTCGACTTTGGCGGCGTCGGGAACGCACAGCAGCGCAGCATCGAATCTGTCGAGCGCCACCTCGCGCACATCGCGAAAGTCCGCGTCGGGATTGCGAACGTCGGCGGAGCAGACGAAATCGCTGCCGGCAAAGCGCCGTCGCTTGTAGCCTTGAACGCCTAGACCGACGACAACAACCCGCATCGTGTCACTAATCGAACTTTGCCTCGCGCTCGACCGCGTCGAGCTTATGATGGACATCTTCGATGTTGATCGGAACGTTGCCGTCCTTCTCGCATTCGCAGGCCGCGGCCATGGTGCCGATAATCGTCGCGGTGAGTTCGCATTTGCTGGCCAGCATCGACAGCGTGGCATAGGCCAAGAGCGCGTCGCCGGCACCGACGCCGTCGACCAAACGATCGACGAAACTATCGACGACGAAAAACGAATCGAGCGCCTGATGGTCGCCGTGCTTGCAGGTGAGCACGCCTTTATCGCCGAGTTTAAGGATCAGCGTCTTGCACTGCGCAGCATCGTAAATGTCCGCCGCCAGCGGCCGGATACCGGAATCCTGATCGCCGAGCGCGAACCGCGCCTCGCGTTCGTTCGGCGTGATCAGGTCGAAACCGCGAAACTCGGTGATGTTGCCCCAGCGGCTGGCCACCTGACTGTCGGCGACCTTATACATGCCGTCCGGTACGGCGTCAGCCAGCGTCGGAATAGTACGGCGATTGAACATGCCGTGGCGGAAGTCGCTGAACACCAGCGCTTCGGCCTTTTCGGTGGCAACCGCCTTGGCCAGCGTCAGCACGATCTGATCGGAAATCGACCGGTTGTCTAGCGTATCGACTTTCAGCAAACGGTAGCCGCCGGAAATGATCGCGTTCTTGTTCGTGGTCGGTCGCGTCTTGTCGATGACCGGGCGACATTGGACGCCGGATTTGCTCAAGCCCTCCAGCACGAAGTCTTTGAGTGCGTCTTCGCCGAGCACGGTCGAAAACACCACGTCGGCGCCAGCGGCTTTCAGGTGTTCGGCGACGACGCCGGCACCGCCGACATAATCGGTTCTTCGGTCGAACAGCACGCTGATGGTGGGCGTCTTGGTCTGACCGCCGATCATGCTGGTATAAGTGAAGGTGTCGACGATCGTATCACCGACGACATGGACGCGCCGGCCGCCGAGCGTATCGAGCGTGCGGCGCAGCTTGTCGAAGGTCAGATCGACCGACTCCATCAGCGTCATCAGCTTTTCGATGCGCAGCGACGGCGGCGAGGCTTCGATCAACGCGCTCGACGAGAACACGTAGTCGCCCGGCGTGAAGATGATCTCGCCGCCGTAGCTGCGGATCACGTCGAGCTCGTCCTGCGTCTTCAGCGGCAGACCGCTTGCCTGGTACTCATAGCCCTTGGCAAAGATATCCGGCTTGATCAGCGTGAGATTCTTCAGCGGCGTTGGTTCGGGGTCGATGATCACGTAATCGACCATTTCGAATGCCGCGAGATTAAGGGCGCGCAATTCTTGCGGAATATGCGGCCGATAGCGCCCTTTTGATATGTGGCGATCGGCGGTCAGGCTCGCGACCAGGATGTCGGCCTTGCTCTTGGCATAGAGCAAATGCCGCAAATGACCCGGATGCACGACGTCGAATACGCCGTGACACATGATCACCTTGCGCTTGCGCGGCGGCTCGCCGATGAGCTGCGCAATCTCCTCCGGAGTCTTGATCTTATGCTTGAAGTGGCTGCCGAGTGATTCCACGGTCTCAGGCCTCCCGCCCTAGATACTCAAACCACGTCTTGGTCGCCACCGCGATCGACTGTGGGTCCCACAGCGGCGCGTCGCGCCAGAGTTCGATATCCTCCATCATGCGCCGCACCCCTTGATCGAACGGCACCACTGGCTGCCAGCCGAGATCGCGCTGGATCTTGCTGATATCCGCAAACGTGCAGTCGGGCTCGCCCGGCCGCTTGGGAATGTAAACGACCGGCCCTTCGAGCAGTTCGACAAGCCGGTTGACGCTTTGCGGATTGCCGGCGCCGAGATTCCAAATTTCGCCGATGAAATCGCTTTCGGCAGCGCGCAGAAAAGCCGCCGCGACGTCCGTCACAAACAGAAAATCGCGGCGCTGCGTGCCGTCGCCGATCACCGTGAACGGCTTGCCGGCAAGTTTCTGTTTGAAGAAGACACCGAATACCGCGCCATAGGCTCCCGTGGTGCGCACCCGCGGCCCATAGGCGTTGAAGATGCGGATCGAATTCGCCGGCAGCCGATACACGCGATGCCAGTGCAGCACCGCCATCTCGCCCTGATATTTGCTCAAGCCGTAGGGATGTTCGGGCCCGATCGGATGATCCTCGCCGGTCGGCACCGCGGCAAGCCCGTAGCAGGACGACGACGCCGCATAGACGAATTTCCGGACGTTCGCCGCGCGCGCGCATTCCAGCACATGCACGGTGCCCTGGACATTAGTGTCCATATAGTCGGTCGGGCGCTCGATCGACGGAACGATGTCGCCGATACCGGCAAAATGGAAAACCAAGGCGGCGTCCTTAAACAAGGGGTCGCCGGCATCGAGCTGCCGGATATCGCGCCGCTCGAACGACAGCCGCGGGTCATTGCCGTGATGGGCAAGGTTGGCCTCGCGGCCGCCGACAAGACTGTCGATGACCCGCACGCGGTAGCCGCGTGCCAGCAAAAGATCGACCATGTGGCTGCCGATAAAGCCGGCGCCACCGGTAACGACTCCGACACGCTCGTTCATCGCGCTCATTTATGCGGCTTGCAGGTTCTTCATACGGCGGACATTATAATAGATGTCGTCCGCCATCGAATTGGGCAGCCTGCCGTCCTTGAAGGCGCGGCACAGATCACGCACGGCTTGTTCGATCGTGCGCGTCGGCGCGTAGCCGAGCACGCGCCGGACTTTATCGGAATTGATATGATAGGAGCGCTTGTCGTCGCTCGGCGTCGTGACGACGCCGATTTCGCCCTTGTCAGGAAACTCCTCCTGGACGATGCGCTTGACCAGTAACGCAATATCCATGATCGACATGTTCTGATAGCCGACATTGAATATCTCGTTGGCGATCTTCTCGTCGGGCGCGTCGAGCAGCACCTGCACCGCATCGCAGTAATCGAGAATGTGCAGGTTGGGGCGCAGTTGCTCGCCGCCGAACACTGTGATCTTGCCGTTGTTGATGGCGTGATTGGTCAAGATGTTGACCGAGAGGTCGAAGCGCTGCCGCGGTGCGTAGCCGCACACCGTCGCCGGGCGGAACACGACGCCGACGAAGCTCTTGTCGGTATGCTTGAGCAAGAGTGGCTCGCACATGCCCTTGTACTTGTTGTAGAGGGTGAGTGGCACGAGCGGGTGATCTTCGGTCACGTTCGGCTGATCCGAGACGCCGTATACCGAGCTCGATGAGGCAAAGATGAAGCGCTTCACGCCGGCCTTCTTGGCGGCGAGTACCATTGGCTCGAATGCGTCGAGATTGACCGACGTCGACAGATTCTCGTCGAGTTCGAAGCTCGCGTCATTGGAGATACACGCAAGACTGATGAAGGCGTCGTGCCCGGCAACTGCCCTGGCGAGCGCTGCGGTATCGCGAATATCGCCGCGGATGACCTGTAAGTTCGGATTGTTCTTGGGCAGGAAATTATCGCCGTAATAGGAAATATCGTAGCTCGTCACCTTATAGCCGCGATCGAGCAGCCGGGGGATGAGAACGGAGCCCACATAACCCGCTCCTCCGGTCACGAATACGCGTGAAAACTTGTTTGGCATTTCCTCGTCTCCTTAGGTCTTTGCGATGTTGGCGCGAACCGCCGCCGATCAGGACGCCGCCCGGCGTGCCGGCGTCGCGATTGCGAATCCCGCCGCCGTGGCATCGCGATGGAACATTTTGACCGTCTCGAGCGAATAGTCGTCGAGGTTCTTGCCGACGAGCGAGAGCTTGGCAAGCACATCATGGCTCACCGTAATGATATGGCAGCCCATTTCGTCGGCCTGGAAAATGTTGAGAAGTTCGCGCGGACTTGCCCAGAGCAATTCCGCCTTCGGGCGATCGGAGAGCGCGGCGAGGCAAGCGCGCATCACCGGTATAGGATCGCGGCCGGTATCGGCGACACGCCCGGCGAAGACGGAAACAATCGCCGGCACGTTCGGCGCCAGACATTCGCCGACGCGCGCGACCTGTTGTTCGGTCATGATTGCGGTCACGTTGACGATAACGCCGGCGTTGGCCAGCGTGCGAACGACCGGGCCAGTAAACGCGCCTTTCGTGGTCGTCACCGGAATCTTGACGTTGACGTTGTTGCCCCAGGACGCGATCACGCGGCCCTGCGAGATCATCTCGTCGAAGTCGTCGGCAAATACCTCGAAAGATATCGGCCGATCCGGGATCGCCTTCACCAACCGGCGCGCGAAGTCCTCATAATCCTCGATGCCGGCCTTGCGCATCAGCGTCGGGTTGGTGGTGAAGCCCTTGATCAGCGGGTTTTTATAAAGCGTCAGGATGCCGTCGATATCGGCACCGTCGGCGAAAATCTTGATATTCTTAACAGGGCTCATGGCTTCCTCGCTTCGTTATAGCCGGTGACGGCGGCTCAGCCGTTAGCCCACGCGTGAGGCTAGTGGCACACCCAGTTCGGTCTGTTCGGTGTCTTGCGGTGGCGGCGCTATATTCGCCGCCTCATCTTTGTTCGCTCGACTGTAGATTTCGAGGACTTCGTCGGTCGGACCATCGAGAACGACCCGCCCATGATCAAGCAGAATTGCGCGATTGCACATTTTGCGAATGAGGTCTTCGGAATGAGAAGCCAGCACCATAATGCTTGATCGTCCGATCAAGGAGTCGACCCGCTTGGCCGCGCGCGCTGCAAAGCGGGCATCGCCCGTTCCGAGCTCCTCGTCGAGCAGCAGGATTTCCGGATCGATGGAGGTTGCAATAGCAAAGCCGAGCCTTACCAACATCCCACTCGAGTAAGTCCGAACCGGAAGCGAAAGATAGTCATTGAGCTCGCAGAACTCTTCGATTTCGGGAGTTTTTCGCTCGATCTCGTCGCGGCTCATGCCGAGCAGAAGCCCGCATGTTACGATGTTCTCGTATCCAGTGTCGTCGAGCGAAAGCCCGGGCGAAGAATTGAACAGCGGCGAGACCCGCCCTTCGATACTGATCGACCCTTGGCTCGGCTCGTAGATGCCGGCAAACACGCGCAACATAGTCGACTTGCCGGCACCGTTGTGCCCAATAATGCCGAGTTGATCGCCGTGATTGACCGTCAGCGACACGTTTTCCAGAGCGCGCACGACAACCCGACTGCTGCTGTCGCTCTGTCGGCGCACCACGCCGCCGACGACACGCCCGAACAGCGCATTGCGCAAGCTAGGCTGAGTTCCGTAGATCGGGAAATCGGCGACGACGTTATTGAGTTCAATCTTGGCCAAGTGAGATCTCCAGCGCACTAAATCCAATAAATGATCCGTTGGCGGATCTTGGCCAGCATATAGATTGTCAGCATCCAACCGACGATCGCCATGGCGACGAGGGCGAACCAGCTTGAGGCTTCGGGGGCATGGCCCAATAATGGATCGCGAATTATCGCGATCAAGTGATAGAGCGGGTTTACTTGCGCGACGATGGCGGTGCGGCCGGTCAGTTGATCCGGCGTCCAGAAAATCGGCGTCAGAAACATCGAAATCTGCAGCAGAGTAATGACCAATTGTTGGACGTCGCGAAACCGCGCGCAGAGCGTTCCCAGCACCAGGCTGATCCAGACCGCATTGATGCAGAACAGCGCGAAGCCCGGAATGATGAGCAATGTCGCCCAAGTGACCGACAGGCCGGCGTAAAGAAAAACCAGAGCGAAGATCGTCAGATTATGCAGAAATAGCACAGCATTTCGCCAGACATTGGTGCAGGCGAGCAGCGTATAGGAAATGCGCAATTGTTTGAGCAATTGCTCGTTGACGATGAGACTGAGGCACCCTTCCGTGCAAATCGTCGAAAACATGACCCAGCACACCATACCCGCGGTGAGGTACGGCAGATAGACCTTCGGATCGCGATGCCACAGATTGGTCCAGACAAAACCGAGCGTCGTGACAAACAGCGCAAGACCGACCGTCGTCCAGAACGGCCCGAATGCGGTTCGGCGATAGCGCCGTTTGGTCTCGCGCCATCCGAGCCGGCCCCAGATATTGACTGCGCCGATTCCCGCGAAGATGTCGACCAATGCAACGCGATACGACGACCGCGTGGGACCGCGGTGCGGAATACGGAGCGCTAAAGTGCCTTGCATCATCGGACCATTCGTTTTCACGCAGACTTGGTAACGCCTGCCACCGACCGATCGATTTGCCACGCTACCGCACTCCGGGTGACTCTAAGCCCCCCGACCCGCCCGCCATTTTTCTGGAGCATGACCTGCTCGGAAAATCGCTGTCGACTTTTCCGGATCATGCCCTCGACGCGGCTTACGCCGCGACGACGAATTCCTCGTCCAGAACGACGCGCACCTTGCGGCCGAGCAGTTCGAGAAGAATAGCGACGCGCTCGCGATCGCCCATGCCCTCGAACAGGCCGAGACAATCACTGAACACGCCTTCACGGATGCGAACCTTGTCGCCGGCTGCAAATTGCGGCCGGCGCTGCAGTTGAATGAAGCCCTGCGCATCCTCGCGGCTTTTCAAGCCGTGGATGATCGCGTCATCGATTGCGGCCGGCACGTCGCCGTTACAGACCAGGCGGGTGACACCGACGGTTGAATGGATCGATCGCCACCGCTGGACCGTCGGATCGATGGTTACGAACAGATAAGACGGATAGAGCGGAGCCGGCACGGTCTCCGTCCGCCGCGCGTGACGCCGGCGTTTGAGATAACGCGGTAGATAGGTCGCGAAACCCTGCCGGGCCAGGTGCATTTGCGCCTTCGCCTCGGCGTGAACGTGGACTTGGACTACATGCCATGACGATTTGGTCACAAGGTTATCCGTCATGATGCGCCCCCATTCGGCATCCGCGGCGGCGGCAGCAACAATTTTGGCGTGAGCACACGCTCGGGGCCGAACAGCGGGCTCGCCTGTTCGGTCAACTCGGCCGCCCGTTGCAGATCGGTGATCAGCACGGCGTCGCAGCTGCCGACGACGGCGTCAAAGGACGGAGCGACCCGCACCCCGGCGAAGTGCGACAGCGTCGACTTGTCGTCGACCACCGCCGTAACTTTCACGCCGGTATCCAGCGCGCAGATCATCGCGATCTCGGCGAGATCGGAAATGCCGGCGAGTGCCACCTTGTGAAAGCCGCGCTCGGCCGCAGTGTCGAACATGACCCCGCACTCGGCCTTCGCCCGGCGGAAGAAGCCGAAGGACACCGACAAGTATTCGACGGTCAAACGGGATTTCTCGGCGAAGCCCTGCGGCGTCAGGTAATAAATATAGCGGCGGGCGGGCGCTTCAGTGACCTTGACCAGCCCCTTCTTGACGCAGCGCCGCAGGTAAGCGTTGACCAGACCGAGCGCGATGCCGAGCTCGGAGGCAAGCCGCCGCTGCGACTGGCCGCCGTCGCGCTCGACCGAATTGAGCAGGTCGAGCAGGATGCNNATGCGCGCATCCTCGGTCTTGTCGCTCTCGGTAGCCTCGAGCATTGGGGGGCCCTCTTACCCACCCCATCGCTACCGTGTTCATGACGTGAACGTCAAGACCCACGTTCACGGTGTGAACACGAGACTAAGTTATTGAAATTAATTAGCAATTATCGGGAGGCTTTGTTTCAAGTCCCGACCGCCGGCAGACTTTGCTGGAAAATCAGGATGAGGGCACGAAATCGCTGCGGGCAGTGCCGTCGCCCCCCAGCCGTACGCCATTGACTTTGCGCGCGATTTCCGCCCGGCAGACACATTTGAAGTAGAGGGCGCGCCACCAAGCTTGCATCATGCCCAGCAGGCTAAACGGCGGCATCCGCAGTGTCATCCAACCCAGCGCGAGGAAACTCGACCCGAACGGAACGCGCGCGAGTGCTTTCAAAACCGCGCGATCGAACCCGCCGAAATTCAAGATGTCGGCGATAGCGTCTGCATCCAGTCGGCCGTTGCGCCATATGACCCACAGACGCGCCAAGCCAAATCGCATCCGGCGGTCGAACAGGCGTGCGTGCTCGTCGCGGACATCCTCTGGCAGGTTACCGGCGATCCACGACGCCGCGGCGTCGAGCAGACGGCGGCTGTCTTTGACCGACAAGGCATTTCGCGCGGAAAAGCTCATCGGATCCTTGTTGTAAGCCGCCAGCACCGCAGGATCGAAGTAGAAGCCATGACGAAAGGCGAGCAGCCGATTGGCCAGCACGTCGCCCAGCGAACCTAAGCGCGCGTCGAAATATCCGATTCCCGCCAATAGCCGGCGGCGATAGACGGTGCTGGTGCCCAACACCCAAAAATCCGTGCCGCGGATCACGCGGCGAACGTCCTTTGGCGACAGGTAACCGCGACCGTATCGCGGCACGGTAACCGGACGCACCCCGATCACCTGATCGCCGGTATCGACAAGCGCGACTCCGGCGCAAAAGAAGGCGGCATCCGGATAGGCGGTTAATCCGGCCAGCGCGTGACTGAACAGGCCGGGCAAGACGAAATCGTCGGCTGCGGCGAACAACAAATAGTCGCCGGTCGCGACTTCCAGCGCGGTTTTGACCGAAGCGATAATGCCCTGGTTTGTCGCGTTGCGGATCAGCCGGATCGAGCCGTAGCGGCGCTGCAAAGCCTCGACGACAGCGACGCTGTCGTCGGTCGAGCCGTCGTCAACCACGATGATTTCGCCGGCCGCAGGCGTTTGGTCCAAAAGCGCATGAAGCGCGCGTGCAATCAGGCTGCCATGATTGAAATTCGGCAATATCACCGACAACGACATCGCCGGTCGCTGATCGGGCGTCGCCTGGACCGGCTCTAATGTCGTTTTCTCAACTGGCATCGCACAATTCACACCAACAGGTGCTGCTATACATTCCGAATCCGGCTGCGGTCCAGCGTTGATTTCACCATCGAATGCCGCTGTCGCAACACCGAGATCGCCTTCAACTTGCCACGACGAAGAGCCGCCGCTAAAAGCGTCAAGACGCGTTAGGGTCTTTGAGCCAGATCACTGGCGACCCGGCGGGCGAGCTGCCGATGGACAAAGCTACCGACGATCTGGTCGCGACCTATTTTCGCCATTCGGTTTCGACGCTGGAACGCGCCGCGGGCGACGCGAAACTGCATCGCGCGATCCGCACCATCGCCGACCTGATCGAGAACATCTTCCGCTCCGGCGGCAAGCTCATGATCGCCGGCAACGGTGGCAGCGCGGGAGACGCGCAGCATGTCGCCGGAGAATTTCTGTCACGGTTGAATTTCGATCGGGCGCCGCTGCCGGCGATCGCGCTCTCTACCGACACGTCGGTACTCACGGCGATCGGTAACGATTACGGATTCGAGCTGGTGTTCGAGCGCCAGATCCGCGGGCTTGGCAAAAAGGGCGATGGGCTGCTCGCGATTTCCACGTCGGGACGGTCCCCCAATATCCTTGCGGCACTGCGCGCGGCGCGCGACCTGGGCATAACCACGATGGGATTCACCGGCGCCGACGGCGGCGCGATGAAGGATTTTTGCGACGTCTGCCTGTTTGCGACGTCACAGGAAACGCCGTTGATTCAGCAAATTCACATCACCGCGGCGCACGTCGTTTGCAACCTCGTTGAACATTCGATGTTCGGCAAGCGCGCCTGAGCTTAGCCATGTTGGTTGTCTTCGGCGCAGCGACGGCGGCCGGTTCCGCGATTGCCTGCGCCAGTCTTATCGTCCTCATAAGACCTTGGCTGCAACGCTACGTATTGGCGAAGCCCAACGCCCGTTCATCGCATCAGGTGCCCACCCCGCAAGGCGGTGGCATCGCGGTTGTCGTGGCAACGATTGCCGCAGCCTATAGTGCCTCGTTTTTCGCCTCCTATTTCCTGCCGGCCGGGGCCGCGAGCGCTGCGCCGCCGGTGGTGCTTATCGCCGCCGTCATTCTGATGGCGGGCGTGGGCGCCATGGCCGATTTCCGCCCGATCGACGTCGCACCACGGCTGTTGCTACAGACACTGGCGGTCGCGGCGGTCATCTATGCCCTGCCGGCGGAACTGCGCGTCTTACCCATTTTGCCGTGGTGGGCGGAGCGCATTCTGCTTGTGATCGGCGGACTGTGGTTCGTCAATCTCGTGAACTTCATGGATGGGCTTGACTGGATGACGGCGGCGGAAGTCGTCCCGCTGACGGCGGCGCTGGCGGCGATCGGCTTCTTGGGCATTCTACCGCCGCAGGCCGTGGTCGTGAGCCTCGGCCTTTGCGGCGCCATGGTCGGATTTGGCTATTTCAATCGCCCGGTGGCAAAGCTGTTCCTTGGCGATGTCGGCAGCCTGCCGATCGGGCTCGTCCTCGGTTGGCTACTCGTTCTCCTTGCCGGCAATGGCGGCCGCGCCGCGGCGCTGTTGTTGCCATTATACTATCTCGCCGACAGCACCATCACGCTGTTGCGCCGGCTCGGCAACGGCGAGCGTATCTGGCAGGCGCACCGCACGCATTTCTATCAGCGCGCCACCGACCGCGGCTTCACCGTGATCGACGTGGTGGGGCGCGTCTTCGCGATCAATCTCCTGCTTGCGGCGCTCGCGCTCCTGACCGTGCTGCTGCCCGGACGAACGGCCGAAGTGGGAGCATTGCTCGCTGGCGGCGCCGCCGTCGGCTGGCTGTTGTTTACATTTACACGCGGGCGCGGCTGAAAAGACCCTCGCTCCCGTGCAGCGACGGTTCGCCTGCACCGATTGCCGGCACACCCGACGCGCTGGTCACAGCTTACGCTGCGACAATGGCGG
>PLTE01000430.1 GCA_003164375.1 Hyphomicrobiales bacterium | reverse complement strand
AAAGCTGGAGCAGGGCAAGAGGCCGGATTGCGGCGCCTGCGGTTCAGCTCTGTTCGCCGGCGTGATAATTGCGCGCAGCGACGCGGATTTCGCGCGGCACGTCGCGCGAACCAGTCTGCCTATCCTCGTGGATTTCTGGGCCGACTGGTGTTCGCCCTGCAAAGCGATGGCGCCGCAATTCGCCGCCGCCGCGCAGAGGCTGGAGACGCAAGTGCGCTGCCTCAAAGTCGATACGGAGCATCTGCGCGAGACGGCGGGACAATTCGCCATCAAGTCGATTCCGAGCCTGATTTTGATCCGCAACGGACGCGAGATTGCGCGTCAGGCTGGGACAGTTGACGCCAATGCGATCATTCGCTGGCTCGCCGCCAATGGCGTCAGCGCGTGACCGGCATGTCATAACGCCGCCAGCCGGATATGCCGCCGCCGAGATGGCCTTCCGCCGATAATCCGAGGTTTTTGGCGAGCTTTAGTGCGCTTTTCGACCTCATGCCGGACTGGCAGTAGAAGATGATCTGCTTGCCCGTCGGGATTTTCGCGGCGGCCTGGGCGAAACGCGACAGCGGGACATGGATTGCGCCGGGAATGCGGCCGCTAGCCCATTCATTGTCCTCGCGCACATCGACCAGAACATAGGGCGCGCCCTTCTCGCGCAGCAAATCGCGCAATTCACCGGGATTGAAGGTCTTGAAGTCGCTTCCGGATCCAAACAGCCAGCCAAACATGTGCAAACGTCCCAAATCAGGTTGCGACCACTTGTAAACGCGGCCGATGTTGAGTCCAGTCATGATTCAGGGCGCTATACACTTCGTCCCTGTTCGCCGCCATTTCAGCGATGGTCACGCCATCGAGGACGTCGAGAAAGGCGCGGCCGAAAAAGCTATATATCAAATCAAAGTTTAACGCCAGCCGAGCATCCGAAGGCCAAGCTGATACAGCGTTGCCATTTGGAGTGACGAAACGGCCATGACTGATTGGTCAACGATGGCGCCCAACGGTTCTTGTGCCTG
Organism: Hyphomicrobiales bacterium; assembly: GCA_003164375.1. Classification (GTDB taxonomy): domain Bacteria; phylum Pseudomonadota; class Alphaproteobacteria; order Rhizobiales; family Xanthobacteraceae; genus BOG-931. Next base: position 9,010 of record PLTE01000430.1, on the reverse strand, counting down.
TAATGCGCATTGGCCGAGGTCCGCGTAGGGCCATACCGAGACCATCGCCATCAACTGCGAGCCCCACGAACACGCTTCAACTTGGGCTGCGCCAGAAAACGAGTCGGCCTATGGACCCCACGGGCAATCCACAGGCTTGTCGTACGGGCTGGAGAAATCCTTTGCCACCTCGCCCTCCCTGGGCTGGCGGGGATGCGAGATGACGAAACCGGCGACGTCGTAGCGCAACCCGAGGAGTGGCCAACGCGCGGCATAGAATTTGCGCCACCACAAGGAATTAGTTTCCAAACGGAGCCGGGCGAAATCGCTTGTTTGAGCTTTTCCCTTATGGCTACGTCGGACAGGCGTGCAAAATCGCGGGCATGCGCCGCCCGCGCGTCTGGAGCACGGGCTGAGCCAAAACGCAGACCTTTTGGCGCGGCGCCGCAAAAAACCGCGCAGGAACGTTCTACGTCACTTCGATCGACACCAGCTCTGCGCCGTCCGGATCGACCACATGCACCGCGCAGGCGAGGCAGGGATCGAAACTGTGGATGGTGCGCTGGATTTCCAGCGGCTGTTTCGCATCGGCCAGCTGGTGGCGGTCGGCGAGCGCCGCCTCATAGGCGCCGCTTTGGCCGGTCGCGTCGCGCGGGCCGGCATTCCAGGTGCTCGGCACCACCGCCTGATAATTCTCGATCTTGCCGTCCTTGATGACCACCCAATGCGCGAGAGCGCCGCGCGGCGCTTCCATAAAACCAACGCCGCGCGCCTTCGCTGGCCAGGTCGCCGGGTCCCACAGCACGTTGTTATGGACGCTGACCTCGCCTCTGTTGATGTTGGCGAGCAGCGAGTCGAGCCAGCCGTCCATCTGGTCGGCGATGATTTTGGTTTCCAGCGCGCGGGCCGCTGTGCGGCCCATCGTCGAGAACATCGCAGTCAGCGGCAAGTCGAGTTTTTTCAGCGCGCCATCGGTGAGTTCGCGCGTCTGTTCGTGGCCCTTGGCGTAAAGCATCAGCACACGCGCCAGCGGCCCAACTTCCACCGCCTTGTTGCGCCAGCGTGGCGCTTTCAGCCATGAATAGGACTTTTCCACGTCGAGCTGTTCATAGGGCGGCTTGGGGCCGCTGTAGGCCAGATTGGTTTCGCCGACGTAAGGATGCAGGCCAGCCTCTTTTCCGACGCTGTATTCATACCAGGAATGAGCGGCGAATTCCTGGATTTGCTGGGGATCGTTGAGATCGACCGGCTCGATATGGCTCAGGTCGCGATTGAGGATCACGCCCGCGGGAATGAGCAGCGATGAATTTTTTGCATGGCCGTCGGCGGGGAAATCGCCATAGGTCATGAAATTGCCGAGGCCCTCGCCGCGCGCGAACCAGTCCTTGTAGAAACCCGCGATCGCCAGTGTGTCGGGAATATAGACCTGCTCGACGAAATCGCGCATCGACTTGATGATGGCGCGCACCTGGTTGAGCGTGACGATATTGACCGCCGTGGAGGCGCTGCCATCGCCCGCAGTTCCAGGCCCGGCGCTGAGAGGCGCGGGAACGCCTCCAACGAGAAAATTCGGATGGGGATTCTTGCCCCCGAAAATCGTGTGGATTTGCACCACGTCGCGCTGCCAGGCGAGCGCTTCGAGATAATGCGCCAGAGCCATCAGATTGGCTTCCGGCGGCAGCCTGTATTCGGGATGCCCCCAGAACCCATTGGCAAAAATGCCGAGCTGGCCGCTTTCGACGAATGTCTTCACCTTCTTCTGCACGTCGGCGAAATAGCCGGGGCTGGACTTGGCGTAAGAAGATATGGATTGCGCGAGTTCCGACGTCGCCTTGGGATCGGCCTTCAGCGCCGAAACCACATCGACCCAGTCCAGCGCATGCAGGTGGTAGAAATGCATGACATGGTCGTGCACATATTGCGCGCCGACCATCAGGTTGCGGATCAGCTGGGCATTGGCCGGAATGTCATAGCCAAGCGCGTTTTCAACGGCGCGCACCGATGCGAGCCCATGCACCAGCGTGCAGACTCCACAGATGCGCTGCGCGAAGGCCCAGGCCTCGCGCGGATCGCGTCCTTTAAGGATCAGCTCGATGCCGCGCACCATCGTGCCCGAGGAATAGGCGCTCTTGATCGCGCCGTCCTCGCCCAATTCCGCTTCGATGCGCAAATGGCCCTCGATCCGGGTGATCGGGTCCACGACAATGCGTTTGTTCATGGGGTTGTCCTCAATCTTCCAGATTATCGGCGACCAGTTCCAGCAGACTCTCGACCTTCCGGTCCCATTTGAATTTCTTCGCGCCGAGCGTCAGGGTGATGCGGCACTGGCCGCAGGCCGTGACGAAATGCTGCGTGTTGGTAGCCTCGACTTGCTGCTTTTTCAGTTCGAAGGCCTTGAAGCGCAGCGGGTCGGCGCGCACGTTCGACACCACGCCGCCGCCGCCGCCACAACACCAGCCGAGCGCGCCGTGATCCTGCAACTCGGTCAACTCGAGCCCGAGCGCCTTCAGCACCGCGCGCGGCGCCTCGGTGACGCCGCCGCGCCGCGCCAGTTGGCAGGGATCATGGAAAGTCGCGGTTTCGCCAATCGGCTTGAGCTTGATCTTGCCGCTGGCGACCGACTCGCCGAGAAACTCCGTCATATGGATGATGCGCAGCGGAATCTCCTTGCCATACCAGCGCGCCGCTTCCCAGCGGGCTGCGCCATAGGCATGGCCGCATTCCGGCAGGATGAGCGTATGCGCGCCAATGGCGAGCGCATTGTCGATCATCTTCCGCGTCATCTTTTCCTGAAGCTCGAGGTCGCCATTGATATAGCCAATGTTCGAAGCCTCGAATCCCTCGCTGCTATAGGTCCAGTTCAGGCCCATTTTGTTGAGGATCTTGGCGATGTCGGTCAGCGCCTTGGTGTGTTCGGTCAGTTCGGCCGGCGCGGTGGTGATGACGTAATCCGCCTTGGGCAGATCGACATTCACCGGAACGTGATTGGCTTCGCCGGCTTCGCGGATGATGTCGGCGAAGTCGTCGGCGGGCGTCGCCGGGCTGCCCCATGCCTTGGCGGTGCGGTCCATCAGCTCCAGGCGGTCCGGCACGAGGCCCGCCATGTACATGCCGTGCCGAGCTTCCTTGATCAGTTCGGCAATGTCGATTCCCATCGGACAGGCGAGAGTACAGCGCCCGCACAGGCTGCAAGCGTCGAACAGCAGGGCTTCCCATTCCTGCAGCATGTCGATGCCGACATTGGCCGAGAGGCCGAGGAACCGATAGACAGGCGCGAACGGCCCGACATGGCGATGATAGGCCTGCTCGAACGGTTTCAGCTTGTTGATCGGCGTATATTTCGGATCGGCTGTGGTCACATAGTACTGGCAGGCCGTGGCGCACATACCGCAACGCAGGCAGGATTCCATGTGGATCGCTGCGGTCGCGGCGAAGTCGCGCACAAAGGCCTGCAAGGCGGCGTCGCGCCGCTCGACGTCGGGTCGGTCGCCCTGCACGTCGTAGGCTATTCCGGAGGCAGTGGTCTTGGCGGTCATAATTGCGCTCCTCTGTGCCGGAAGCGGATGCCGGTCGCGCCGCGCGAGAACACGAACAGGACAGCGTGCATAAGCTTGCCGAAGGGGAACCAGATCAGGAAAGCGCAGATGCTCAGCACATGCAGCGCCAGCAGGGTCTCGTAACGCGCGCCGATATGGCTCGCCGCCGCGAGGCCGGTGATGACCGGGAGAAAGGTCAGCAACCAGGAGACGTAATCGTCGCCGCGCGAAATCAGTTTCAGCACCGGGCTCGTCAGGCGATAGGCCAGAGCCGCCAGCAGCGAACCGGCGGTCAGCGCGCCGACAGCGAAGACCAAGCCGTTCGGCAGCCCCGGCCAGCTCAGTCCGAACAGGCTTTTCAGGAACAGGATGTGCGGCGCGAATGCGAAGACGCAGATCGCCAAGCCAATATGGAAGACATAGCCATTGACGATTGCGAACATCCCGCCTTTGAGAAAAGTCTTGTGCGGAATCATCTTGCCGAAAATGCCTTGCAGCGCGGCGAGCCAGTCCGGCGGCGCGCCCTCACGCGCCGGCGACAGATCCCGCCACGGCGGCAGAGCCAGGATTCCGATCAACCGCCACAGGCTTCCCAGGACGAAGACGGCCAACGCGAAAGTCAAAGCCGGACCGCGTGCGAAGGCGAGGAGATCCATGGCTCATTCCTTGTCTTTTCCGGTGGTGGCGGAAGCGCCGTTCCGATGGCTGCGGGCGGCGACGGCGGCGCCGATCCCCAGGGCTGCGCCAGCGATCGCCGCGCCGGCCAAAGCCGGGCCCATCGCCCCGAGCGGCGTCGGCAGCGGCCGATAAAAGCCGCCCCGGTCCCAGAAATCCGGCTCCGAACAGCCAAGGCAGCCGTGGCCTGATTGAATCGGGAAGGAGACGCCGCCATTCCATTTGAGCGTGGCGCAAGCGTTGTAGGTGGTTGGGCCTTTGCAGCCGAGCTTGTAGAGGCAATAGCCCTGCCGGGCGCCCTCGTCGTCAAAACCGTCGGCGAACAGGCCGCGCTCGTAGAATGGCCGGCGATAGCAGCGATCATGGATGGTCTCGCCGTAAAAAGCTTTGGGGCGGCCGAAGTGGTCCAGTTCTGGCAGTTTGCCGAAGGACAGCACATAGGACAGAACCCCGGTCATCGCCTCGGGAATGGGCGGGCAGCCGGGAATGTTGATCAGCGGCTTGCCGCCGGACAGTTCGGAAATGGCGACAGCGCCGGTCGGATTGGGATCGGCTTTGGGAATGCCGCCAAAGGCTGCGCAGGTTCCCACCGCCACGACGGCGTAGGCGTCGCGCAATGTCTCTTCAAGCATTTGCAGATTGCTGACGCCCGCTATGGTCGAATAGACGCCGCCGTCTTTTGTTGGGACGGCCCCATCGACCACGACGATATATTTGCCCTTGTTGGCCTGCATCGCCTCGACGCGCGCCCGTTCCGCCGCCTCGCCCGACACCGCCATCAAGGTGTGGTGATAGTCGAGAGATATGAAATTGAAGATCAGATTTTCCAGCGTCGGACTGGACGAACGGGTGATCGATTCCGTGCAGCCGGTGCATTCCTGGAACGACAGCCAGATGACAGATTGACGCTTCGCCTTGGCCAGCCCTTCGGCCAAAGCGGCCGCCGAGCCGGGCGGCAAAGCCATCAACGTGGCGACATAGGAGGCATATTTCAAAAAGGCCCGGCGCGAGACGCCGCGACGCTCGATCAGAGCGTCCAGGGTTTCGTCATGTTTCATGCGAAATCTCCGTCTTGGCGATTTTTTCGTCGAGCGCCTCTTCAAGCCGACGCGCGGATCCCTGGGCGTCGCGCTGGTCGGCGCTGAGAATTTTCGGGCAGGCCGCGATCTCGATCAGATCGACGGCGATCTGATCGTCGGCGAAATGCCGCACCCGCCAGACGCCGCTGAAACGCGTCTCCCAGACCTCGGATCGGCCGACGGTTTCGATCGTCGCGCGGACCTCGCCAGCGTCGAGAAACACATCCAGGGCCGCGCGGTCGCGCCCGGACATCGGCAAGCCCCCGAGATCGATGGAGACGGAGTCGCCAGTGGCGGCGAAATGTTTGAGCCCGACGAGAATCTCCCGCAACAGCGCATCGACCATCGCGTCATTTTGCGCCTGTTGGGCGAGACAGGCGGAAGTCATGACGTCCAGCTCCCGATCAAGCCGCGCGCCGCCGCCTGCATTATCGGAATGGCCGCCGCCAGAGCTGGTGTGGGATCGAGCCCCCAATCGACGCATTGCGGCTGGGCGCCGATCAAAGCGCGACGCGCCGGCTTGCCGCCGAGCAGATCGGCTGCGGCCAGCAGGTCATACAAAGCCAGTTCATGCACCGAGAATTTCTTGCCCGCGAGCTGGGCGTCCATGGCGTCGCCGACGAAGGTTTTGACCACGCCGGGCGCCTCGCCGATCATCGCGGCGTCAAGGACGATCAGTCCGCTACAAGCCTCGACTTCCGGCAACAGCGACAGGCCGAGCGTGCCCCCGTCGCACAGGCGGATGCGATTCGCGTCCAGTATTGCGAAGGAATTGACCGCATGGACGCCCACGCCATCGTCCTGCAACAGGACATTGCCAATTCCGAGCAGCAGTATTGGACGCCCATCTGACATGCGACACCTATTCGGATGTGTTCATGTGTAGATGCTTCGGCCCTCGCCCGTGTTGATCTGGATTAATGTTGCCCTTCGGCATAAAAAAAGGCCGGCTTGCGCCGGCCTTGTCCAGTTCATCGAGGGGCGACCTCAATATTTTGCGGCGACCGCGACCGGCTCCGGCGCGCCGAAATGATAGGTGTAGCCAAGCGTCGCCTGGAACTCCGAGAGATAGATGCTGATCTTCGAGCCCGGCACATAGCCGAGGCCGGGGAAATATTCCTGTCCGGTCACGCTCTGGCGCGGCGCAAAGACCGCCGCGAAATCGATAGAGGAATTGCGGTTGCAATTCCAGGTCATGCCGGCGCTGATATGGTCGGTAATGACGCCGGGCGCCATGATGTTGAGCATCACATTGGCGGCGGTCACCGGCTGGGTGTTATGCGAATAGCCGGCGCGCAGGGTCAGTTGCTTGCTGTATTTCCACTCCACGCCCAGCGAAACGACATCGACGTCGCGCCAGCCGAAGCCCGGGCCATTGGCCGTGCCGAGCGAGCCCGGCCCCATCGGCGCCATCGCGTCGGCGACGGATTTCACGCCGGAATAGAAAATACGCTTGTAGTCCGCCATGATTGTGACGTCGGGCGTGATGCGATAGGCGACGCCGGTTCCCACTGTGCCGGGAATGTTGAAGCTGCCGGCGCCCGCGAACAGGCCGCTATAGTTCTGGAACGGGCTCATCCACAGCGGGGTCGAGCCGGTGACCGCGATGGAAAACTGCTCGCTGACCTTGTAGAGCGCGCCGGCGCGCACGCCGCCGCCGACCGAATAGGACGGCGAATGATTGGTCAGCTCGGCCGGATTGGACGACAGGCCGAACATGCCCATCGCGCCGAGGCCATAGGCCGAGAACATCTGGACCGCCAGGATCGGCGCCACGCCGACCGAGAGATTGCCGAAACGCTGTGCATAGCCGATCGAGATCAAGGCCTGGTTGAGATCGACGCCAGCGCGGCCGCCGCAGAAGACGCCCTGCATCGGCGAATGGTATCCCGCGCAAACCGCATTGGGAATCGCGCCGGAATAGCTCGTGTTCATGCCGCCATTGGCGACCATCGAAGCGCCCAAGGCCGAATCGGCGCTGAGCGGAACCGCATAACCGAGGGTGGGAATGGCGAAAATATCACGACCGCTGCTCACGGCGCCGGGCGCAGTCAGCATGGTCCCGGAAGCGTTATAGCCGCGCGTCGGCGCAAAGGCCGAAATATCGCCGTTGATCTGATGGCCGACATCGACAAGGCCTGCGGGATTGTTGGCGTTGGTCAGCGAATCGCCCGGATTGGCGCTGCCGGCGCCGCCCAGCGCCTGTTCGCGGGCGCTGGCGCCCTCGACGAAATAGCCGTCTGTCGCCTGGGCTCCCGTGGCCGCCGCGCAGAGCGCCAGAATGCAGACGCTCGCGCGCAGATGAAGCTTCCGGTTCAGCGTCATTGATTTCCCCCCGTGATGCGAGCGCCGCCGAAATCATGCGTGTCGGAGCGAACGAATTTTTTTATATTCTCACATGCGAATTCGTATTCGCACAGAGATACTTGGCCGTTTGCGGGTCTTTTTCGGGCACTGCGCTTTCGGCGCCACAGTCGCGGTCGCCTTGCCGCGCCTGAAAGGGCTTTTGCGTTCTTGACCCCGGCGTACGCGCCTCGATATATTCCATTCCAGCGATATATCTCCGCCTCGCGCCGCTGGAGCGATCCTTGCCTTTTTCATTCAGCGATGTCGCCGCGCTTCTTTCCGGTGGGATTGTCGGCTTTGTCCTCGGCCTGATCGGCGGCGGCGGCTCAGTCTTCGCCACGCCGCTGCTGGTCTATTTCGTCGGCGTGAGCGACCCGCATGTCGCCATCGGCACCGGCGCCACGGCGGTGGCGATCAACGCTCTGTTCAACCTGGTTGGCCACGCCCGCGCCGGCAATGTGAAATGGCCCTGCGCCATAGTCTTCGCCACCGCCGGCGTGGTCGGCGCGACCATCGGTTCGTCTCTCGGCAAGGTCTTCGACGGCCAGAAACTGCTGCTGCTGTTCGGCATATTGATGCTGGTCGTGGCGGCGCAAATGGCGTTCAAAAAACCGACGGTCCCCAATCCGGATGTGCGCATGACCCCAGCCAATGCGCGGGGCATGGCGCCGGCGCTGATTTTTTTTGGCCTGACGGTCGGAATGCTGGCCGGCTTCTTCGGTATTGGCGGCGGCTTTTTGGTCGTGCCCGGCATACTCGCGGCGACCCACATGCCTATGATTTCGGCCATCGGCTCATCGCTGGTTTCGGTCAGCGTCTTCGGCGCCGCCACAGCCGCCAATTACGCCCTGTCTGGGCTCGTCGACTGGCGCGTCGCAACTCTGCTGTTGGCTGGCGGCGTGGTCGGCGGCTATTTCGGCGGTGTGCTGTCGCGACGCATCAGCGCCCGCAAGGAGACGCTGACGCGGATCTTCGCCGCGCTGGTCGCCGGCGTCGGTCTTTATGTCATCTATCGCGGCGCGCTCGTCCTGATCGCACCGTAAACAAAAAACGAAAATTCGGAGGAAACATGGCTACGCGAGAGCAAGTTGTCGAAGCGCTGAAATCTGTCGCCGGGCCGGACAATCGCACACCGCTGCCTGACAGCGGCGCATTGGCCGGGATCAGCATCCTCGAGGACAAGGTTTATGTCACTCTCGCGGTCGCGCCGGAGCTCGCGCAGGCCAGCGAGCCGATGCGCCGTGCAGCGCAAGCCGCCCTCGCCGCCCTGCCCGGGGTCGCCGCCGCCATCGTCACCCTCACCGCCGAAAAATCGGCCGATGCCGCCGAGTCCGGAATCGCCCGGGTGAAAACCATCGTCGCTGTCGCCTCGGGCAAGGGCGGCGTCGGCAAATC
>PLTE01000153.1 GCA_003164375.1 Hyphomicrobiales bacterium | reverse complement strand
GGCTTCCGTCAGCGTGGTGGCGTCCGCCATCGTGAACGGCACATCGAGGATGCGCGCCAGTGTCTGCGCCAACAGCGTCTTGCCGGAGCCGGTCGGGCCAATCAGGAGAATGTTCGACTTGGCCAGCTCGACGTCGTTATGCTTGCTCTGGTGATTGAGCCGCTTGTAGTGGTTGTGGACGGCGACCGAGAGCACCTTTTTGGCGTGGTCCTGGCCTATGACGTAGTCGTCGAGAACCTTGCGGATCTCCCGCGGCGTCGGGATACCGTCGCGCGACTTCACCAGCGAGGATTTGTTTTCCTCGCGAATGATGTCCATGCACAGTTCGACGCACTCGTCGCATATGAAGACGGTCGGGCCGGCAATGAGCTTGCGCACTTCGTGCTGGCTCTTGCCGCAGAACGAGCAGTAGAGCGTGTTCTTGGAGTCGCCGCCGCCAACCTTGCTCATTCCATTCTCCGTATTCACGAGGGCAGCACCTCAACACGATAGCTTACGAAGCACTGCGCTAAGATTTCGTAGCACCACCCGCGTTCCACGACCGTACCGGACCTCGACCTGACAACACCCGGCCATCCCGCACAAGTCGACATGCTAGCGGCGTGCCAATCAAGAATCCATTAACGATAACGCGAGTTTGCACCAGTGTGTTTTCCGGATCACACTGTCGAGAAAACGCTTGACCTAAGGCCGGGACCCCGCTTTGGACTGACGAATCGGCCCATTTCATGGCGGTGGATGCGCTTTGGCTAGCTTACCCCCTTAAGGATGGGCTCGGACTTCAGGCCCGGTTCCTCCGGCCGTTTCTCAATAACTTTGTCGATGATACCGAAATCCTTAGCCATATCCGCTGTAAGGAACATGTCGCGTTCCAGCGCATCCTCGATCCTTTTCAGCGGCTGACCGGTGTGTTTTACGTAGATTTCGTTCAAACGCCGCTTCATGTTCAAAATTTCTTGCGCGTGCAGCATGATGTCGGTCGCCTGGCCCTGGAACCCGCCGGACGGCTGGTGCACCATGATACGGGCATTCGGGAGCGCAAAGCGCAGATCCTTGGCGCCGGCGGCTAGTAGCAGCGAGCCCATCGACGCCGCCTGCCCGGTACACAGGGTCGAAACCGCGGGGCGAATGAACTGCATCGTGTCATAAATTGCCAGGCCCGAGGTGACGACCCCACCAGGCGAGTTGATGTACATCGACACTTCTTTTTTCGGATTTTCTGCCTCGAGAAACAGCAGCTGGGCGACCACCAGCGAGGCCATGCCGTCTTCGATCGGACCGGTGATGAAAATGATCCGCTCTTTGAGCAGCCGCGAATAGATATCGTAGGCGCGCTCCCCGCGGTTGGTCTGTTCGACCACCATGGGGACAAGATAGTTCATGTACATTTCTTTCGGATCGCGCATGGCTCACCTGGTCTTGAGTCACCCGGGCCAAGTCGCCAGGGCAAAGTCACCTGGGCTAGTTACTTGGCTGGGCAAACGGTCACTGGGCTTACTGCTCCGCACTGTGGCTTGAGTCGGCCGGCTTGCCGAGTCCGTCTTGCCACTCGGTACGGCCATTCTTCTCTTTTAGCTACCGCAGATATGTGCGGAAATCCCCGCGGCAAGACGTGGGATTCCCTAGTTCCTAACGTCTGCGGCCTCAATTCCCCACGTCTTCGTCCTTGAACAACTCTTCCCGCGAAACCTGCTTTTCCGTCACATCCGCCAGTTCGAGCAGGAAATCGACCACCTTGTCCTCGAACAAGGGCGCGCGCAAACCGGCAAGCGCGCCAGGATTATTGCGATAATACTCCCACACCCGCTGCTCTTGCCCGGGAACCATTCTGGCTTGTGAGACGACCGCCTGGCTCAACTGCTCGTCCGTGACCTTAATATTGTTCTTCTCGCCAATTTCCGCAATCACGAGACCGAGCCGTACCCGACGCTCAGCGATTCCGCGGTACTCGGCGCGGGCTTTTTCCTCGGTGGTTCCTTCGTCGGTGAAGGTACGGCCTTGCTGCTTGAGGTCGTTCTCGATCGACGACCAGACGTTATTGAATTCCTCGTCCACCAGCGAGGGCGGCGGCTCGAATTTGTGGCGCTCGTCAAGCTGATCGAGCAGAGCCCGCTTGATCTTCTGGCGCGACGCGGCAGCATGCTCGCGCTCGGTGCGCTCGGTCAGCGCCTCGCGCAGCTTGGTGAGCGATTCGAGCCCGAGTGTCTTGGCGAACTCGTCGTCGACGCTGACCGGGCTCGGCGCTTCCACCGCTTTTGCAGTGACTGCGAAGGTTACCTCTTTGCCGGCTAATGCTGGTGACTGATAATTATCCGGGAACTCGACGTCGAAGGTCCGGCTTTCGCCGGCCTTGATGCCGATCAGATGATCCTCAAAGCCGGGAATGAATTGGCCGGAGCCGAGCACCACCGGGACATCCTCACCTGAGCCGCCCTCGAACGGCTGCCCGGCCAAGCTGCCTTGGAACGAAATAATGACGCGATCGCCCTTCTCCGCCGCACCGGCATTGGCATCGGTTTTGGCGCCGAATGGCCGGTTCTGATCGGCGAGCGTTTGCAGCGCCTGATCGACCTCGGAATCTTCTACCGGCGCCACCTGCCGTTCGAGCTTGAGGCTTTTGAAATCGGCAAGCGTAATCGGTGGCACGATCTCCATCTCGACCGTATAAGCGAGGTCCGATTTGCCGGTAATAACCTCTTCGACGGCGCCTTCCTCTGTCGGCAAAACCACTTTCGGTTCGGTAGCAAGCTTGAAGCCGCCGTCGTTGACGATCTTGGTATTGGCTTCGCGTACCGCCGCTTCGATCACCTCGGCCATGGCGGATTTACCGTACAGCCGCTTGAGATGCGCGACCGGCACCTTGCCGGGCCGAAAGCCCTTGAGCTGCACCCGGCCCTTGAGGTCGTCGAGACGCTCGTTGACCTTGGCTTCCAGGTCGGTGGCGGGAACGACAACGCGATATTCGCGTTTGAGACCCGCAGCGGCAGTTTCAGTTACTTGCATCGGCACTACTCTGTCATCGCCCTTGAGTCACGGCCCTTGTGGCCTAATCTTGACGGCGCGAACCGATGGCTGATCCCACCGCGTCCGGCCAAGTTTTGGAAAAGCCGCCCGGCTGGTGCGGGCGGAGGGAGTCGAACCCCCACGACTTTCGTCACGGGAACCTAAATCCCGCGCGTCTACCAGTTCCGCCACGCCCGCGACGCGCTGAGCGGCCCGGTGGCGCGGCTTATATCACGCAAAACAGGTGGTACACTATAAAAATAGCCCGGCTTTCCGCGCGCTTGCAATGACAAGGCTGTCCCGCGAGGCTGCCCGAACTAGGCCTTAGAGGCAGGACGATTCGCAAAGCCCCCTCCCCGCTGTCGCGTCGCCGCCTGATATCCGGCACGCTTGCCGCGACTTGTGCCGCACTCGTAGTCCCAACGCGGCCGCACGCTGCGTCGCCGCCCGGCGACACGCGCCTGCTGCGCGTCACCACATCGGGCTATGATGGCATGGTACCTGGACCGCCGTTGCAGGTCCGACGCGGCGAGGAACTCCGCATCCGCCTGGTCAACGAGTTAGCGGAACCCACAGCTGTACATTGGCATGGTGTGCGGCTCAGCAATGCGATGGATGGCACGCCGCCGCTCACGCAATCGCCGGTCGCGCCGGGCGAAAGCTTCGACTACCGATTCAGTGCCCCTGACGCCGGCACCTATTGGTACCATCCGCCAGATGGGATCCATGCGTCAGACCGAAGGCGGCACGAGCTCTATGGCGCCCTGATCGTTACCGAAGCCGAACCGGTCGACGTCGATCGCGATCTGACGCTGATCCTCGCCGCTCCAAGCGCAACCGACGGCGCGCCAATTTCGCCGTCACAAGACGACGCGCCCGTCACAGTCAACGGCGCCACGAGTTTCGACATCGGCGCCCGGGCCAACGAGCGGCTGCGGCTTCGCCTCATCAATGCGACCGACGACCGGATTATCGGTCTCCACGTTGTCGGGCTGCGCACCTTCGTCGTGGCGACCGACGGTGAGCCCGCCGAGCCGTTCGCGGCGCGCGAGGGCCGCCTGTTGCTCGGCCCAGGCAATCGGATCGATGTGTTCGTAGATTGCACCCTCGCCCCCGGCGCCACCGCGCCCATACTCATCGATGGCAGGAAGGCCGATTTCCCAATTGCGCGCATCGTCTGCGATGCTGGGGCTGCAAACCGGTCGGCGCCGCGGGACGAGCCGAAAGCCCTGCCGCCCAATCCGCTGCCGGAGCGCATGGATTTTCCGGCCGCCCTTCGTTTCGACACCGCCATCGGCCGGACTGCGGCACGCGAAACCGGCCACGGGACCGCGCCCTTGTTCACGGTCAAGCGCGCCAGGACGGTGCTGCTCGGGATCTCAAATCCTACATCAGAAAACAAATATATTCATCTGCACGGACATCACTTTCGTCTGTTAGATGCTCGCGACGACGGCTGGAAGCCGTTTTGGCTCGATACATTGCCGATCGCGGCAGGAAGCAGTGTCAGAATCGCCTTCGTCGCCGACAATTCCGGCAAGTGGCGCATCGATGGCGTTGCCGGCGAAACCGCCGGCTGGTTCGAGGTGACATGATCTCAGCCGAGCAGCGCTCGATACACCTTCGGCAGCATGTCCGGCAGATCCTCGGAGATAAGACCGGGCCCAAAACCCGCAGCGGCTTCACCGTGCACCCACACGGCAGCGCTTGCCGCTTCGAAGGCCGGCATGCCTTGGGCCAAAAGGCCCGCGGTGATGCCGGTCAGCACATCGCCAGCACCGGCGGTGGCAAGATAGGCCGGCGCATTCCCGGCAATAGTCGCACGCCCGTCGGGCGCCGCGACCACCGTATCGGCACCCTTGATCAGCACGGTCGAACCCGTGAGCGCTGCTGCAAATCGCGCTCTTTCCAGTTTCGACCCGACTTTAGTTTTCTCGTTCAAGGCTCCGAAAAAACGTAAGAATTCACCTTCATGTGGCGTCAGGATCGTGGCTCGCTGCCCACGCCCTTTGAGAGCTTGGGCGAGGCGGTGTGGCTGTTTCGCAAAGCTTGTTATCGCGTCGGCGTCGAGCACAACAGCGCGGTCGCCGGCGAGCGCCGCAAGCACCAGATCGCAGGTCGCCTCGTCAACGCCGATGCCGGGTCCGATCGCCACCGAATTCAACCGCCGGTCGGCGAAGAATGTGGTGAGTTCGGCAGCGCCGTCGACCGGCCGCACCATAATCGCGAGGTTTGCAGCCGCATTGACTGCCAAAGCCTCGCGTGGGCTCGCCAACGTCACCAAGCCCGCCCCGGCACGTAGCGCGCCACGCGCCGCGAGGCGAGCCGCTCCGGTCGACCATAACGGACCGGATACGACCACCGCGTGGCCGCGGTCATATTTCTGCCCGTCGTGTCGCGGCACTGGAAAATTGGCACGCCACAAAGTCGGGACGTTCTCGAAGGTCTGTGG
>PLTE01000121.1 GCA_003164375.1 Hyphomicrobiales bacterium | reverse complement strand
GCTGTTCGCCCAGCTCTTGATCATGCATATCCGTACTACGCTACACGTAGTACGTCAACAAATTATACCCGGACCGCGAATAGCCCCCGCCCCCATCCTTGTCTAAACTCGCCCGATGACCCAGCCCCTTCGTCCCGTCGGCCCCGGCGACCACGTCTTCCTGGTCGACGGTTCCGGCTACATTTTCCGCGCCTATCACGCGCTGCCGCCGATCACCCGCAAATCAGACGGGCTGCAGCTCAATGCCGTGTTCGGCTTCTGCAACATGCTGTGGAAGCTTTTGCGCGACATGGGGGCAGCGGACAAGCCGACCCACCTCGCGGTGGTGTTCGATCTCTCCGAGCACACCTTCCGCAACGATATGTATGCCGAATACAAGGCGCACCGCCCGGAGGCGTCCGACGACTTGCGGCCGCAATTTCCGCTGATCCGCGACGCGGTGCACGCCTTCGATCTGCCCTGCCTCGAGCAGAAGGGCTTTGAGGCCGACGACCTGATCGCGACCTATGCACGCCAGGCCACCGAGGCCGGCGCCACATCGACTATTGTTTCCTCGGACAAGGATTTGATGCAGCTCGTCAACGACCGCGTCACTTTGTTCGACACCATGAAGGACAAGCGGATCGGCCGCGCCGAGGTGATGGAGAAATTCGGCGTGCCGCCCGAAAAGGTCATCGAAGTCCAGGCGCTGATCGGCGACTCCACCGACAACGTGCCGGGCGTGCCGGGAATCGGCGTAAAGACCGCGGCGCAGCTGATCGGCGAGTACGGCGATCTCGAAACTTTGCTAAAGCGCGCGCCTGAGATCAAGCAGGAGAAGCGCCGCCAATCGCTGATCGAGAACGCCGAACTGGCGCGGCTGTCGAAGAAGCTGGTCACGCTCGACGATCACGTGAAGCTTGCCGTGCCGATCGGCGACCTCGCGGTGCACGAGCCCGATTACAAGCGGCTGATCGCCTTCCTCAAGGCGATGGAGTTCTCGTCGCTGACGCGGCGCGTGGCGGAATTCGCCGACATCGAGGCGAACGAGGTCGAGCCGGATAGCAAGCTCGCGGTGGGCGGCGCGATGTCTTCTCGTCCCCCGCAAGCGGGGGAGGACGACGCGCAAGGCGCGTCCAGTGAGGGTAAGTCGGCTGCTCCAAGCAAGCCGGCCCCCAGTTCACCCGCTCCCGCAGCTGGATCGCTCACCCCGCAGGCGCTTGCGGCGAAACGTCTTGAGATCGCGCACCAACAAAAATTCGATCGTTCCAAATACGAGACCGTCCGTACCCTCGAGAGGCTCAACGCCTGGATCGAGCGGGCGCGCGATCTCGGCACGGTCGCCATCGACACCGAGACCAGCTCGCTCGATCCGATGCAGGCGCAGCTATGCGGCTTCTCGCTGGCGCTCGCGCCGAACGAGGCGTGCTACGTGCCGCTATCGCATCGGCAAGGCGGCGACGGCGCCGGCGGCGGATTGTTCCAGGGCGAGGTCGCGCCCGACCAGATTCCTGAACGCACAGCGCTCGCCGCCATCAAGCCGCTCCTGGAAGATGCGGGCGTGCTCAAGATCGGCCAGAACCTGAAATTCGACTGGCAGATTTTCGCCGTGCGCGGCATCGCGATTGCGTCCTACGACGACACCATGCTGATGTCTTACGTGATCGATGCCGGGCGTTCCGATCATGGCCTCGATCCCTTGGCGCGGCGCTATTTCGATCACCAGACGATCGATTTCAACGAGGTCACCAAGACCGGCAAGTCGAAGATCACCTTCGACTGCGTCGAAATCGACAAGGCGACCGAATATGCCGCCGAGGACGCCGACGTGACGCTGCGGTTGTGGCAGGTGCTCAAACCCCGGCTCGCCGCCGAGCACATGCTGACCGTCTACGAAACGCTGGAGCGGCCGCTCCTTTCCGTGCTCGCCAACATGGAGCGACGCGGCATTTCGGTCGACCGCAATGTGCTGGCGCGGCTGTCCGGCGAATTCGCGCAGGAAGCAGCCAGCCTGCAAGCCGAGATCAACACGCTGGCCGGCGAGCCGGTCAATGTCGGCTCGCCGAAGCAGATCGGCGACATTCTGTTCGGCAAGCTGCAATTACCCGGCGGCACCAAGACCAAGACCGGGCAATGGGCGACCGGCGCGCGGCTGCTTGAAGAGCTCGCCGAACAAGGCCACCCGCTGCCGCAGAAAATCCTCGACTGGCGCCAGGTGTCGAAACTGAAATCGACTTATACCGACGCGCTGCCGAATTTCGTCAATCCGGCGACGCATCGCGTGCACACGAGTTATGCGCTGGCTTCGACCACCACCGGCCGGCTGTCGTCGTCGGAGCCGAATTTGCAGAACATTCCGGTGCGCACCGAGGACGGACGCAAGATCCGCCGCGCCTTTGTCGCCGCGCCCGGCCACAAGCTGGTATCGGCCGATTACTCGCAGATCGAACTGCGGCTCTTAGCCGAGATCGCCGGCATCGAACCGCTGCAGCAGGCGTTCCGCGACGGGCTCGACATTCACGCCATGACGGCGTCGGAAATGTTCGGCG
>PLTE01000031.1 GCA_003164375.1 Hyphomicrobiales bacterium | reverse complement strand
CGACCGCGACATCGAGCGGCTGTCGCGCGACATCGATGCGACGCGGCTCTATCTGCGTGAAAGCCAGGCCGAAGTGCAGCGTCTGGCCGGCGAGCTCGATGGCGCGCGGACCGAAATCGCGCAAGCCTTGACCGAGCGCCACCGCATATCCGAACGGCTCAAGGAAGGCCAAGACGCGCTGTCGCTGGCCGCGACCGAGCTGCCGGCGCTGCGCGGCGAAATCGCCGTCCTCGAATTGGCGCTCGAGGAATTGCGCCAGGAAGCCGGCCGCAAGGTCGAGCGCATCAATGAGTCGTCGAGCGAACTGCATTATGCCGCCGGCCAGGTCGCCCGCGCCGAGGCGGCGCTGCTCGCCGCGGCGCGCGAGAAGGACGAGTTGACGACCGCGCTCGCCGGCACTATGCGCGCCAGCCACAACGACGCCGCTGCGCATGATGCGCGCATCCGCGAGCTTGAGACGGCGCTCGACGGCAAAACCGCGGACAATGCCCGCCTCTCGGACGAACTCCTGCGGGCCACGGCCGAGATCCGCCGCGTCGAAAAGGCCGCGGCCGACCGCGCCTCGGCCGTCGACGCCATCCACTCAGCCGCGCTCGCCGAAAGCGAAAACCGCGCGCAGGCGCAGCTGAGCTCGCTGCGTGGCCTGCTCCTCGACGCCGAAGCTGCGCTGGCAAAGGCCGCCCGCGAGCGCAGGCAAGCCCGCTGGTCGGCGGTAAGCTTGGCCGGGCCGTTCTCCGAATCGCGCCGCGCCGCGCGCACGCTGGCCAAAAGCGGCCTCGTCGATGCCGCATGGTACTTAAGCGAATATCCGGAAGTCGCCGCAAGCGGCCGCGCGCCGGCCGAGCACTATGTGGCGGAAGGCTATGCGCGCGGCTACCGGCCCAACCCGTTTTTCGACACCCGCTGGTACCTGGAGCGCTACGAGGACGTGCGGCGCTCGGGCAAGAACCCGCTGCTCCATTACCTCCAATACGGCGCCCGCGAGGGCCGCGATCCGGGGCCGGATTTCCACACCCTCTATTATCTCGAAACCAATCCCGACGTGCGCGGCAACGGCCTCAATCCGCTTGCCCATTATTTGCGCTACGGCCGCCACGAAGGCCGGCTGCCGGCGCCGCGCGCCTGAGCAATCCGCATGTTCCCCTCCCCCTTGTGGGGAGGGGTTAGGGGTGGGGGTCGCTTGCCCGTCAATCCGGATTGCGATAAGCGGAATCGGGGCTGACGGGTTTTCGTAAAATTCGACCGGGTCGAGTGCGAACCGCGTGACAAGGTGGGCGCATGTTCCGACGCTTTTCTAAAGGTAAGTCCGAAGCCGAAAGGCGTCTGGCCGAACAGATCGAGCTACTGCACAACTCCCCGCTGGTCGATCCGGTCTGGTACCGCCAGACCTATGCCGACCTTCGCGACACGCCGATCGACGTCGCGCGCCATTATCTCGAACACGGCGCGGCCGAAGGGCGCAATCCGGGTCCGTTCTTCGATACCAAATTTTATCTGAAACAGAATCCCGACGTCGCCGCGTCCGGAATGAATCCGCTGGTGCATTATATCTTGCGCGGTGAGAAGGAAGGCCGCGATGCCGCGAGCGAAGCCTCAGCCAAGCCGCTCCGATCGGCGGAGGTCGTCCGTAAATACCGGCACGTTCGTGAAGTCCATTACGAAGTATGGCGGGCACCGGAAAGCTTGAGAGGCAAGAACGTATGTCTTTTTGTTGCATACGCTCCGGACGGATACCTTCCCAAGTCGACCATTCATTACATCCGATCTCTGAAACATGAGGGCTTGACGGTCATCGTCATCGTCGCTTCGAGAAATTCCGGGCGACCGCATGCCGACGCGGAGATTGAATGCGATGGGCTCATCAGCCGCGACAATATTGGATACGATTTTGCCAGTTGGGCGCTGGGGCTTCAAATCCTGCCTTCAATCTGGCAAGCCAAGACTGTTCTATGTACAAACGACAGCATTTTTGGCCCGCTGTCTCAGCCGAGCTTCAAAAGCTTGATGGAGCGAATCGAGGCTTCCCGCGCGGACTACATTGCGCTGACGCAAAGTTGGCAGGTGACGCATCACTGCCAGAGCTATTTCTTCATGCTAAAAGAGAAAGCGCTCGGCCATCGCGGCGTCAAGCACTTTTGGGCCGATCTCGAAATCGTGACGGATAAGGACCAAGCCATTTTGCGCTACGAAGTTCCGATGCTGGAGATGATCAGGGGTTTTGGCCTTGCGACCGAGGTCATGTTCCCGCTGGGGGACCGGGACTTTAAGCAGGACATGAATCCGACGCTCGACCATTGGCGCGAGCTCATCCAATCGGGTTTCCCCTTCATAAAGGTCCAGGTGTTGAGAGACGACATAAGCGGCGTGGATAACAGCAACTGGACCGACGGCATCAAGATAGACCAGGATATTCAAAAGGCGATTACCGAGCGTCTCGATAGCGCGTCGGAACAGAGCCGAAGGATTGCCGTGGCGAGGCCGAACAAGTGAGCCCCCCGTACGACCTCTCGCTGAATCTCGTGGGCGCCTACGGCGCGCTGCCGGCCTCCCGGCCGCGACGTTCAGACGATCGGGTTATTGCGGTTCCGTTCGAGTTTGCAGTCGACCCCTCTCAGCTGCGTGGCCTAAAAATCGGACTTTTTGCGCATATCTTTTATCCCGAGTTGTCTGCCGAAATCGCCGAATGTCTTGCAAATATACCGGTCAATTTCGATCTTTTCATCTCGACCGACAGCCTGGAGAAGAAAGCTGCGATCGGGGAAAGTTTCAAACATCTTTCGTCGGTGCGGTGTTGTATCGAGGTGTTTCCAAATCGCGGCCGGGATATCGCGCCGTTTATCGTCGGCTTTCGCGACAAGATTTTGCGCTACGACATCGTTTGTCACCTTCATTCGAAAAACTCGAAGCATGACGATATTTTAGCCGGCTGGCGCGAATATACGTTCCGACATTTGTTCGGCTCGCCCGCCGTCGTGGCCTCGATACTCTACGCATTGCAATCAGGCCATGTTGATCTCCTGTTTCCGGACCATTACGAACCCGTGCGTCAATCGTTGAATTACGGATACGATTATGACCACATGAAATATTTATTGTCGCGCGTCGGCGTCCCTTTCAGCAAGGATATTTTGCTTGAGTTCCCCTCTGGCTCTATGTTTTGGGCACGGTCGAAAGCGCTGCAGCTGCTGCTGGATCTTGATTTACGGTTCGAGGACTTTCCGGAAGAACGCGGGCAGATAGACGGCACCCTGGCTCACGCCGTCGAACGGTCCTTTGCTTTTCTGGCTGAGGCCAATGGCTGCCGTTGGGCGAAGATCGCTCGCCGGGCCGCTGACCGCGACGAAGATCGCGTGATTACGGTTGGTGATCCGGACGATCTGCCGCTCGCGGTCACGCGCGCCTCGCGCCGGCTTCTTGGCAATAGGGTGTCCACAAACCTGCAGCCGCGCTTGGTTCCGGAGATTCCGTCGATTGGCTTTCGCGGCGAACGATCGCCGCGGCCGCGCTTCACGTTGCTCATTCCGACGCTCCGGCCGGAGAAGGTCTTCGGCGGCGTAGCGTCCGCGCTGAGGCTCTTCGGGCAGCTGCTGGCGCATCTCGGCAAAGATGTGGATGCGCGCATCGTGTCTCTTACCGACGGCGTTGACGCCGATTCCGTGGCCACTGTAGAGGGCTACACGCTGGTCTCGCTTGGCGCCGAAAATACCGAGCTGCCGCGAACGATTGTCGATGCCAGCGGCATGCGTTCGGAGCAGCTTCCGATTCGCGAGACAGAGGTATTCTTGGCGACCGCGTGGTGGACTGCCTATGGTGGCTTCCAGGCCAGAGAGATGCAGAAGTCTCTCTACGGCTCCGCGCCGCCGCTTTACTACTTCATCCAGGATCACGAGCCTGATTTCTACGGCTGGTCGACACGCTACGCTCTTGCTCGCTCGACCTACCTCCGGCCGACAGAGACTGTGGCCATCATCAATTCTGAGGAACTGTACAATTTCTTCGCTGAAAATTACGTGTCAATCGGCGTTCAAATTTGAC
>PLTE01000365.1 GCA_003164375.1 Hyphomicrobiales bacterium | reverse complement strand
CGGACGCTTCGAGCGCCGCCTTGGCGACCCCCATGACGTTATAGTGCGGCATCCATTTTTCCGACCCGTAATAGGTCAACGTCAGGATCGAACCGCCGTTCGGCATCAATTTTTCGGCGCGCTGCGCGATCGCCGTGAATGAGTAGCAGCTCACCAGCATGGTCTTGGTGAAATTGTCCGCCGTGGTGTCGACGTAGCGGCCGTCGAGCTGATCCTTGTCGGAAAACGCGATGGCATGGACGAGAAAATCGATCGTGCCCCAGGCCTGCTGCACGGCCGCGAATACCGCATCGATGGTCTTGGGCTCGGTCACGTCGCAATCGCCGACCACGATGCCGCCGATCTCCTGGGCGAGCGGCGCGACGCGCTTCTTTAGCGCTTCGCCCTGATAGGTGAAGGCAAGCTCGGCGCCATGCCCGTGGCAGGCTTTAGCAATGCCCCAGCCGAGCGAGCGATGGTTCGCCACCCCCATGACCAGGCCGCGTTTGCCGCGCATGAGGCCCGAAACTTCCGGCATTCTCTTGACCCCATCAGGCGGCTTCCACCCCTGGACTCCTATGGCATAGGGTCATTGGGCCAGCAAGCGCGCGGAATAGCCGGCACCGCCTGGTGTTGTTGAGTGTGGGCGCAGCGTTAAGGCCTTGCGCCGCAAATATTAACGCGAGCTGACGGGTACGATGCTTGAGTGACTTCCGGCAGCGGATCGAGGCGGCCATTCCGGCGCTGCGGCGCTATGCGCGGGCGCTTACCCGCAATGCCGAAACGGCCGACGACATCGTGCAGGATACGCTGGTTCGGGCGCTGCGCTCCGAGCATCTGTTCCAAGGCGGAGATACCAGGGCATGGCTGTACACCATTCTGACCAATCTCAATCGCAACCGCCTGCGCAGTCTGTCGCGCCGGCCGGTTCTGACGCTGATCAAGGATAGCGATGCCACAACGAGCGGGCCGGAGGCCGGCGGCCGCGATATCACACGGGCGCTTGACGAACTCGCCGAGGAGCAGCGTTCGGCGCTCCTGCTCGTGGTGCTCGAGGGCCTCACCTACCGTGAAGTCGCGAACGTGCAGGGCGTACCGATCGGTACCGTGATGTCGCGGCTCGCTCGCGCCCGAGCGCAAATCAAAGCCTATCTCGACGGCGAGCGCCCGGCGCTGCGTCGTGTGAAATGACCAAGAGAGCAAACGATGACCGATCAAGACCTGATGGTGAGCGAAGACGAGCTCCATGCCTATGTCGACGGCGAACTACCCGCCGACCGCCGCGACACGGTCGAGGCCTGGCTCGCGAGCCATCCCGACGATGCGGGAAAAGTCGTAGCCTGGCGCGCCCAGGCCGACCTCATTCGCGCGCGCTATGGCGCGGTCGCCGAAGAAAAGCCCCCGCAGCAGCTCGATATCGGCCGGCTGACGCGCCGCCGCACCGGCGCGATCGCCGCCGCCGTGGCGGCGGTGATTGCGGCCTTCCTGGTCGGCGGCGTCGCCGGCTGGGTCGCGCGCGGGGTCGAAACGGCAACCCCGTCGGATCTTGCCCTCTTCACCAGCGATGCGCTCGACGCCTACCGGCTTTACACCGTCGAGGTTCGCCATCCGGTCGAGGTGCCGGGCGACCAGCGGCCGCATCTGGTGGAATGGCTGTCGAAGCGGATCGGCTCGCCGTTGCGCGCGCCCGAGCTCGACAAGATCGGCTTGAAGCTGGTCGGCGGCCGGCTGTTGCCTGGGCCGAACGGAGCGACCGCCTTCTTCATGTATGAAGGCCCCTCGGGCGAACGCTTTACGCTGTATTGCGGGCGCACCAGCGATCAGGAGATGGCGCTGCGCTATACCACCGGCGAAAAAAACGCGGCCTATTATTGGGTCGATCAGAATCTCGCTTACGTGCTCAGCGGTCCCGCGGAACGCGACAAGCTCCATGAGATCGCTCAAGCCGCCTACGACCAGATCGATCAACGCAAACCGCCGCAAGGCGGCTGAACGAACAGATCACATATCCTTGCGCGGATCGTAGGGCTTTTCGCCCTGCCACTTCTTCATCAGCGCTTCGAGCTCGGCGTCGTTCGTCTCAGGCAGCGCGATGCGTACGGTGGCAAGCAAATCGCCGCGGCCTGATTTGGCGGGAAAGCCCTTGCCTTTGAGACGGAAGGTACGTCCGCTGTTGGTCCACGGCGGGATGGTCAATTCGACCGCCTTGTCGAGCGTAGGCACGCGCACTTTGCCGCCGAGCGCCGCCTCGTACAGCGTGACCGGCAGGTCGAGCCGCACGTCGGCGCCTGCAAGCGTGAACACCGGGTGCGGCGCAATCGAGACGGTGATCAAGACGTCGCCTGAGCCTGACTGTCCGGCCATGCCTTGGCCCTTGAGCCTGATCTGCTGGCCGTCGCTGATCCCCGCGGGAATCTTTACATCGACGTCCTTACCGGTCGGCAGCCGCAGCCGTTCGGTGACCCCATGTGCGGCTTCCGGCAGCGTCACCGTAAGCGCCGCATGGACATCGGCGCCAACGCCGAAGTCCTCCGGCTCGAAGGTCGAGCCGGCACCCGGCCTCGCCCCGCGTCCGCCCATATTGCCGAATGCTTCCCTGAGAATGTCTTCGAACCCGCCGGCGCCGCCCCCGCCGCGCCGGGTCGTGCGGGTGAACCCTTCCGGCCCGAAATTGAAATTCTCGAAATGTGCGTCGGGGCCGAAGCCCGCCCCGCCGGGTCCGCCGCCCGGTCGCGGACCGCCGCCAAATCCTTCAAAGCCCCGGAACCGCGGCTTCCCCTCGGCGTCGATCTCGCCGCCATCAAACGCCTTGCGCTTGTCGGCGTCGCCGAGAATCTCATGCGCGGCGTTCAATTCGGCAAAGCGCGTCGCCGACTTCGGATCGTTCTTGTTGGCGTCGGGATGCAGTTTTTTGGCAAGCTTGCGGTAGGCGCTTTTGATGTCGCCTGCGCTCGCCTTGCGATCGATGCCCAGCACTTCATAGGGATCACGCATCCCCACGGACTCCGTTTTTGGACTTTCGGGCCGGCCCCGCCTGCCCCGCATCAGGTTCCACGAGACGTTAATGTGGGAATAAAGCGGCCAACACGCAATGCAGATCGATGCTGCCTAACTTGGCCGTCCAATGTGCGAATCGGCCTAGCGCACGAACGATGATAGCCCGCTCAGCTCGGCTTGAGGGGCTTTAGTCGCTTGACCTCCCAGATGCCGCTGGCATTGCGGCAGGCGGCGCCTTGCAGCCAATCGTGCGATCCGCCATGCACGTAACTGGCGAGGAAATCGCGGCACGGCATGCCGTCTTCGCGATAGGCACTGTCGAGCGGTGTGATGTTGCCGCCGGCGCCGTTATTCGGATTAGCCCACGGCACGCTTGCGTCCTTGCCACCCCGGGCCAGCACGTCCGAAGCGGCAGCCCGCGCGTAGAAGAGGTCAAGCGCCGCCGGCTGGGAGGCGTCGGCGACATGGATAGGGCGGTCGCCCGCCGGCACGATCGAGCCGGTCGTCTGGATATCTGTGCCGTCCTTGGAGGTGAGCGAAAGAAGCCGATAGGAGCAGCCGGAAACGCTCAACGCGCTCAGCACGACGGTCGCCGCCGCGAGCCAGTGAACGAGCCAATACCGCTGCCGACATAGGCGTAACGCCGCCGTTCGACTATATAGAGAACGGCGGCAGTTCCCCCGACCGCCCCACACGAGCACTTGGGTACTCCGAGAATGTCCGACGCGGCGCCTATGGAACACCCGACGCGGTTAACGGGCGGTGACTTCACCGAGGCCGCCGAGCCGCTGCGCCTGTTTGCCGCCTGGTTTGCCGAGGCCAAACAGGCCGAGCCGGTCAATCCCGAGGCCATGACGCTCGCGACCGTCGATCCTGACGGCATGCCCAACGCCCGGATGGTGCTGTTGAAGGGCTTCGACGAGCGCGGTTTCGTATTCTACACCAACCAGGACAGCATCAAGGGCCACGAGCTTGCCGCCGCGCCGAAAGCGGCGTTGACGTTTTATTGGAAATCGTTGCAACGCCAGGTGCGTCTGCGCGGCGGCGTTGAGCAGGTGTCGGAGGCGGAAGCCGACGCCTATTTCGCTTCGCGTTCGCGCATGGCGCAGATCGGCGCCTGGGCCAGCAAGCAATCCTCGGCGTTGGAAAGCCGGCTTGCATTCGAGAAGGCGATTGCGCGGTTTACCGCGAAATTCGTCATCGGCACGGTGCCACGGCCGCCTTTTTGGTCGGGCTATCGCGTCCTGCCGCAACAGATCGAGTTCTGGCAGGAACGGCCGTTCCGCCTGCACGACCGCATCGTCTTCTCGCGATCAAGTCCCACGGCGCCGTGGCACAAGGCGCGACTTTATCCATAGGACGACGGCAAAAAGTCGATAAGAACAATTGCACAAGAAGAACTGGATAGGACCATGCCGACCAGCAACCTGCCGCGACGAACGCTGCTTTTGACCGGGGCAAGCCGCGGCATCGGCCATGCGACGGTGAAGCGTTTCTCGGCCGCCGGCTGGCGCGTCATCACTTGCTCGCGCCATCCGTTCCCGGAAAATTGTCCCTGGGAGATGGGACCGGAAGACCACATTCAGGTCGATCTGTCCGATCCCGAAAATACCGAAGCCGCGATCGCGGAAACCAAAAACCGGCTGCACGGCGAGTTGCACGCGCTGGTCAACAACGCCGCGATCTCGCCCAAAGCCGCGGAGGGCAAGCGGCTCGGCTCGATCGAAACCTCGCGCGAGGATTGGCATCATGTCTTTCAGGTCAATTTTTTTGCCCCGATCATGCTGGCGCGCGGCTTGCTCGAGGAGCTAAAAGCCGCCAAGGGCTCGGTGGTCAACGTGACGTCGATCGCGGGCTCGCGCGTGCATCCGTTCGCGGGGGCCGCTTACGGCACGTCGAAGGCGGCGCTCGCCGCGCTCACGCGGGAGATGGCGGCCGATTTCGGCGCGCAGGGCGTTCGCGTCAACGCTATCGCGCCCGGCGAGATCGACACCGCGATGCTGTCGCCGGGCACGGAAAAGATCGTGGAAAATATTCCGATGCACCGGCTCGGCACGCCCGACGAGGTGGCCAAGATCATCTACGTGCTATGCACCGACACCGCATCCTACGTGAACGGTGCCGAGATCCACATCAACGGCGGCCAGCACGTGTGAGTGCGGCCAGACCCTCGACTTAGCTCACCACACTGAACTGAGCCGGCAGCTGTGAACGCGCAGCGTCGAAAGCCTGCTCGATTCGAACCAGCGCGGCGCGGAAATCCGTATCGCTCATGCCGGAGACGCCGGCCTCTAAGACCCGTGCGAGCTTCGACAGCTGCATGAGGCCGAAGGTTCCCGAGCATCCCTTCAAGGAATGGCCCAGGCGCTCGATCTGCATGCCATCGTCCGGGCATCGCAGCCGGCCCAGCAGCTCAAGCTGCGCCCTCGTCTCCTCGACGAAAACATCGAGCATTTCACAGGCGGCTTCTTCGCCGATCTCCTCGACCAGTTCGTCATAAACCGCGTGGTCCATGATCGGATCATCGCCATCCGCGTCGGCATGGACCGGCGCAGTTTCGGGCGCCGCGGCAAGTTCGGGTTGCATGGGCGCGATCAAGGGCGCATCGAGCGCGAGAGATTCTCGCGATGTGCCGCAAACGCCGGTCGCCAAGGCGCGCGCTATCGCCTGCAGCAGCACTGTCTTGCGCACCGGCTTGACGATGAAATCGTTCATTCCGGCGTTTCGGCACACCTGCATGTCGTCCCCAAACGCATTCGCCGTGAACGCGATGATAGGGACGGTCGCAAGACGTCCGCCGCGCATGCGGATCGCGCGCGTCGCTTGCAGCCCGTCCATTTCCGGCATCCGCATATCCATCAGGATGACGTCGTATGGAAAACGGGACGCCGCCGTCACGGCTTCGGCACCGTCGCAAGCCATATTGGTCTGGACGTCGAAATCCTTGAGCATCTTGGCGGCAACCAGACGGTTCGTCGCATTGTCGTCCGCGATCAAGATCCGCAGCGGCCGCCCGAGCGCGGCGATGACGGCGGCAAAGTCGGCAAAGTGGTCGTGATCGTCGCGTTCGAACAGCGCCGCCTCCTCGGAGACCGGTAGCGTCAGCCTGATGCGAAACGTCGAGCCCCGTCCAAGTACCGAAATTACACCGATCTCCCCGCCCATTTGCTCGGCCAGGCGTTTGCAGATCGCCAGCCCCAGACCTGAGCCGCCGAACCGGCGGCTGATCGAGGAGTCCGTCTGCATGAAATCCTTAAACAGATCGTCGATCTTATCTGCGGCAATACCGATGCCGGTGTCGCTGACGGACCATTCGATGACCGCGCTCGCGGCTTTTCGCTCCAGGCAGCGCACCGCAACGACGACCTCGCCGCTTTGGGTGAATTTGACCGCGTTCGACAAGAGATTGAGCAGCATCTGACGAATGCGGCCGGCGTCTCCCAGCAGCGCCTGCGGGATCACGGAATCCTCGACCATCTTGATCGCAAGTCCCTTGGCGGACGCGCGCGGCCGCAGAATGCTCACCGCGTTGTGGATCAGCGACGCGGGAGCGAAGGCGATGGTCTCGAGCGTGAGGCGGCCGGCCTCCAGTTTCGAGAAGTCCAGAATGTCGTTGAGGATCTCCAGCAGGTTATCGCCGGAATCGTAGATCGCCGACACCGTGCTGCGCTGTTCCGCGTCGAGACGGGTGTCCATCAACGTGGAGGCGAGGCCGAGCACGGCATTCATCGGCGTGCGGATTTCGTGGCTCATCATCGCCAGAAAGGACGATTTCGCCTGATTGGCCACTTCGGCCGCAAGGACGGCGCGCTCGCGTGCCCGCCACCAGCGCGCGATGACGAAAGCGGCCATAAAGACGAGGATGGCGCACACCGTCGACATCACGGTCAGCAGCTCCGCCGTGTGACGCCAGCCGTACAATACGCTCTCCTCGGTCTGGCTCGCCATGATCGACAGCGGATAATTCGGCAACAGCCGGGCGGAGCGAATTGCCCATTTTCCGTCGGATGGAGCCCGTTCACGGATGGTGCCGCCGCCGGCAAGGGCGCGCTGGGGTCCCCCAACCGTGGATGCTCCGACCCGATCGTCATGCGGATACCGCGCCAGCAGCGTTCCGTCTTCGCGGACCAGCGCAACCGAGCTTCCCGCACCGGACGAGGTAACGCCGAAGAAGTTTTCGAAATACTGCAGCGATATCGCGCCGAGGATGAGTCCCATGAAGCCGCCGTTCGGATCGTCCAGCCGCCGCGCGAGATAAACGACCCAGGTCCCGCTGCCGCGATTCTGTACCGGCGAGCTGATGAACGTTTCGACGTTGGGGTCGGCCTTCAGCGCCCGAAAATAATCGCGGTCCGCGACATTGACATCGGGGATCGGCCACGACCGCGAAAAGTTGAGCAGCTTGCCGTTGTCGTCTATCAGCGTCACTGCATCGACCTGGGGCAGCCCGGTGATCTTTTCCTTCAGAAACGAGTGGGTCTCGTAGTCGGTGACCGTGCGATGAAAGGATTCGACACCGTTCACTCCCTTGCGGCCCATGTAATCGCCGACGCTCGACAGCACGAGGTCGAGCGCCTTGAAGGAACGGTCGGTTTGTTCGCCAAGCGTCAGGGTATGACGGGCGAGATCGGCTGCCGCGCTTTGCAGCGAGCTTTCGCGAAAGTTGGCGAGAAAGATCAGATTTGTTCCGATGATGGTTGCGATTAACGCGACAGCGCCGACCAAAAGCAGGGCCAGCGGGCCGCGCCGCGTTGGTGCCGGAGGATTTTGTATTTTTATGGCGGTACGGGTCACAGCGGACTCACGGTGAGTTTTTGCAGCTGTGCTCGTATCCGAATCTGCTCCAGTGTCTCGCGGAGCGCCTTGAGGTCGAGGGGTTTGTGTACAGAACTGTCGATGTTCAGGTCGAGCGCCTTTCCGATTTGCACCATTTCGTCGCAAACTTTTTTGTCCGAAAGACTGATTATGATGATCTGTGCCCGGCATCTGGTGGCGTGGAGATAGTGGAGTACGTCGAGCCCGACGTGATCGCCGAGCCCAAGATCGAGCGTGATGCAGTCGAACTGCCGTGCACTCAGTATTTCGCAAGCGTCTTCGTAGCTGCGCGCCGTGGCGGTCGTAAAACCGACCTTTTCGGCAATATGGCCGATGATGGTGCTGTGAATCAGCGCATCTTCGATGATCAGCAAACTGATCTGATTCTCGCCGGATCGAACGGCATCCGCGTTCGTCTTGGCCTGCAGACTTGGCTTATTCCCGTTGAACATTGTATTCGACCTCGGAATTTCTTGACGCATTCGGCCGTCGAGCTGCGTTGCGAAAGAAAACGTGGATTCCTGCACCGGCCGGCCGCCATCGCCGCGTGATACGCCGCGGGTTAGTTCGTCTGATCGGCCGCTTTGAGAATCGGCGTCCATTTGGCGATCTCGCCTTTGACCAGGGCGGCCAGCGCTTCCGGGGAGCGCCCCGCCAAATCCGGGATGTCGCTGCCGAGTTCGAGGAGGGATTTGCGCACAGTCTCGTCGTCGAGCGCTTCGACCAATGCCGCGTTGAGCTTGTTGATGATCGGCTGCGGGGTGTTCTTCGGCGCAAACAAAGCGTTCCACGCCGACGCCTGGAACTGCGGCAGACCCACCTCCTTCGCCGTGGGCACGTCTGGAAGCGCCGGGTTGCGTCGGGGCGTTGCCACCAGAAGGGCCTTGACGTTGCCCGACAATAGCTGCGGCACCACGGTGACAACCTGGTCGCACATGTAGTCGACACGGCCGGAGACCAAGGCATACATCGCCGGCCCGGTGCCCTGATAGGAAATCAACTTTGGCTTAAAGCCGAGGAACGAATTGAACAGCTGACAGGTGACGTAGGATACCGAGCCGACGCCCGCATGCGCCATGGTCAGTTCGGCCGCGTGCCGCTTTGCGTAGACAGTGAACTCGCCGAGATTTTGCGCCGGGAAGTCTTTCCTGGCGAGGACCAGCACCGGCATCCCCGCCACCATGCCGATCGGCGCGAAATCCGTGGACGGATCGTAGGCAAGCTTCGGGTAGAGCGCGACCGCGGCGGCGTGCGTTCCCATGTGGCCGAGCATGATCGTGTAACCATCGGACGCCGCCCGCATCGCCCGCGTGCCAGCGGTCGTCCCGCCGGCCCCGATGACATTTTCGATGACGATCTGCTGGCCGAGCGTGCGCGCCATGCGCTCGCCGACGATGCGCCCGACCATGTCGGTCGGTCCGCCGGCCGCGAACGGCACGATCATGGTGATCGCGTGGGCCGGATAATCCGATTGCGCGAAGGCGACCCCTGACACCTGGCTGCAGATGAGCACGCCAGCGGCCAGAGCGGACAGAAACTTTGGCATCCTTGCGATGGCTCCGGCTTACGACGCGCCTTCTGGCCAGTCACCGTAACGTGCACGGCTTTGCCGGGCCTTAAGGAAAGCATCCGTAATTGTACTTACCGGCGCCACGTGCCGGGCCGCTCGCCGCCAGTCTGGCCGCATCGCGAACCGCTCTAACCCGAGTGGGCCGCGACCTTCCGCGGCGACGAATTACCGGTCAGCGCACCTGAAAGACGAGCTTGCCGCGGAAGTGCCGCGATTGGCTCAGCCGATGAGCCTCGACGGCTTCGGACAAGCGGAAAAGCTTAAGCTCGGGAGGACGTATCGCTCCCGCCGCAATCAGTTCGGCGATGCGCTCCATCGCTTTGCGGGAACGGCCGACCGCCGGTCGAAGCGATGTCACATCGCTGCGACTGGGCTTAGGCGCCGCCGCGCCGGACGCGATGAAAGCGGCGCGACCGCCGGCTTTCAGCACCGTAAAGGATTGCAGCGCTACGTCGCCGCCGACGGTATCGAACACGGCGTCGCAATCGCGCACAACTTTCGTGAAATCTTGCGCCTTGTAATCGATGACCTCATCGGCACCAAGTCCGCGCACATAATCGATATTGGCCGCGCTGGTCGTCGTGATCACGCGAGCGCCGAGATATTTTGCGAATTGTATGGCGAAGCCCGCGACGCCGCCGGCGCCGCCCTGGATCAAAATCGTCTCGCCGCGTTTAAGCAGCAAAGTATCCGCTACGGCATTGATGGCGGTGAGGCCGGTGAGCGCTAAGGCGGCGGCGTTAATATGCGACAGCCCTACCGGCTTCTTGCCGACGATCGCAGCCTTGATCGCGATCTTTTCGCAATAGGTCCCCTCGCGGCCGGCATCGAGGACGCCGAAGACGGCATCGCCAACGTTGAGATCGTCGACGCCGCTACCCAGCGCGCCGACCACCCCGGAAAAGTCCCGCCCCGGGATCAAGGGAAACTTCACCTCACCTTTGCTTGGATATTGGCCGGCGCGAAACTTCCAATCCGCGGCGTTAACGCTGGCGGCATGAACGTCGACGATCACCTCCCCGGGCGCTGCGACGGGGTCGGAAAAGTCGCCATATTGTAAGACTTCCGGATCGCCAAACTGTTCAAAGAAAACGGCTTTCATTTGGGATTCTACCTCTCGCTGGACGTGACTTGCGTAGCTCGAATTCGACGGGCGGCGCCGGTGTGCTGCGGCTTAATCTCCCCATAAGATAATCCGGCTTGCCGTCCAAGGACGATGGGCTAGACTGCCCACAAGCCGTTGTTCTCGAAACAGCGACGTTAAGATTTCAGGGAGGATATGACAATGCGCAAGTCGGACAGGCGCGCCACGTCAGCGCCAATGCTCGCGGTATTTTCGGCAACTACGTTTTCGGCAACTACGGCGCTGGTCGCGCTGACGCTTGCGACGCCCGCTTACGCGCAATCCAGCGAGCCGATCAAAATCGGCATCATCGCCGAGGCACAGGCCGTCGCCGGCGTGTCGATCCCGCAGGCTGCCCAACTTGCCGCCGACGAGATCAACGCGGCGGGCGGCGTCAACGGTCGCAAAATTGAAATCATCTCCTACGACGACCACTCGTCCGCAGCCGAGGCGGTGCGCGCCTTTCAGCGCGCCGCGAACGAAGATCACGTCAACGCCGTCATCGCCAGCTATATCAGCGAGGTGGTATTGGCGCTCGAGCCGTGGACCGGCCGGCTGAAGACGGTGATGGTGACGCCGGGCGCCGCCTCCGACGTCATCACGCAAAACATCGCCAAGGATTACGACAACCTCAAATATACTTTTCATGGCTACCTGACATCGACGAGTCTTGCGGATCAGGTTTGCTCCGCCGCCAAAGACCTCCTCGTCGACGGCCTCCACATGAAGTCCGCTATCGTCATGAGCGAGGACGCCGCCTGGACGACGCCGCTCGATGCCGAATACGTGAAATGCCTGCCGACGATCGGCCTGCAAGTGCTCGACCACATCCGCGTGTCGCCCGATACGACGGATTTCACGCCGATCTTCAATAAGATCGAGGGCGAGAAGCCCGATGTGATGATCACGGGCATATCGCATGTCGGCGTCCAGCCGACGGTGCAATGGAAGCAGCAGGAAGTCCCGGTCCCGATGCTCGGCATCTCGTCGCAAGCGACGAATTCAAGCTTCTGGAACGATACCAATGGCGCGGTCGAAGGCGTGCTCTATCAAGGCGTCTCCGGTCCCGATGTCGCGGTAACGCCGAAGACGCTGCCGTTCGTCAATGCGTTTAAGGCCAAATTCGGCAATTTCCCGTCCTATTGCGGCTACACCGCTTACGACGAGGTCTATTACATCGCCGACGCGATCAAGCGGGGCGGCTCGACGGATGCCGACAAGCTGGTGACCGCTTTGGAACAGACCGACTATGTCGGCACCATCGGCCGCGTGCAGTTCAAGGGCAAGGATTCGCCGAATCCGCACGCGCTCAAGGTCGGTCCGGACACCATCACCGGCCTGATGCTGCAATGGCAGAACGGCAAGCAGGTCAATCTGTGGCCGGCCAAAGTCGCCAATGGCAAGCTGAAATTTCCGAAATTCATCAAGGTCGGCTTGGCCAACTGACGAGGAAACGATCGCGGTGTTCGAAAGTCTCCCCGCCCGCAACCGCGCGCGGGGAGATTGCTTGATGGCAGTCGCGTGAGCGGACCGGGCGTGTGATCGTGGTGTGTGACCTTGGTGTGTGAACGATGCTGTTCTGGCAAATCCTGATCGATGGCTTCGCGATCAGTTCACTCTACGCGCTCGGCGCCACAGGGTTCGCGCTGATCTTCGGCGTCTCCGGCGTGCTCAATCTGTCGCACGGCGCGCTGATGGTTGCGGCCGTCGTCGCGGCCTGGGCCGCCGGCAACGACCTGCAAGCAGGGCCTTACATGGGCGCGGCGCTCGGCGTCGCCGTCGGATTTCTCGCTTCGCTTCTCACTTTTTTCCTCATCGTGCGGCCGCTGCAGCTCTCGCGCAAAATCCGCGAGGAGGAAAAAGAGATTTTCATCCTCACCGCGACGCTGCTGTGGGGCATCATGATCCAGGAGCTGATCGCTTATCTTTATACCAACAATGCCAAGACCGTGGCGCCGATCGTGCAGGGCGTCATCTTGATCGCCGGGGTGCGGACACCGAAAAACGAGATCTTCACCGCGGTCGTATGCTGGCTCGCGATCGGTCTGCTCTGGCTCCTGGTAAACCGGACCCGGGCGGGCAAGGCGGTTCTTGCCGCCTCGATGAATCCGCGCGGCGNNCTGCTCGGCATGTTTCTCGGCGTTTCGTCCTATAGCGTCGGACCGCTGACGGCGAGCGCGTTTTCGATCGTCGTGCTCGGTGGGCTCGGCAGCGTCTCGGGCGCGCTGATCGCGGCCTACGTCGTCGGCTACCTTGAAACCATAACGGCCTATCTGATCTCGCCCGCCTATCGCACTATCCCGGCGCTCTTGCTGC
>PLTE01000048.1 GCA_003164375.1 Hyphomicrobiales bacterium | reverse complement strand
TCGCGCACCGAATACCAGCCGGAATATTTGTCGAGATAGATATCGCCCGCCGCCTCCATGCGCTGCCAGATCGCTTGCGACGAACGGAAATGCCGTTCTTCGGTGGTGCGGATGAAGTCGTCATTCGAGCAATTGAAGCGTTTCACCATGGCCTGGAAGCGCGGCACGTTGCGCTCGACGAGCTGTCGCGGCGTCAGCTGCTCCTTGGCCGCGGTTTGCAGCATCTTGATGCCGTGCTCGTCGGTGCCGGTGAGAAAATACACATCGCGGCCGTCGAGCCGCATGAAGCGGGCGATGGCGTCGGTGGCGATCACTTCGTAGGCGTGGCCGATATGCGGCGCGCCGTTCGGATAGGCGATCGCGGTGGTGATGTAATAGGGCTTCGCAGGCAAGTCTTGTTCTACGGACATGAGGGTTGGTATCAACCGCGCGTCGCCTCGGCAAGCAAGCCGAAGACGTTGAAAACTAGCGGTTTGCGCTCGAGATTGTAGGTTTCGGCGTCGCGCGCGGCGGCATTCACGCGCTGCCAGGCTTCGGCAAGCCGCGCCATGCGCGACAGCGCGTCGGGTTCGCGATCGAGCCGCCGCGACAGCCAGACATTGACGGTGTCGATGAAGGCCGCGAGCGGTTGCGGGTCGCTGCCGGTAAGCGCCTCACCGAGCGCGTGCAGCGCCCTGGTGTCGAGCAGCGGCAGGCGGTCGAGGAGGTCGAGCGCCTGCTGGCGCAGCGCCAAAGCGCCTTCGTCGAGCAAAGCCAGAGCGCGCGCCACCGAACCCTCGGCGGCGGCCGCAGCCGCAGCGACATTCCGATCGTCCGCCGCGGCTCCGGTCGCGGCAGCAACTGCTGCCGTCACCTCGGTCTCGGCCAAAGGCCGCAGAGTGAGGATGCGGCAGCGCGAGCGGAGCGTCGCGGGCACCCGCGACGCGGAATGACTGACCAGGAGCAAGAGCGCGCGCTCCGGCGGCTCCTCCAGCACCTTGAGCAGTGCATTGGCGCCGGAACGGTTGAGTTCATCAACCGCATCCACGATCGCGACCCGCCAGCCGCCTTCGCCCGCGGTCGAACCGAAAAACGCCACCGTGCGGCGGATGTCTTCGACCGCGATCTGCTTATGCAACACGCCTTTATCGTTAAGCGTGCGCTCCACGATCAAGAGATCGGGTTGCGCTTGGGCGGCGATCCGCCGCGCCACAGGATGATTCGACGCCACGGCAAGCGAGGCGGCCGTCTGCGCCTCGCGTCCAGCCGGATCGGGAAGCGCGAGCACGAAACGCGCCATGCGGTAGGCAAGCGTCGCCTTGCCCACGCCTTTCGGCCCCGCGATCAGGAAGGCGTGCGGCACGCGGCCGGAGCGATAGGCAGCAAGCAGCGCAGCCTCCGCGGCGGCGTGACCGAACAAGACTGTCGTGGCGCGCGGCGGCGGCGCCTCGTCGGTTTCGTCGTCGCTCGCGCGCGGGCTCATGCTCAGGCGCCAACCTCGGTACGACGCGTTTCGCTGGCGATAGGAAACGTCATCGGATCGAGTCTAGCGCCGACCGTATTCCAGATCTTGCGTGCGACCGCCTCCTTGGGGGCGCTGG
Organism: Hyphomicrobiales bacterium; assembly: GCA_003164375.1. Taxonomy (GTDB): domain Bacteria; phylum Pseudomonadota; class Alphaproteobacteria; order Rhizobiales; family Xanthobacteraceae; genus BOG-931. The sequence continues at coordinate 2,266 of PLTE01000048.1, read as the reverse complement.
CGTCGATAACCACGCAACGGTCGGGCGCTTCGGCGGCGACCGCGAGAAAGGCCTGGCGCAGCTTTTGGTGAAACTCCACGCTCTCCGCTTCGAACCGGTCAGGCACGGCATCGCCGCGGCGCAGCTTTATCCGCTCCAGGCCCAATTCCACCGGCACGTCGAGGATGATCGTGAGATCGGGGGCCAGATCGCCGACCGACACCCGCTCGAGGACGTTGATAAGCCTTTCATCGACTTGGCCGAGAATGCCCTGGTAAACGCGGGTGGAGTCGGCAAATCGATCGCAAATCACCCATTTACCGGCGTCCAGCGCCGGCAAAATCGTACATTGCACGTGGTCGTCGCGGGCGGCGGTGAACAGCATCGCCTCGACATCCGGACCCAAGGGTTTCGCTGCCCCGGACAAAAGCACATGGCGGATGATCTCGGCGCCAGGCGAACCGCCCGGCTCACGGGTCAGCTGTACGGAGAGACCGAGCGATTCTAGCCGCAGCGCCAGCATGGCGGCCTGCGTCGACTTGCCGGTGCCTTCGCCACCCTCGAAGGTGATGAACTTGCCTCGCATTGCCGCTCTCGAGACCTTTAGCGTGATAAATAGTGCATTATTATAATAACTTACATATGTTATTGAATGCAGGATCTGAGCCTAACTGTCGACTCGGACGAGCACTATATAGGCGACGCGGCATGCGGAAGCATCCGCCGCTTCGAGCGGAGACCGCGAGCTCACAGCTTACCGACTCCGGCACGCAATAGGCCGATCACCAATTCGCTCGCGCCATCCATGGCGCGTTGCGACATACTCCCCGGACCGACATCGTCGGCCGCCTGCAGCGGGACTTCGAGCGCCAGATTGTCGCCGCGCCAGACTTTCAGCGTGGCTATGGTCTGACCCTTGGCGATCGGCGCCGGCACCGGACCGGTATAGACGATCCGCGCGATCAGACGGTCGGTGGTGTTGCGCGGCATCATCACTTTGATGGTGCCGGGAGCGATCAGCGGAACGTAGCTTTTTTCGCCGCCGAACACCTTGGCGTCGCCGATGGTCTGGCCTTCGGCGAACACGACGCGGGCTTGAAATCCGTGGAAGCCCAAGTCGAGCAATTTTTTCGCCTCGTCGGCGCGCTCTTTGTCGGTCTTTGCCCCGGTAACCACGACGATCAGGCGGAAGTTGTCCTGTACCGCAGAACCGACCAGATTGAACCCCGCTTCGGTCGTCTCGCCGGTTTTCAGGCCGTCGGCGCCGATGCCCATGCCCAAAAGCGGATTGCGGTTTTGCTGTCGGATATTGTCCCAGGTGAATTCGCGCAAGGAAAAGTCCGGGTAGAAGTCGGGATACGCCCGCATGATATGGCGCGCGAGCTCCGCCATGTCGCGCACCGTGACGCGCAGATTGGGATCGGAAAAGCCGGTCGCATTGGTGAAGGTCGAATGCTGCAGTCCGATCTCGCGCGCCCGTTTGGTCAGCATCGCGCCGAACGCTACTTCATTGCCGCCGAGTGCTTCGGCGACCGCAATACAGGCATCATTGGCGGAATCGACGATGATGCCTTGAATGAGGTCGGAGACTTTGACCCGGCTGTGGATCGCGGCAAACATGGTCGAGCCATGCGACGGCGCCCCGCCTTTGCGCCACGCGTTCTCGCTGATGATGTATTCGTCGTCGAGCTTGACCCTGCCCTGCGTGATCTCGTTGAACAGAAATTCGAGCGTCATCAGCTTGGCAAGGCTCGCCGGCTCGACCGGCTGATCGCCGTTTTTCTCGAACAAAACNNTTCGGGGTCAAGCAGGAGTGCGGCCGGGATGCTGGTCTGGAAGGACTCGTCTTTCTTCGGAGCCGCGACGGGGGCGCCACGCGCGCTCGCCACAGCGCCGAACGCTATCCCGACGATTAGCACGGCCGCCGCCCCCAATCGCGGGCTCCTGCCCGGCCACGCTCCACAATGCTTGCTAAACAAACTCGCCTCCGCTGCAACGGCCGTCATTGTCGCCCAAACATCCCGGACAAAATAGCGCGCGCGTCGGCACTCGGCGAATACAGGAAAAAACAGTGGATTGCGGCGCTTGCAATGACAGTTCGATCAATAGAGTCCGCGCCCGTTGAGGAATTGGACGGTGCCATCGGCGCCTTCGGGCGGATCGGCATACGATATCGCTTGAGTCAATCCGGACGACGGCAACGCGTCGTTGGCGGTGTTCCCACTCAAGACGCTGGCGAAGCGTTGGTTGCGGACCGGCGGCGGCTGAGGCGGTAAATCCGGAATGA
>PLTE01000142.1:5118-5366 GCA_003164375.1 Hyphomicrobiales bacterium | reverse complement strand
CAGGCCGCGACCCGGCCCTGCTCCATCGAGGTCGAGGCGAGGCTTGGAAATCCGATCACGTCGCCGGCGGCAAAAATGTGCGGCACCGAGGTCTGCATCGTCTTCGGCTCGACTTTGATGTGGCCGCGGTTGTCGACGTCGATGCCGACGGCGCCGAGATTGAGATTGTCGATGGCGCCGACGCGGCCGGCGGCGAACAGCAGCATTTCGGTGGTGACGGCGCGGCCGTCGGCGCGGAATGCGGGGAT
>PLTE01000142.1:0-5110 GCA_003164375.1 Hyphomicrobiales bacterium | reverse complement strand
TATTCGACGCCGATCACGCCGGCGCCGATCACCGTGAGGCTGCGCGGCAGCGTCGGCAGGTCGATGATCTCGTCACTGTCGAACACGGTCTTGCCGTCAAACGGCACATAGTCCGGCCGGTATGGCCGCGTGCCGCAGGCGATCAAAATATTGGCGCCGCGATAGGCTTGGGTTTCGCCGTCGTCGGCGGTCACCTCGATCTCGTGCGGCCCTACAAAGCGGCCCTCGCCGCGGGTATGCTTGACCGCATTGCGGTTGAACTGATGCTCCAGCACCTCGACCTCGTGGTCGAGCGTCTTGCGCAACCGCACCATAAGCTCACCGGCGGCGATGTCCTGCTTGACGCGATAGGAGCGGCCGTAGAAGCCGCGCTCGCGCCAGCCCGACAGATTGAGCACCGTCTCGCGCAAGGTCTTCGACGGAATGGTCCCGGTATGCACCGACACGCCGCCGACGCGGCGGCCCTTCTCGACCACCAGCACCGATTTGCCGAGCTTGGCCGACTGCACCGCGGCCCGCCGCCCGGACGGCCCGCTGCCGATGACGATCATGTCGTAGTCGTGCTGCATGCGAGCGAGGGCATGCAGGTTCGGTGCCAGATGGTGGGATACTCGGGACGTAGGATGGGTGGAGCGAAGCGATACCCATCATCCGACCGCGAGTCTGCATGATGGGTATCGCAAGGGCTCCACCCATCCTACGGAGCCCCCCACGTCCGTCCCAGCACGCGGAGCCAATTTCTAAAACATATCTTCTCGATCAGCGCCTTGCCGAAGCCATGCTTCTTCATCGCCTGCACCAAAATTTGCAATCCGGCGGCGCTGCCGAGCTCGGCCGGGATCATGGCGCCGTCGAAATCGGAGCCGAAGCCGACGCCGTCTTCGCCCAAGTGCTCGATGAGATGGTCGAGATGCCGGATGATCAGCTCGATCGGCGTGTCCTTGTCGTGGCGGCCGTCCGGACGCAGGAAGCTCACCGCGAAATTGACGCCGACCATGCCGCCGGTTTCGCGGATTGCCGCCAATTGCCTGTCGGTCAGATTGCGCGAATGCGGGCTGAGCGCGTGCGCGTTGGAATGCGTGGCGACCAGCGGCGCGTCGCTGAGTTCAGCGACGTCCCAGAAGCCGCGTTCGTTGAGATGCGACAGATCGATCAGGATGCGCAAACCGTTGCAGGCGCGGACCAGCGCCTTGCCTACATCGGTCAGCCCAGGCCCGGTGTCGGGCGACGACGGACAGCGGAACGGCACGCCATGGCCGAAAATATTCGGCCGGCTCCACACCGGCCCGAGCGAGCGCAGCCCAGCCGCGTGCAGCACGTCGAGCAGATCGAGGTTCGCATCGATCGCTTCGGCGCCCTCGATATGCAACACGGCAGCCAGCGCGTCGTCGGCGATTGCGCTCTCGATATCGCCTGACGTGCGGCAGACGCGCAGCCGGCCTTGCGACTCCCGCTCGATCCGCAACAACAGCGCCGCCATGGCGAACACCACCCGCTGCGCCTCCGCGATATCGACCGCGGGCGGCGCCGGGTCATTGCCGATGACGCTGTCGGGCGCCTGCGCCGGCGCTTGCCCCTCGGCGCGCTCTTTGCGCTTCGGCGACGGCACGAAGATCGCGAACAAACCGCCGGCAAAGCCGCCCTGGCGCGCCTTGACCAGATCCAACTGGCCCTTGTCCTCGCCGTTGAGGAACGCCGTCACCGCCTCCGCACCGCCGTGCAGATGCAGGCGCAAGAGCACGTCGTTGTGGCCGTCGAAAATGGGGGTGGGTTTGGGCTTGGGGGAGGGCACGTACGGTCTTTTCGTTGAATGAATGTTTTTGTCTGTATTTCCTTAGTCTAAGCAGCTGATTGTGGTAAGGTATATTGTAGGAGTTTATTTCGCGTGCTCACCGCGATCCTCCGATAGCTTTGGAATCGCAGGCATGTTCGGCTCGAAAAAACCGGGACAGGAAACGCCCGCAACAATCTTTTTCAAGTCAACCGTGCACGCGTTCACTTGGTCCTGTAAATACTCCCGCGCGGAAATCACACCGGAGCAGCCTCGCGTCGCGCTAATTCGAGGCGAGCACGTACGCAGGTTCGAGAACGGGTCTCAGACCGCCGATCTCTACATCGCCGGGGACAACGACTATTTTCTGAGCAACGCCTTGCTTCAGCCGCCTCGGGCTCCGCTGCTGAAATCCCGCGACCTTGTCCTGTGGGTTCCTCTTGAGCATGTAAGCGAGGTGGCCGAACTTTGCCGCGAAAGTGGCGCCGACTGCCGGATCGCATGGCAAGGGATCATCGTAGCAAAGCTCAAGCCAGAGCTAGACACTAAAACAATGAACTACTGCGCTGAGATTGATTATAGCGAGTATTTCTAGCGGGCGGTCCGGATGTGCGCGCGTAGCCCGGATTGAGCCGCAGCGAAATCCGGGGCTCGGTGATCGAACCGATCGATCGCTCCCGGATTTTGCTTCGCTCAATCCAGACTACATCGTCAATACGCCGAACAGCCTTTATTTCTTCGGGCCGTCGCCGGAGCCTGAGGCTGGTTTGCCGCTCGTTCCGCCGCTGGGAGGATTGGATGGAGCGGATTGCGTCGGAGCTACGTAGCCACCCTGCGGTTTGGGCTTGTAGCCCTCGGTAACTATGGTTGGTCTACCGTTAGTTGGCCGATACCCATCATTAGCCATCTGTCTGTGATTCGGCATTTTGGGAGTGTCATTCATGCCCTCGACTCCTCTATCACGGGAATAAATTCAATCGTGCTGATCTCACCTGCCGCAATAAATAAGCTTTTGCCGGTCGGTCGCCAAGGCAGATCACCAGAAAAATCGTACACCTGTGAAATATAGAGGTCGCGCTCCTTTACATCTGATGATGCGAATGATTGGCCGCCCCAGAAGCCTGCGAATGCTGTCCCATTCTTCAACGTAATAAACACCCATGACGCGGGAGTATTGAAGAAAACGCGATCCCACGCGCTCGGGGTCGGATGGATAGGGTTTAATCCGAAGAACTCATATATCCTGCCGATCATTTCCCTCTGCGAGGACAAGCCCCAGAGCACGCCGAGCGCGGCTGGAATGACACCCAGGATGAGAATCCAGGTTGCGACAAGTATGTACGGTGCGACGTGGTAAAAGATCGCGAGGTAAACTATCCATCCGAACAGCGCGAAGTTAAGTGCGCTGTAAGTTACAAAAGCCAAAATTTGATCTGTGCCAAGACGATTCTGACCGGCTATAAACTGGTTGCGCAATGTTAGAAAGACATAACTTGGCACGACAAAAACGAGCGCCGTGTAAATCGCATCCACGTTGGATAGACTACCCATTCGTTACCTCTCACCATAACTTACGCAATTCGCTGCGGTGCTCGGCCGGCGTGGCCATTGGCTTTCCTCATAGGCCGCGATCAGACGCGCCTGCGCCGCCAGCCGGGCGACGTCGGCCGGGTCATCCGAATCCCAGAGCCGATCGACGAGCGCACGGGCGCGCGCCAGCTCGGCGGCGCTATCGATCAAAATCAGCTTTGCATCCATCACGCGGTCTCTGCTCCCTCTCCCCGCTGTGCGGACTGAGAGTTGTGCAAGCTTATCCCGGACGGAGCGACAGCGAAACCGGAGATCGGTATTTTGAGCCGCTGAATCGTTCCCGGATTTCGCTTCGCTCAATCCAGGCTGCACCCGTTCCGTCGTCGTTGCCGGGCTTGACCCGGCAACCCACGCTGCGGTTCCGCATAGGCGGACTTGCCGCAAAACTCCGACTTGCCGAAGCTCAGCATGGATACGCGGGTCGAGCCCGCGTATGACGAAATGGAGAGGCTCCGCGCTCGCTACAACCGCGCCTCGTCGAACGCGCGGACCCACATGGCGCAAATGCCCGAGCGGACGATATCCTCGCGGCCGAATTCGACCACCGGCACCGACAGCGTCTGCGACCTGATCAGGTGCAGGACAGTGCTCAACCCGCTGCCGCGGTCGAGATCGCACTGGCTGACATCGCCGTTGATGACCACCGTGCAATCCTCGCCGATCCGGGTCAGGAATGTCTTGATCTCGGCCGGGGTGGCGTTCTGCGCCTCGTCGAGCAACACAAAGGCATTCTTCCACGACCGGCCGCGCATCACTTCGAACGGCACCAGCTCGATTTTGCCGCGTTTGAGGGCGATCTCGTAAGCCGCCTTGCCGATGCGGTCCTTGATGGCTTCCGACACCGGCACGGCCCAGGGCGCGAATTTGTCTTCCATGCTGCCGGGGAAGTAACCGAGCGAGCGGCCGCAGGGCACGTTGGGCCGGGTCAGGATGATTTTTTCGATTGATCCGCTGCGAAGGAGGTCGGCGGCGTGGGTGGCGGCGATCCAGGTCTTGCCGGTGCCGGCGGGCCCGAGAACGATGACTTGCGGGCTAAAGCGCAGCGCGTCGAGATAAGCGGCTTGCGTCGGATTGAGAGGCTTGATCGGGGGAAGGATGCGTTCGGTTTCGAATTTGGAAGTTTGAAATTCTATGATCTCGGCGGTCTGGCCGTTGCGGCGGCGTTTTTGTTTGAGCTGTTTGCTGCTGAGGTGCTTGTCACTGAAGTGTTTTTCATTGAAGTGCTTGCCACTGAAGTGCTTGCCCAAAGCCCGACTCCTTTTGCTGGACCGAGAAGATTGGACGTCTGCACGCGCTACGAATCGTAGCGCGGAGACATTGAGAATTTGTTGATGGGGCAGGTTGTGATGGAGATCGTCGGTGGGAGTGGCGCGGGCGGCGGCAAACGACGGTATCCGTTTCTGGATACGTCAGCTTCTCACATCTCGCCAACTTACAGTCCGACATGTGCGAGCAATATAGCTGATTCGTGTGACAAAATCATGCACTGAGTAGTAGCCCGGGTGGAGCGAAGCGGAACCCGGGGGCGGCGCGCTACCGGGACTGGCGGTCCCGGATTGCGCTCCCCTCCATCCCAGCTGCGAATGTCGCTATTATTGTTACATTGCTCTTGACGTAGGTCCTCGTTTAGATTACATAAGGCGCGTCTCGCCCATCGAGGGTCGTCGACCGGTGACAGCCGAGCGATGGGGCGGGTGCGGTTCCTGCGGGCGGGGCTTGTAACCCCGCTCCCGGGCGGTCCGGGCATCG
>PLTE01000062.1 GCA_003164375.1 Hyphomicrobiales bacterium | reverse complement strand
AGCACGCAATGCGGATGCTGATCGACGCCGTCGGTGAGGAGCCCGCCCTGGTCGAAGCCGACATAGCCGGGCGGCGCGCCGATCAACCGCGATATTGTGTGGCGTTCCATGTATTCCGACATGTCGAAGCGGATCAGCTCGACGCCGAGCGTGGCGGCAAGCTGTTTAGCGACCTCGGTCTTGCCAACTCCGGTCGGGCCGGAGAACAGGTAGCAGCCGATCGGCTTTTCGGGCTCGCGCAAGCCGGCGCGGGCCAGCTTGATCGAGGACGACAGCGCTTCGATCGCCTTGTCCTGGCCGTAGACCACGCGCTTGAGCGTCTCTTGCAGGTTCCGCAGCACCTCGGCGTCGTCTTTCGAGACAGCCTTCGGCGGAATACGGGCCATGGTAGCGATCGTGGTTTCGATCTCTTTGAGTCCGATGGTCCGCTTGCGGCGGCCCTCCGGCAAGAGCATTTGCGCCGCGCCGGATTCGTCGATCACATCGATCGCCTTGTCGGGCAGCTTGCGGTCGTGGATATAGCGCGCCGACAGCTCGACCGCCGCCTTGATTGCCTCGTTGGTATATTTGAGCTTGTGATAATCCTCGAAATAGGGTTTCAGCCCTTTGAGGATTTCGATCGCGTCGGGGATCGTCGGCTCATTGACGTCGATCTTCTGGAAGCGCCGCACCAGCGCCCGGTCCTTCTCGAAGTACTGTCGGTACTCCTTGTAGGTGGTGGAGCCGACGCAGCGCACCGTACCCGACGCCAATGCGGGTTTGAGCAAGTTCGACGCGTCCATCGCGCCGCCCGACGTCGCGCCGGCCCCGATCACGGTATGGATCTCGTCGATGAACAGGATGGCGCCCGGGTAGGCCTCGAGCTCCTTGATGACCTGTTTCAGCCGCTCCTCGAAGTCGCCGCGATAGCGCGTGCCGGCAAGAAGCGTGCCCATATCGAGTGCGAACACCGTGGCGTTGCGCAATACGTCGGGCACCTCGCCATGGACGATGCGCCGCGCCAGCCCCTCGGCAATCGCGGTCTTGCCGACGCCGGCCTCGCCGACGAACAATGGATTGTTCTTCTGCCGGCGGCATAGCACCTGGATAGTACGGTTGATCTCGGCCTCGCGGCCGATCAACGGATCGATCTTGCCCTCGCGCGCCTTCTTATTGAGGTTGACGCAATAGGCATCGAGCGCGTCGCCCTTCTTTTTCGGCTCGTCGCCGGACTTGGTGTCGGTGTCCTCGTCGGCGCCGCGCACCGGGCGCGCTTCCGACATCCCAGGCCGCTTCGCGATCCCGTGGCTGATGTAGTTGACGGCGTCGTAGCGCGTCATGTCCTGCTCTTGCAGGAAATAGGCGGCGTGGCTCTCGCGCTCGGCGAATATCGCCACCAGTACGTTCGCCCCGGTCACCTCTTCGCGACCCGACGACTGTACGTGGATGACGGCACGCTGAATGACACGCTGGAAGCCCGCCGTGGGCTTGGAGTCCTCCGCCCCGTCGGTGACCAGGTTGTCGAGCTCGGATTCAAGGTAAGCGATGAGACTGCGACGCAGCTTCTCTAAATCGACATTACACGCCCGCATCACGGCTGCCGCATCCTGATCTTCGATCAGCGCCAGCAGGAGGTGTTCGAGCGTCGCGTATTCGTGGTGGCGCTCGTTAGCGAGGGCCAGCGCCCGGTGAAGCGACTGTTCAAGACTGCGCGAGAACGTGGGCATTCATTGTCTCATCGGTTGTATTGGACACTTCCCCCCGGAATCACTTCTTCTCCATTATGCACTGCAAAGGATGCTGATGTTTGCGGGCAAAGTCCATAACCTGCGTCACTTTGGTTTCCGCGACCTCATAGGTAAAGATCCCGCATTCGCCGATGCCATGCTGATGCACATGCATCATGATCCGGTGCGCCGCCTCTTGGTCCTTATTGAAAAAGCGCTCAAGGACGTGGACTACGAACTCCATCGGCGTGTAGTCGTCGTTCAGTAGCAGCACCCGATAGAGGTTCGGCCGCTTGGTTTGCGGCTTGGTCTTGGTGATAACCGCCGTGCCGGGTCCGCCCTCGCCTTTGCGCTTGCGATCGTCGTCCGCTAGGCGGACGGGTGGCACAGTCATAATTACGTCAATCGGCGGCATTGGTTCGTCTGACTTCCGGACCTACGAGGGGGCGACCGAGCGTCGGTTGCCCTCGCCCTGGTGAATCTCCGACACACCATCATAAAGTTAGTGCGATTTACGTGCCAGATCGATAGTGGGGGCGCATCCATCCATAAACGCGTCCGACGCCCCCAGGTTTCCGGGGCGAATGTTGCGCTCGATGGCGTCGAATGTGACGTGCTTCACCCGGCACAAAGTGGTCTGGCGGATTGGTGCCGGCCGGCGACTCGGCTGTCTAATGACCACGCGTGTAATGGGAGAGAACCATGGTCGACCTCGTACGCCGAGCGAGGCTCATCCGTGAGATGGAAGACGAATTCGTGCCTGATTACGACGCCGCGAGCATGCCATCGGCCGACAAACGGGCAGCCTATGCGCTTGAGCACATCGCTTTCCGGGTCGGCCGGATCGAGCAAACGCTCGCCAAGCTCGCAATCGTAATCGAGGCGGCACTTCTCAAACCGTAATGCCCAGCGCTTCTCGGCCCAACCCTTATTACCAAGGTCCGGGCGCCCTGGTTTTACTTGATAACCGAAACCTTGGCTAACACACCCTCGAACGGCTTATAGGCTTCCTTGGCGAAGTCGACATAGAGCTCGCTGAGCTTTGTCGCCTCGGCGACAAAATCCTCGTAGGAAGACTTGAGGTATTCGCTCTGTACTTCCATAGCCTTGTCCAGCGACTTGGCGCCTAGAAGGCGCTCCCACGCCGCGGCGGAACCCTCGATCGACTTTTTCGAATAGTCCACAACCTCGGTGGCAATGGCCTGTGCGCTTTTGCTCCAAGTACCAAGCGACGAGAGCGCCGATTCAATACTCTCTTTGCCAAACTTCTGGATCTGTTCGGTGGTCATGACGGTCCCCTATTGAGCGGCCCGATCGGCCCGCTGGTTATGATCGAGCGCCTTTTGGCGCGCTGCCTTGAAAAGGCCTTTTGCAGCACTGATGATATATATAGTGCAGTGCACAAAAAATGCAACGGTCGGGAGCAAATTGCACAAAATTGCAGCGCAGCGGGGACTTAACGGTTTCGCAACGGCGTTCGCTTAAGGTGCTTGACCGTGCTGTCCGGGTAACGACCGGAGCAGGGGCAATGCCTCTCTCATTGCCCGAATGGCCGAAGGCGGGCCGTTTCACCGCTGGGGACAAGACACGAAGGCATAAGCAGGGACGGCTTTCCAGGGGTCAGCCGCGCGTTCAGGGACGGGGTACGTAATGGCATGGCTGAGTTTCGGAGCCCGCCACGGGCTTCGTAGTTACGTCGGGGGTCTTGCCGCGATTGCGGCGGTTCTCGCAATCACCAGTGATACGGCCGACGCGCGGCGTCATCACCGCGTCCATGTGCGCTACGTGCACGTCGAGCGCGTTCATCGTCACGCTCGCGCTGAAGAATACGCGCCGCCAAGCTCCTCGATCTTGGTCGATGGCAATAGCGGCGGGGTCCTGCAAGCGTCTAATCCCGACGCATTACGCCACCCGGCTTCGCTGACCAAAGTCATGACGCTCTATCTGCTGTTCGAGCGCCTCGATGCCGGCAAGATCAAGCTCGATACGCCGCTGAAGGTCTCCGAATACGCCTCCGAGCAAGCACCGACCAAGCTTGAGCTCAAGCCCGGCCAGACCATCACCGTCGAGGATGCGATCAAGGGCATCGTCACCAAATCCGCCAACGACGCCGCTGTCGTCATCGCCGAAAATCTCGGAAGCGACGAGCAAGCCTTCGCCAAGCTGATGACGCAGAAGGCGCACGCTTTGGGCATGAGCCGCACCACCTACATCAACGCGTCGGGCTTGCCGGACGACGACCAGGTCACCACCGCGCGCGACCAGGCGCTGCTCGGACGCGCGATCCAGGAGCGCTTTCCCCGTTATTACAAGTACTTCTCGACGGTTTCCTTCGTCTTTCGCGGGACAACGATCCACGGTCACAATCATCTGCTCGGCGCAGTCGACGGCGTCGACGGCATCAAGACCGGATTCACGCGCGCATCCGGCTTCAATCTCTTGACCTCCCTGCACCGTGACGGCCGCTACCTTGTCGGCGTCGTGATGGGCGGCCCTTCGGCCTCCGAACGCGACGCCCATATGCGAGAATTGATCAACGAGCACATCAAAGAAGCCACGCTCCATCGCACCGCGCCGCTCCTTGCCGAAGGCTCTGAGCATCACGAAGAGGTGCAGCAGGTCGCGTTCGGCAAGGCTGCCATGACGTCGGCTGCCATGACTTCGGCTGCCATGACCTCAGCTCCCATGACATCGGCGCCGGTTCCGGCGCATGCCGACCCGGCACCGGCTGCAAGCGTTAACCCGCGCGTCGCGGCGGCTGCAAACGATCCGATCAAGCCGCTGTTAGTGCGAACCATTCCCTACCGGACCGCACCGGTGCAGACGGCGTCACTCGCGCCGATGCCGGCGCTGGTACCGGCTACGGCGGCGGTGGCCCCTCCTGCCGCGCCCCAAGCGACGGTCGCTCCGGTTGAAGCCCACGCCCAGCCGACAACGCCGCCGCTCGATCAGCCGCGCATGGTCGTGGCCTCCGCCGATCCGGCGCCAGCCTCAAAAGCCGCAGCAACCCAGCCCGCAGCGGCAGAACGTGCCGCCGCCGAGCCGCTCCCGGCATACGCCGACACGGCAGAACCGGACCAGCCCGCCAAGATCGAACCCGCCAGCATCCCGGCGAGCCCGGTTCATGCTCATGGCGGATGGCTCATCCAAATCGGCGCCTTCGAAGACGAAGGCGAGGCAAAGCAGCACTTGAGCGCCGCACAACTCAAAGTGCGCACTACACTCGCTGCGGCGGACCCGTTTACGGAGCGCATCCAAAAAGGCGATAAGGCGTTCTACCGCGCGCGTTTTGCCGGCTTCGACAAGACGACCGCCGAATCCGCCTGCAAACAGCTCAAGCGCAGCGACTTCGAATGCATGGCTCTGAAAGACTAATGGCGCTGCAAGATTAAGGACCCCGGAAAACGGGGCGCGACGAGCATGGTCCTCGCAGCGGATCGTGCTCTCAGTAATAACAGGGACGTCAGCGGCGGATAGGAGACCACGCGAGGTTTGTACGGAGTACCTCAGCGATGGCGTCGAAGCAGAACGTCCTTGGCCTCGTTGACGCGGGCCGCAAGATACGTCGTCCCCCCTTGGTCGGGATGCAGTTTCTTCATGAGGGAGTGGTGCGCCCGAGTGATGTCCTGCGCGCTCGCCCCGGGTTGAATGCCAAGGATCTGATAGGCTTCCTCTTCAGTCATTTTGCCGCTGGGCGACGGCCGCGTCCCGCCCCCCGCACCCGCGTCACCTTGCGCGTGTTCACGCCAGCCGGGCTCCCGGCGGTCAAGATAAGTTGCCAGTAATTCGCGGCTGTCGCCGTCGATCTCGGCAAAGAGGTTGAGCAGCGCCGCGCGATCGAGAGCATCCAGGGTTACGCCCTCATAGCGGCCCACGAGCACCCGACCGTGCATGGCGCCGCTGTCGTGGTCGAGCTCCATCTCGAGACAAGCGGTGCTGACGCGCGAGCTTTTGCCGGCGCTTTTCTGCGTGCGGGCGCCAAACGCCGACGGCCATAGTGAGACCCAGCCCAGCAAACCGAGGCCGAATATTCCGGCCGGTATGGCCACGCCGATTTCCCCGCGCAACAACATGAAACCGGCAAACAGCAATGCNNGCGCCACCGCCCAACGCGCGCAACAGCCGCGCAGCCTGCTTCGGATCGGCCTTGGAGAAAGCGTTGACGGCCCAGAGACCGAGAACAAGGACAACAACGCCGAGCAGGATTTCGGGCATGATTTATCGGCACATGGCTATTTTAAAATGGGGCTATTTCAATTGCTCGATCAGGCTCACCGCGCCGGGCGAGTGCCGCGCCTTGAGAGCGGCGAGCGCCTTCATGCCGCCCGCCGCGTAGGCGGCCGCCGCGCGCAGCAATTCGCCAAGTTCGTGGGCGGCGCCCGGCGCGAAGCGGCAAAACGCGCCCCCGGTAAGACGCGCGATCTCGCGGAACGCCTGTTCGCACACCGGGTCGGAGCCTTCCTGAAACATGAACGCCTTGACGTTGCGCAAACCGAGTTCGCCGGCGCCGGCGCACAAAGCGTCGAGCGACTCCTCCATGGCGTCGCCGATGAAGATCAAGGCCGCCACTTTGCGGGCATCGGTTTCGCGGCGCGCATGCTTGAGAACCTTGCCGATCTGGGTCTGGCCGCCGCGGCAATCGATGCGTGACATCAGCGCGCCAAGCCGCGCCGCCTCGGCGACCCAGGGTGACGCCCGGCACTCCGCAAGGCCGCGGTAATAAACCAGTTGGATGTCGAGACCACCCGTGGCTGCGGCTTCGCGGAACATTTCGGCCTGCAGCTTGCACGCGCTATCCCAAGTCGGCTGTCGGCTCATCGTCGCATCGAGCGCAAATATGAGGCGGCCGCGCTGGCCCGGCTCTGCCGCCGCAGCGGGGCTAAGGGTTTTGACGCGATCAAGAAAGCGATCGATCTCCGCGCGCGACGAGGCCGCCGGAGAATGGTTTTCCGTGTTTGGCGCGATGGCTGACCGATCGCTTGTCGCCGGCGCGGTGTCGGACCGATCTTTGCTCATCGAGAGGACCTTGGAGCCAAAGCTCGACCATAAAGGTGGCCCTCCCCGGCGGCGCGCGCAATGGCCGGCGGAACGAGGGAGCTCTCAGCTTGGATTGTCGTTCTCTCCAATGGCGATAATATATCCCTCGGGATCCTCGATATAGAAATCACTGGTTCCCCATGCGGTGGGAGCGAGCGGCTTGAGAATTATCGCGCCTTTTGCTCTGCACTCATCGTACAAAGCCTGCACGCCGATAACGCCGGCATAAATGTCCAAATGCTCGCGCTGCCGCCGATGCGCGCGATCCTCGATCGTTTTGGGCGAGCACTTCAAGTGGATCGCAAAACCGTCCCGTTCGCCGATGGCATAAAATCCACCCCAGGTCGGACCGAATGAGAAGCCTAGAACGTCACGGTAAAACTTTATCGCCCGATCAAGGTCGTCCACCAATAATTGCGGCGCGAAAGATGTGATACGCGGTGCAGTGATAGCCAGTTCATTTACCGCCATGACGTGTTGCTCCCATCGCTTACAGAATGAGGCTAAGACGGCCGCGCAGTGCCAGGATATTACGCGCAACGGCCTCAATCGGCGAGCAGATCGTGGGTTTCGAGCGGTTTTCCGGAAGCCTGGATCCATTCGGCGCGCGCCGCGGCGCGACGTTTGCCCCGTTCGTCGATCGGCAGGCGGAGCGCATCGATCAGGGCCTTCACCTCGTCGCGGGCCGTCACGTGCGAGGTATTGGGGCGCAAGCCGAGCGTATCCTCGGTCAAATCGTCGAGCGCGGTGAGGCCGCGCGGGAAGAACTCGCGGTAGACCACCCGCTCGGCGAAGCCGTTGATCGGCCGAAAGCCGAGCTGCTTGGCAAGTCCCTCGACCCCCTCCCCGACTAGCCGCCGATTGCGCGAACCCAAGGTCGAGAGTCGGTTGCGCACCACGATCCAGTCGGTGAGGCCGCCGTCGACCAGGCGGCGCTGCCGGCGCGCCTCGCGGACCATTTCGGCGTAGTGGCTGACGCCCGCGACCTCGAATGTGGTTTGATCGATCCTGCCGAGCACGTCGAAATCGACAAAGCTGTCGTTCAACGGCGTAATCAGCGTGTCCGCCATCGAATGCGCAAGCCGCATCAGGTATGAATCGGACCCGGGGGTATCAATGACAATAAAGTCGTGGCTTTGCTCGACCGTGCTCACCGCTTCGGCAAAAGCGGCGAATTCCTGTGCCTCGATTTCATCGAGCCGCACACCGAAGCCGCGGGCAACGCAATAATGTTGAGGGATTTGCAGCTTGATGCCAGCACGTTCGGCCCAGATACGGCGGTTGTCGATATAGTGGGTGAAGCTTTTCTGGCGGGAATCGAGGTCGATCGTGGCGACGCGCTGGCCGGCCTGCATGAGGGCCACGGCCACATGCATGGCCGTCGTCGACTTGCCCGAGCCGCCTTTTTCGTTACCAAGGACGATGACATGCGCCGAGAATGGCCTGCCGACATCCGCTTGCATCAACATGGGAGACGCAACCCCTGCGTTGCGATCATCTCTCCGGGCTGCAACGCCTGTGGTCAAGATACAGCATCAAACGCGATAAGTTAATCATTAACCACGAGGTGCATCGACGAAACGCACCGGGTGTGCTCGCGGCGCAACTCAAATGAACACCAAACGCCAAAAATCGATGGGTCGCCTCAGACGTCACCCGAATGTCATTCTACATACCTTGCGCACATTGCCCGCGCTCGAACGCGCGATTGCGGATTTTCATGGCCGGCGTGAGACCATCGCGCTGGTGCCGACCATGGGCGCATTGCACGACGGCCATCTCTCGCTCGTCAGAATCGCGAAGCGTCGCGCCGATCGGGTCATCGTATCGATCTTCGTCAATCCGACCCAGTTTGCAGCCAACGAAGACCTCGGCACCTATCCGCGGACCTTCGCCGCCGATCTTGAGGCGCTGCGTAAGCTGAACATCGATCTGGTTTGGGCTCCCGCCGTGACGACCATGTATCCGTCGGGCTTCGCCACCCAGATCGTGCCGGGCGGACCGGCCAAAGCCGGGCTCGAAGATACTTTCCGGCCGCATTTTTTCGCAGGCGTCGCGACCGTGGTCGCGAAGCTTTTGATCCAATGCGAGCCGGACATCGCGATGTTCGGGGAAAAAGACTACCAGCAGCTCAAAGTGGTGACCCAGCTCGCCTGCGATCTCGGATTGAGAACCCGCATCGTCGGCGCCCCGACCGTGCGCGAAAAGGACGGCTTGGCACTGTCGTCGCGCAACGCTTATCTCTCGCCGGGCGAGCGTGAGGCGGCACCTGCGCTTTATCGCGTGCTCAGGGAATGTGCCGGCGCGATTGCGGCCGGAAAGCCGAGCGCAGGCGCGCTCAGGCAGGGCCGGGAGGCGATCGTCGACGCCGGTTTTGTGCTCGATTATCTTGAAGCGCGGAATGCCGAGACGCTGGCACCGTTGGAGTCAATCAAGGGCGAACCGATCAGGCTCTTGGTCGCGGCTCGCATCGGCACGACCCGGCTGATCGACAATGTCGCGGTCTAGCGCCTATGACACGCGCGACTCCCAAAAAAGCGAGTGACATGCCGTGAAACCGCAGCTCCTAACCGTAGCCAGGGATGTCTATGCTTGGATCGGCTCAGGCGGCGACTCCAACGCCGGGGCCGTCGTTACCCCGCACGGGATCATCGCGATCGACGCCCAGCAGTATCCGCGCCTGGCGCACAAGTTTCGCGCCGCGATCGAAGCCGAGACCGGCAAGCCCGTCTGCAGGCTGATCAATACCCATTGCCACCTCGACCACACCGCCGGCAACATCGCGTTCGCGGACGTGCCGATCCTGGCGCACGACAAAACGCTCGACGCAATGCACGCCAATCTCGGCGCGAAGACCGGCGCCTATTGGACGATTTCGGACTACGCCACCAAAATTAAAATGCTGTTCGGGCAGAACTTGTTCGATCTCGTGCCCCAGCACGATCCGGCACAGGCTTGGTTTCGCAGCCGCATCGGTCTGCCGGATTACGACACGATAACGATCGCATCGCCGACCGAGACCTTTGCCGACCATTTCACTTTCCATCTGCCAGACGACATGATGCATTTGGACTATTGGGGCCCAGCGCATTGCGATGGCGACATCGTCGTCTCGCTGGCAAAGAGCAAGGTTATTTTTCTCGGCGATTTATTGTTTCACGGGCGATTTCCCTGGCTCGGCGATTGCGATCTCTCGGGCCTGATCGATCGCCTCGCCCGCGTGCTGACGCTCGACATTTCGATCGTCATTCCCGGCCACGGAATGCCGACCGATCTCGCGCAAGTCGCCCGCTTCCGCGACATGCTGGTGGCGTTACGGAGCGCGGTCGATTCAGCGATCAAGTCCGGCGTTTCGGAGGAAGCCGCCGTGCGCGAAGTGAAGCTGCCACAATACGCTGATATTCCGCGCTATGCTGATTGGTTACCGCATGACGTTAGAGCAACGTATCGGTACTTGCGCGGACGATAGGGCGCGGTTACGCAATCGACCTACGCTGTCTAATACGGAAAAACATCTCAACCGGATTTTCAAGTGGGAGGAGAACGCAGATGCGCACGCTATTTGCGATGGTCGTCCTGGCGCTGGCGGCGCTTTGCGGGGACGCATTGGCCGCGACGGACAATGAGCAGGCGATACGCACCGTCGATCAAGCGCTGCTGGCCGCGATCACCAGCAATGACGTGCGCGCGGTCGGCCGGCTCACCGATACCCAATTCAGCTGGACCGATTCCGACGGCAAGACCTACAACCGGGCTGATCTACGCCGGGTATTGCCTCCGGTCACAGATCAGCGGGAGGCCGCGGCCAAGGTGTTTTTCTACGGCCGCGTCGCCATGGTCAGATCCAATCGCGACAACGCCTACGCTTTGCGCATCTTCGTGAAGCGCGGACATAGCTGGCGCGCTTTAGTCTATCACGAGGTCACCGCAAATCCGCCGCCTTCCGCTACGGCGCCCGCAGCGCCGGCCGCCGCGAAATGCGAAAATCCCTGCAAGACTCTGCCCTATAAACCGCGCAACGCCGCCGAGCGTGGCCTGATCCGATCCTGGCAAGAGCTGGAGACGGCGGTAAGCCTCGGCAAGGGCGCCGCCTGGGCGCCGCACGCGGCCGACGAGTTCTTCGTGGTCAATAATACCCGGGTACAGGACAAAGCCGCACGCATCGCTGCAGTTAACCGCGGCGGCGCCTCGCCGGCGCCACTGACGTCGGCCACTATGTATGATTTTGGCGATGCGATCGTCATGATCGCGGAGCATCAGCCGGATATCGGCAAACCCTACCATGTCAGTCGCATCTGGGTGAAACGCGACGGCATGTGGCAGATGGCGGTGAGTTTTCAGAACATAGTGCAGTCGGCTCCGGCGAAGAACGCCACCAATTGAGGCCGCGGGCGGTCTCCGTGCCAGCCTACTTCGCCGCGACCTTCATCGGGTCTTTCACATTCGCAAAGGTCTCGAACTCCTTGGCCCAAAGCTGGCCGTCGATCTTTTCGACTTTGCGGATGTAGATGTTACTGACGATGTCGCGGGTGTCGGCATCGAGCGAAACCGGACCGCGCGGGCTTTCCCAAGCCATGCCTTTCATGGCGGCAACCAGCTTTTCGCCGTCGGCATCGCCACCGGTCTTTTTGAGCGCCTCGTAGACGAGGTGCAGGCCGTCGTAAGCGCCGAGCGAGGCAAAATCAGGACGCTCACCGGCGGTTTTCAGGAAGTCGGCGACGTAAGTCTTGTTGAGCGCGGAGTCATGCGCCGCGGAATAGGGCCCGGCGGTGACCAGCCCGATCATCTGATCGCCGGCATTGTTGAGGCTGTCGTCGTCGCAGAGGTCGCCGGGGCCAATGATCTTGATGCCGGATTGGCCAAGGCCTTTCTCGGCGAATTGCCGAGTGAAAACCGGCGCGAGCGGACCTGGAAAGTAGATGAAGGCGGTGTCGGGCTTGAGATCGGCGATGCGCTGCAGGGATGGCGCGAAGTCGGGACTGGCGAGTGGGACGCGGAGCGACTCGATGACCTCGCCGCCGACTTGCACGAAGCGCGTCTTGAACGCGTTCTCCGCCTCCACGCCCGGCGCCCAGTCGTTGACCAGCGTAACGACGCGCTTAGAACCGTTCTTGATCGCCCACTCGGCCATGGTCCAGGCCTGCGGCGCGATGATGAAACCGGCGCGCGCGAAGTATGGGGATTTCGTGGTGGTGATCGAAGCGCCTGAACTCATGACGACGGTCGCCTTCTTGGCCTCGGTCACAAGCTGCGCGATTGCTAAGGCGCACGGCGTGACGCCGACGCCGACGATGTCGACCTGCTCATTGACGATCATTTCCTGCACCAGGCGGCGAGCATTATCCCCGACGCCAGCGTCGTCGCGGATGATGAGCTCGATTTTGCGGCCCGCCACCGTGTCGCCGTGCTGCTGCATGTAGACTTTGAGCGCGCCGGTCAGCTCGCGTCCCACGGCGGTGAAACCGGCTCCCGTTAACGGCAGACTGCAGCCGACCTTGAGCGTGGTGTCGACGGCAATGGCCGGGCGGGACAGAACTCCGCCCGCTGCGGTCGCAGCCATCCCTTTGAGCAGCGTTCTACGTTGCATGTTTATTCCTCCCGTTTTGTTTGTTGTCGCCTCCCCCTTGTGGGGGAGGGAGAAAAGTCAGGTCGGTTCGAGATGCGGGATTTGCGGCCGTTCGCCTTGCGCCTTTCCCGTGATCGGCGGCTTCGGCAAACGCGCGGTGCCACTTTCCATGACGAAGGTGTGTTTGAGCGAATACCACGGCGCCTTGACGTCCGCGGCGCTCGCGCAGGGCTCATCGTGGCGCACGTAACCGCCGATCAGGTGACGCGTGACGCCGAACTGCACATCGTTATTGATGTGCTTATCGTCCGGATCGTAAACTTGCGAGATCAACGTCTTGAAGCTCGGCTTATAGGCGAGAAAATGCAGATGCGCGGGGCGCATATTGTGCCGTCCGGCGGCGCGCAGAAGTTCGCCGACCGGACCGTCGATCGGGATCGGATAACCGGCCGGCTTTATGCTGCGGAAATTGACGTGCCCGTCCGCGTCGGTGATGAACTTGCCGCGGAGATTCATGTCGGCCTGGACCGGATCCTGGTTCTCGTAGAATCCCTCAGTGGAGGAATGCCAGACATCGACCTCCGCCCCCGCGATCGGCTTGCCATGGACGTCGTGGAACAACGCATCGACGAACAAGACGGCACCCGGCGTCGGCGAACGCACGATCGAATCGCCGTTCATGGTGCGCGGCGAATCCAGGCGCCAGAACGGGCCCAACAAGTTGGCGTCGGTTTCGGTCTGACCGCGATTGCCGTTGTTGAGAAGACAG
The DNA here is from genome assembly GCA_003164375.1 of Hyphomicrobiales bacterium. Taxonomy (GTDB): domain Bacteria; phylum Pseudomonadota; class Alphaproteobacteria; order Rhizobiales; family Xanthobacteraceae; genus BOG-931. The sequence goes on along the minus strand of PLTE01000062.1, from coordinate 620 downwards.
ATCAGCGTCGAGAAACCGAGCGAGCCGGACATCAGCACAGCTTCGTTGTGGGTCTCGTTGGTGTGCTTGCCCAGCGCGACGATGTAACCCATGGCGGCCTGAAACTCCTCTTCGGTCAGCCTGACCTCACGGGCGAAATCGTGCAGATGGCGAATGAAGGCGGCGGTGATCTCGCGCAAGCGCGGATTTTTGACGCGCTCGTACTCGCTGAGTACCACCGGGGTAACGTCCTTCTCGCTTTCGATGATCATTGTTCTTGCTCCACGACAAAAGCCTGTTCGCCAGGGAGTTTACGTGATCGACAGGACAAGCGCCATGCGCGGGGCCGCCAAGCGCAGGGGCGGCTCACATCAGGCCGAGCTCGCGCAGCTCCCGCCGCAGCGTCTCCGGCATGGCGGCAGCGCCTTTGACAACTTTATCGAGGTCGCGCGGCGCGTCGTTGGCGGCGAGATAGCGCCAGCCCTGAAAGGCGCGATAGGGTCGTGGCTCGACCAGAATCACCTTCGGATCGAGCACCAGTGCGCAGCGTCCGATCCCGGCTTTATCGACGAAAGGCCGCACGTCGCAGATACGCTCCCGGCAGGCGATCTCGCCCTTGATCACCCAATAGAGCGAGCCGC
>PLTE01000041.1 GCA_003164375.1 Hyphomicrobiales bacterium | reverse complement strand
AGGGCGGGGCTGGCGTACTGAATCTACCTGCAATGGGGCGCCTTCTCCTCCCCCATTTATGGCTAGGCGATTCACACATCTCAAATAATGCCTATGAAACAACGACGTTGAGGCGTTGCGAAGGAGGCCTTCTCCCCTCGAGGGAGAAGGTGGCGCGCGAATGCGCGACGGATGAGGGGCCGCGCCGGCCCATCCGACTTTCTGTTGAAGCTGAATTTAAGGCCTTGAAATAAAACGGCAATCGCCGGNNTCCCGCGAGGGGAGAAGGCCTAGGTCAAATGGACCTTCAGTTCGACTGAACGACCCATATGGAGATGTGTGCATCCCCTAGCCATTCATGGGGGAGGTGGCCCCGAGCAACGCGAGGGGTCGGAGAGGGCAAGTGTACGCCCCTCCACTTGCCCTCTCCGTCGCTTCGCTGCGCTCGCGCCACCTCTCCCATGAATGGGAGAGGAGAAGAGGGGACAATCCGACACAATTCCAGCCCGATGCTATAGCGCCGCCGCCTCTAGCGCGGCCGTCCAGTGCGCGGTCCGCTCCTTCAGGATGCGGACCCGGGCGATGGCCGGCGTATCCGCGGCGAGCTGCTCCAGCGGCTCTAGCGTGAAGGCGGCCTCGCCGTTCGTGGCCCAGCTGGCCTGCAGGGCGGGGTGGCGGCAGCCGCCCATGCGCAGGGTGAACCAGAGACCGTTCTGGTGCTTGGAGAGGTGCCGGCTGCCGCCGACCCAGACCTCGCTTGTGGCCGAGCAGCGCACGGCGAAGACGCCCCAGTCGAGGGGCAGGTCCTTGTAGGCGGAAATCGCCGCCTTGCGGTCGGACCGAACCATTCAAACCTCTATTTTATCCGGGTATAATGGAGGCGAAACGGTGAAGGAACAAGGCGCAATCTCGGACCTGCCCGGGGGGCGGTCGTTCAGGCGGCGACCTTGAACGGCAGGGCCTCGATTCCGCACGGCCGGCCGCCGACCGGTTGCAGCAATGGGCCGCACACCGCCCGGCCGGTGAGGAAGGGCGCGCGCTCCATGAGGCACAGCCGCAGCTCCGCGCTGGTGGCCACATTGGTGATCGCGGGCCAAATGTTGTGCCGCTTGAACACCTCCCGTTGCTTCATGAACTGGCGAATCGCGTTGAGGCGCGAGCGCTCTTCACCCGCGGGCAGCCGGAAGGTGACGCTTGCCACGGACCCGGGCGGCAGGCTCTCGATCTCGAAACCGGGGTCCTCGACCTGAAGGTCGATCGAGGAAAAGTGGCTGGTGAGGAGGTCGCGAGTCTGGCTAAGCGCCCAGAAGCTCGGCGCGCGCGGCACGTCGTAGACGCAGGCGGCCAACTGGCTGCGGCGGCTGGCCGGGAGGGTTTGCAGGAGCTGTTCATAAAAGTCGCGCGCGGATTTTCGCATCAGCGACGAAAAACAAATCGGCAAATAGAGCACCCCGGTAAAGGGGCCAGCCTCCAGACGCCGCAAACTGGCTTGCAGCACATTCATGTCGAAGCTTTCCGCGTGATCGCCCGGCAGCCGGTCGGCGCCGTCGACCAGACTGAATTCGGCGGCCCCGCTGGCTCGGATCGGGGCGGCGGCGCTGCCGATAAAGAATTGCCGCGGGGCGAAGTAGATGCCGCGCCACTCTACATTGAGGGCGCCGGTCTCGGGCGCCTGCGCAAGGTTTGCGTGTGTCCTCCGCTCCTGGCTCAGGTCCTGCCACTGCATGCCATTGGGCGAGCCGCTTTTCGAGTTGATCGCCATTAGCCGGCCCTCGAGGGGCGGCGCCTTGATCGGCGCCTTGAAGGCGTCCCGGATCTCGGCGTGGCTCATCCGTTTGAATTCATCGGTGTTGGTCTGGTCCGCGTCCAGGAGCAGCAGCGTCACCTCCCCGGAATCGCTGGTGCCGAACAGCCGCAGCTGCAACTCCTCCGCCAGGCTCTCCACCGCGATTACGTCCACAACAGTGGCCTTGGGGTCGTGCAGCGTGAAACAGAAGGCCGAATCGACGGAAAAGGTCTTTGGCCATGGCCAGCGCGATTCCAGGAAGGCGCCGGTCATTTTCGCCACGGCCGGACCCAAGGCGTCGAGCTTGGCCATCTTCTCGTCGCTGAGGTTCAGGCTGATTCTAAGGCATATTGAGGCGGCCACTTTGGGGCTCCGTTAATTTTTAGACACAATGAATCGCGATGCCTTCGAAACCATGAATTTACCGGGCAATTCGGGGCGACAGCGTTGCGGCGAATGGACGCGGGAAGGCGATCTGAAACAGCTGCTCAATCGGCGCGCGCAAGCGGTCCGATCGGGGTCGGTCGGGCAGCGGCGGTCCGTCAAGCCAAGCCGGCGATACATTTCCGCATAGCCGCCCCGAACGTTTCCCCATTTTCCTTCGCGCCGAGCCGTTCCAAGATCGCTTCGCACAGAAGGAGCGCCCCATGTTCGTCGGTCACTATTCCGCCGCCCTCGCCGCCAAGGCCGCCGAGCCGCGAGCGCCCCTCTGGGCCCTGGTGGCGGGATGCCAGCTGATCGACATCGGCTGGAGCGGCCTAGTGATGGCCGGGGTCGAGAAGATGAAGATCGACCCGAACCTTCCGGGCAGCCCGCTGGACCTCTACTTCATGCCCTACACCCACAGCCTGCCCGGCTCGCTGGTCTGGGCCGTGGGCGCGGCGCTGCTGTCCAGGCTGGTCCTGCGCCTGCCCTGGCGCGCGGCGGCGATCATTGGCCTTGTGGTGTTCTCCCACTGGATCCTGGACCTGCTGGTCCACCGGCCGGACCTGGAGCTGTGGTTCGGCGGGCCCAAGGTGGGGCTCGGCCTGTGGAACTATCCCCTGCCGGAGATGGCCCTGGAGCTGGGCCTGGTCGCCGTGGCCGGGGGCGCGTGGATCGCCAAGCGCAAGGACCTGGGCATGGTCGCGTGGCCCGCCGTGCTGTTCCTCGCCTTCCTGACCGCGATCCAGATGATCTCGTCCATGGGGGCGATGGGGGAGGATGTGGTGAAGGACGGGGCGATGGCCCTGGCGGTCTATCTGGTCGCGACGGGGGTGGCCTGGGCGGTGGATCGGGGACGGGCGTGATATTCGTGAGGGATAGCAAAGGAGGCCTTCTCCCATTGCGGGAGAAGGTGGCGCGAAGCGCCGGATGAGGGGTCGCACTGGCGGCGCCGCTGCGTTTTCGACACCGCGCGGATGGGCCGGCGCGACCCGTCCGTCCGCCTTCGGCGGGATGGTCTTCTCCCGCAAGGGGAGAAGGCCTTTTTCGTAACATCGCACCCCTCCTGGTCCCTATTGGAGAAGGGATCCTACTGCGCCGCCATGGCTTCGGCCTGGCGCAGGTCAACCGAGACCAGCTGGGAGACGCCGCGTTCAGGCATGGTGACGCCGTAGAGGCGATCCATCCGCGCCATGGTCACCGGGTTGTGGGTGATGGCGATGAACCGGGTGCCGGTGCGGTTGCGCATCTCGTTGAGCATGTTGCAGAACCGCTCGACATTGGCGTCGTCGAGGGGCGCGTCGACCTCGTCGAGCACGCAGATCGGCGCCGGATTGGTGAGAAACACGGCAAAGATCAACGCCAGCGCGGTGAGCGCCTGCTCGCCGCCTGACAAAAGCGACAGCGTCGCCGGCTTCTTGCCCGGCGGTTTCGCCATGATTTCGAGCCCGGCCTCGAGCGGGTCTTCGCTCTCGATCAGCTGTAGCTCGGCATTGCCGCCGCCGAACAGTTCGCTGAACAGCTTTTTGAAATTCTCGTTGACGATCTGAAACGACGTGAGCAGCCGCTCACGCGCTTCATGGTTGAGGCTGTGGATGCCTTGGCGCAGCCGCCTGATCGCCTCGATAAGATCGTCGCGCTCGGTGGTGAGCTTGGTGTGCTGGGCTTCGACCTCTTGCAGCTCCTGCTCGGCAAGCAAATTTACCGAGCCCAGCCGTTCTCGCTCCTGCTTGATGCGCTCGATCTTAGCCTCGACCTCGGCGATCGATGGCACCGGCGTGTCCGGCTTGAACTCGGCGATCTCGGCTGCCGCCGCCGGTTCGACGCTCAATATTTCGCGGATCTCGTGCTCGACGTCGGCAAGCCTGCGCTTGGCGGCGTCGTGGCGTTCGTCGGCGCGCGCGGCTTCGGCGCGGGCTTCGCCGACCGCTTCAAGCGCGATGCGCGCGGCCTTATCGGCTTCGGCGAGGGCGGATTCTGACTCCGCCAGCCGATCGGCCGCGGCGCGGCGTTCGGCGGTTGCCGTTTCGATCGCGCCGATCAGCGACTGCCGCTCGGCTGCGAATTTTTCTGGCGCGTGGATCAGTTCAGTGCGCTCGGCGGTTGCTTCCTGGCTGCGCCGTTCGAGCGTTTCGATCTGCGCCGTGGCGCTGTCCTTGCGCTCGTTCCAGGCCTGCCGTTCGGCGGCGATCGCGGCCAAGCGGTGGTTGGCAAGCTCGGCCTCGCGCGTGAGCGTCTGCGCTTCGACCCGCACTTCGGCGCAGGCGCCGCGCTCCTGCACGATGGCTTCGTTGATCGCGGCGAGTTTTTCCTCGATCGCGGCGGCGACCGGCAGCGCGGCCAACGCCTGTTCCGCTTCGGCGCGGGCGAGTTGGGTTTCGTCGCGGCCGGCGACGATGCGCTGCCGTGCTTCCCGGAGCGCCGACATGCGTGCCGCGTTGCGGCTGATCTCGCGTTCGGCGGCGGCATGGTCTTCGCGCGCGGCATCGGTCGAGTGCTGCGCATCGCGCCAGTACGCGCGCGCCTCGGACTCCGCGGTGGCGGCGGCGGCGACCGCGGCTTCCGCAGCCTCGACGGCAAGGCGTTTTGCCTCGACGTCGGCGCGTGCGGCGACGAGTTCGCCCTCGATCGCTTGTAGGCGGCCGCGTTCGGCAAGCCTGCGTGCCGCGCCGGTCGGCGCGTGGGCCGCCACCGTAAAGCCGTCCCAGCGCCAGTAATCGCCCTCGGCCGACACCAAGCGCTGGCCCGGCTTGAGCAGGCCGGGGATGGCGGCAAGGCGGGCACCCTCGGCGCGCTCGACGACGCCGATCTGGGCGAGGCGGCGTGCCAGTTCCGGCGGCGCTTTGACATATTCCGCCAGCGCCGTGACGCCCTCGGGCAGCGCGGGATCAGACGGATCGGCCGTCGCGCCGGCCCAGCGCATTGGCGCGGAGTCGCCCACCGGCGCGTCGAGATCGTCGCCCAATGCGGCGCCAAGCGCCTTCTCGTAGCCCTCCGTCACCGTGAGCGCATCCATCACCGGCGGCCACAGGTTTTTGCTCTCGACTGCCAAGAGCTTGCTGATGGTCTTGGCTTCGGTTTCCAGCCGTTGCACGCCGCGCTCGGCGGTCGCGAGCGGGGCACGCGCCGCGTCGATCTCCGCCCTGGCGCGACGATGCGCGGCTTCCGCGCTCTGCGCTGCGTTTTCCGCTTCGGCGAGCGCGGTCTGCGCTCCGGCAAGCACCGCTTCGAGCGCCGGCAGATCGGGCGCGCCGCTGTCGGTCGCGGCAAGGCCGGCATCGATATTGATCAACTCGGCTTCGAGCCGCGCCGCGCGCTGCTCATGCTCGCGAAGCGCCGCCTGAAGCTGATTGCGGCGCGCGGTCAGATCGGCGAGCGCGCCGGTGAGATCGGCGAATGACTTTTCCGACACGGAGAGCGCAGCATCTGCCGCAGCGACCCGTTGGTTGACGCCGGCGAGCCGCGCGTCGCCTTCCTGCGCCGCCGCTTTGAGCGCGGTCTCCTCGGCGTCGAGGCGACCGAGCGCCGCTTCGGCGTCGGCCGCGAGCGCCCGCTCGCGGCCTAAGTCGGCTGAAAATTGCTCGATGCGGCGGTCGAGTTCGCCGATGCGTTCCTTGGCGCGCGCCTCCTCGCGTTCCAGCGTTTCGCGCGCGATCAACAGACGCTGTAGCGCCGCTGCGGCCTTGGCCTCGGCCTCGCGCAGACCCGGTAGCACAGCGGCGATGTCCGCCTGGCGGGTCGATACTTGCGCCTGTTCGCCCGTACGCGCCGCGACGACGCGAACGGCTTCATCCTTGCTGTGCTGGGTGACCCCGACCTCGGTCGTGGCATCGATCCAGCGCAGGTGGAGCAACAGCGCCTCGGTGCGGCGCACCTGGGTGGAAATATTGCGGTAGCGCACTGCCTGCCGGGCCTGGGTCTTAAGCGCCGCGATCTGGCCGGCGAGTTGCCCAATGACGTCTTCGGCGCGCGCCAGATTTTGCTCGGCGGCCTTCAGCCGCAGCTCGGCCTCGTGGCGACGCGCATGCAGTCCAGAAATGCCGGCGGCCTCTTCGAGCACGCGCCGGCGCTGATCGGGCCGCGCCTGGATGATTTCGCCAATGCGGCCCTGGTGCACCAGCGCCGGAGACCGCGACCCGGTCGAGGCGTCGGCGAACAACATGGCGACGTCGCGGGCGCGCGCCTCGCGGCCGTTGACGCGGAAGGTCGAGCCCTGCTCGCGCATGATGCGGCGGGAGACTTCCAGCGCCTCGAACTCGTTGAAGGCGGCCGGCGCCGTGCGGTCTGAGTTGTCGATCGAAACCGCGACTTCGGCATGGTTGCGCGCCGGGCGGCCGGTGTTGCCTGAAAAGATGACGTCGTCCATCTCCGAGGCGCGCATCGCCTTGTAGGAGGCTTCGCCCATCACCCAGCGCACCGCCTCGACCAGATTGGATTTGCCGCAGCCGTTCGGACCGACGACACCGGTCAATCCCGGTTCGATCTCAAAATCGGTTGGTTCGACGAAGGACTTAAAACCGATCAGGCGCAGCCGCGTGAGCTTCATTCGCTTGGTACGTCCATCACTTGTTATGTCCAGATCCCCTTGCGGCGGTAGCCAAGGGAATCGCTGCGGGTTCACGCCAAGGCTTCATGCCGCAAGCAAAAGTCCTTGGCGCGGGGAGGGGTGCCGCAACGGCGCGGAGAATGAATCGTCACCCCTCCGAGCGCAACAGCGCTGCCGATTTATCCAGACTTTCGTTGTCGGGGCGTCTGCCGGGGGCTCAGCGAGCGGCCGTCGAAACCGACCGGATCGGGGCGAAAAACCCTTATCCTTCCTTGAGATAGGGGTCTATTTCCTTGGCCATCTGGTCGATCGAGAGGTCCCCGATCAATTTCTTGCCGTTGATGAAAAAGGTCGGTGTCGAGTTGACCCCGAGCTTCTGGACGGCGTGATCGCGCACCGCCTGGATGGCGTCGAGCAGCTTCTGATTCGACAGGCACTGGTTGAACGCGTCTTCGGTCAGGCCGAATTGCTTGGTGATTTCCTTGAGCGGCGGGATCGGCTCCTTGACCACCCAATCGGCCTGTTTAGCGAACAGGGTCTCGACCACCGGCATATATTTTTCGTTGCCGGCGCAGCGCGCCAGCATGAAACCGGCGGCCGCCAGCGCGTCGAGCGGGAAAGCGCGCAGCGTGTAGCGTACCTTGCCGGTATCGATGTAGCGCTTTTGCAATTCTGGGAACGTTGTCGCCGAGAAATGCGCGCAATGCGGACAAGTCATCGAGGCATATTCGATGACCGTGACCGGCGCCTTCTCTGAGCCGATCATTACGTCGCCGTCGGGGCCTGCATCCGCCAGATCGGCGGGCGACGGCGGCGTGTCGTCGGCATGGGCCGGGCTGGTCAGGTAGGGCAGGAGACCGGCCGTAAATCCGCCCCCGGCGAGGCCGAACAATGCAGTGGCCGAGAGCAATCGGCGACGTGTAAGCGACAAGGGCAGCTCCTATTCAACAAGGGAATTCGTGGCGCAGGAATGTGGCATTAGCACGCCATCGCGCCAAGTCCCATTGCGCCAAGTCCCATTGCGCCAAGTCCCATGCAGCGAAGTCATACCGCCGCCGCGGTCACGGTCGCTTGATGGCCGCCCCGAGCCGCCCCAGCGCCTGCTTGAGCTCGTCGTCGCCGATGTCTGACAGCGTTGCGGCGACGCGCGCCGCCGCGGCAGGGTCAAGGACGCGCGCCGGCTTGCGCTCGGCGTGGCGCAGCGGCGCTTGGCGCAATGCCAGCCGCGCTACGGCACGCCAGCCGAGGAACTGGTTGACGCGTTCGCAGATCACGCTTGAGAGATGCTGCACCTCTATCGCAGCCGGCCCCTCGACCCGCAGCACCAGCGTGCCGGGTTCGCGGGCGTCGCCTTCGATCGGCCGCGTCCATTGGATCTTGATCGGCTCGCTGTGGGCGGCGACTTCGGCGCCGACAATTTCGGGCCAGCGCGTCACCAGTTCCGCGGAGGCAAAACCCTGCTTATTAAAAGTCTCGCCGACGACTTTGCCGATGAGGTCGCGCAGCGGCTTGGCGAACGGGCGAGCGGGCTTGTTCATGATACGCGGCTCTGTCATCCCTGCCCAACAAGGTGGCAATTTTGGCGGTAGCAGTGACGCTAGCAGCGAAAACGGCCGGGCGACAGCGCGGCAAGCGCCGGGCGGCGATTTCGTCACCGCAACCCACTGACCTGCTCGCTTGGTACGACCGCCACCGCCGCGTGCTGCCGTGGCGTGCACCGCCGGGCAGGCGCGCCGACCCGTATCATGTGTGGCTGTCGGAAATCATGTTACAGCAGACCACGGTCAAGACCGTCGGGCCCTATTACGCGCGGTTTTTGGCGCGCTGGCCGGATCTGGCCATGCTCGCCGCGGCGCCGCTCGATGACGTGCTCAAGGCCTGGGCCGGGCTCGGTTATTACGCTCGCGCCCGCAATCTGCATGCCTGTGCCCGCGCCGTGGTCGAACGCCATGGCGGAAAAATTCCGCAGAGCGAGCCCGAGCTGCGCGATCTGCCCGGCATCGGCGCCTACACGGCGGCCGCTGTCGCTGCAATTGCCTTCGACGCGCCGGCGACGCCGGTCGACGGCAATATCGAACGCGTGATCGCACGGCTTTATGCCGTCACGACGCCGCTGCCGGCCGCCAAGCCGGAAATCTCACGTCTCGCCCAGGCGCTAACGCCACAGAACCGGGCCGGCGATTTTGCCCAAGCCATGATGGATCTTGGCGCCGCCATCTGCACGCCCAAGAATCCCGCCTGTGCGTTGTGCCCCTGGAACCAAAGCTGCACCGCGCGTCTGCGTGGCGAGGCGGAGGCCTATCCGTATCGAACGCCGAAACGCGAAGGCGTCTTGCGCCGAGGTGCCGCGTTTGTTGCGCGGCGAGCGGACGGTTTCGTGCTGGTGCGGACGCGGCCGACAAAGGGACTGCTCGGCGGCATGACCGAAGTGCCGACGAGCGAATGGTCGAAAGATTTTGATGAAAATCGCGCGCTGGACGGCGCGCCGGTATTTGGCAAAGCTAAATTGCCGAAGCAGATCGCATGGCGCCGCGTCGCAGGCTTAGTGCGGCACGTCTTCACGCATTTCCCGCTCGAACTATCCGTTCATGTGGCCGACGTTCCCGCGCGCACGCCCGCGCCTAAAGGGACCCGCTGGGTCGCGCGCGGGGAGCTTGCCGGCGAAGCGCTGCCGAGTGTTATGCGCAAGGTTGTGGCGCATGCGCTCCCGCGAGATTGAACGCCGACAACAAACATGCTTGGAGGATCAGCAATGAAAACGCTGCTGCCATTGGCGGAGACCATCGCAAAGCGTTTGATCGCGCGCCGCGAGACCATCGCGGTTGCCGAATCTTCGACCGGCGGGCTGATCGCCGCGGCCTTGCTGGCCGTGCCTGGCGCGTCGGCCTATTTTCTCGGCGGTGCCGTAGTCTACACAAAATCCTCGCGTGCGGCATTGCTCGCGGTCGGCGATGCCGAGATGCGCGACTTGAGGCCAGCGACCGAGGCTTATGCGAGGCTGATTGCGCGCCGTGTGGGTGAGCGGCTCGGCGCGACCTGGGGTCTTGGCGAAACCGGCGCAACGGGACCAAGTGGCAACCGCTATGGCGATCCCGCGGGGCATAGTTGTATTGCGGTTGCCGGTCCCGCCGAACGCGCGATCACGCTGCGCACCGGTAACGCCGAGCGACTGGCCAATATGAACGCCTTCGCCAAACGTGCGCTCGAGCTTCTCATTGAAGTCGTGCCCGGCACATAGCGCGCGGCTTTACTGGGCGGCTCCGCTCATTTCCGCGCGCACTTGCGCCCGCAACGTATCGATCACGGTCAAGCCTTGCGGCGTCTCGATGTGCCAGAACGTCCAGCCGTTACAGGCTTCGAGGCCTTGCGCCAAGGCGCCGATGCGGTGGATGGAGCCCACGGATTCGCCGAGCGATAGTGCGCCGTCGGCGCGAACCAGCGCCTTATGCCGCCGCTTGGCGTCGACGAGTTTTATGCCGGGCGATACCAGGCCGCGTTCGATGAGCACCGAGAATGCCACGCGCGGCGCCTCGCGCGCGGTCATAAAGGAGGCGAGCGCGGGTTCCGCCATCGGTTCGGTCGCGCCGATGCGGCGCTCGGCGGCCGCGGCGTAACCGCGATCGCGCTCGATGCCGATGAAGCGGCGGCGCAGACGGCGGGCCACGGCGCCGGTGGTGCCGGTGCCGCTGAACGGATCGAGCACGAGATCGTCGGGGCGGGAGGCGGCGAGAATGACGCGGGCGAGCAAGGCTTCGGGCTTTTGCGTCGGATGCAGCTTCTTGCCGTCTTGGCCTTTCAGCCGCTCCTCGCCGGTGCACAGCGGAATGAACCAGTCGGAGCGCATCTGGACGTCGTCGTTACCCGCCTTGAGCAGCTCGTAATTGAAAGTATAATTACGTTTTGCGGCGTCGCGGGCCGCCCAGATCAGGGTCTCGTGCGCATTGGTGAAGCGGCGGCCGCGGAAATTCGGCATCGGATTGGATTTGCGCCAGACGATGTCGTTGAGAATCCAGAAATCGAGATCCTGCAGTAGCGATCCGACACGGAAAATGTTGTGATAGGAGCCGATCACCCACAGCGTGGCACTGGGCTTCATCACCCGGCGCGCAGCGATGAGCCAAGCGCGGGTGAAATCGTCATAGGCTTCGAAGCTGGAAAACTTGTCCCAGTCATCGTCGACGGCATCGACGCGGGAATCGTCGGGACGCTTGAGGTCGCCGGCAAGCTGCAGATTATACGGCGGGTCGGCGAAGACGAGATCCACCGACTGCGCCGGCAGCTTCGTCATTTCGGCAACGCAATCGCCGATCAAGATGCGCGCCGGCGCTCGCAACGCCGATGGCGAGCCTTGGGACTCAAAACTCACGCGGGGCGCCCTTGCGGACGCCCCGCGACGCGACACAACCATGACTCAGAACTCTGACTCAGGCGACGCGATCGGCGACGCGGGACCTACAACCGACGAGCCGGATCATGGTCGCTCAAGGTAAAAATCCGCTTAATCAAAACCCCGCGAACTAGGCAATAAATGCCGGGAAATACTTGGTTAATCGAGCGTTACGGATTGCTGTTCTTGGTCCGGCGCGCGGCACTAAAATCAGATATGCGAAGCGTCCGCGCATTGCGGATTTGCTCAAGGAGAATGCAACATGCGCACCGATGATTTCCGTCCCAGCGACAATGTCGAAGACGATCGCGAAGCCAGTACGTCGCGCGGCGGCGGCGTGCCGGGCGGGACCGGCAGCCTTGGTATCGGCACGGTCATCATCATCGGCTTGATCAGCTGGTACTTCGGGATCGATCCGAGCGTGCTGCTCAATGGCGCGCAAATCCTCACTGGCGGCGGGACAACATCGCAGCAAACCAGTCAGGTTCCTCAAGTCACGGCGGCCACACCGAACGACCCGACGGGAAGGTTTGTCGCCTTGGTGCTCGGCGACACCGAGGACCGCTGGACGGAGATTTTCGCCGCCAGCGGCAAAACCTATCATCCGCCGAAACTGCGGCTGTTCTCCGGCTCGGAGCCGACGCCCTGCGCCTTCGCTCAATCGGCCATGGGGCCGTTTTATTGTCCGCGCGATCAGCGCGTTTATCTCGACACGTCGTTCTTCGACGATCTGCAGAGGAAGTTCGACGGCTGCTCCGACAGCCAGGCCTGCAAGTTTTCCGAAGCCTATGTGATCGCCCATGAGGTCGGCCATCACGTTCAGAACGAACTCGGCATCCTGCCGCGGGTGACGCAGGCGCAACAAGCCGCAGCCAGCAAGGTCGAGGCGAACCAACTGCAGGTGCGCGTCGAGCTACAGGCCGACTGTCTGGCCGGCGTCTGGGCAAACCGGGCGCAGCAAAAGCACAATTTTCTTGATCAGGGCGATGTCGATCAGGCGCTGCAGACCGCGTCCGCGATCGGCGACGACCGCCTGCAAAAAGAGATGCAGGGTTATGTCGTCCCCGACGCCTTCACCCACGGCACATCCGAGCAGCGCAAACGCTGGTTTCAGAACGGCTTTAATTCCGGCCAGATCTCGGCCTGCGATACCATGGCGGCGCGCGCGCTTTAGTGTAATATGACTGTCTTATTCCGCCTGCTCCCGCCTTGCCGGGGTGGGCGGGCATTAAGTTGCGTGCGGGTCTGTTCATGCCAGGAATTGACGAAAACAAACAATTCGTGCCGCTCAAGATCGCGGTGCTGACGATCTCCGACACCCGCGACATGAAGGACGACAAGTCTGGCGCGTTGCTGGTGCAGCGTATCGTCGCCGCAGGCCATTACGTCGCCGAGCGCAGTTTGGTCCACGACGACGTCGATGCCATCCGCGCGCGGGTCAAAGCCTGGATCGCCGATGCCATGATCGACGTGATCATCACCACCGGCGGCACCGGCTTCACCGGCCGTGACGTGACGCCGGAAGCGGTCGAGCCGCTGTTTGAAAAAAAGATGGACGGCTTCTCGGCGCTGTTCCTGGTGATCAGCTTCCCGAAGATCGGCACCTCGGCGATCCAGTCGCGCGCCACCGCGGGCGTCGCCGGTTCGACCTATATTTTCTGCCTGCCGGGTTCGCCCGGCGCCTGCAAGGACGCCTGGGACGAGATCCTGGTGCATCAGCTCGATTACCGCTACGGGCCGTGCAATTTCGTCGAGATCATGCCGCGGCTCGATGAGCACCTGCGCCGGCCGAAGGCGCAGGGCGCTTCGGTCTGACACACCAGGCGGCGAAAATCGTGAATCCGGCGCGGTCGACCCGGGACGGCTATCTGCGGCCGCTTAGCGGCTTCTTGCCGCCCCGAGGTCTCCGATTGCGCCGCTCCTCGGCCGACAGCAACAACTTGCCGAGTAGCGCCGCCAGCTGCTGCCGCTCGGCGTGACCGATGCCCGATAGCGCTTCGGCGAGCGCTTCGAAATGCAGCTTGATCGAGCGGTCGGCGAGGATGCGGCCCTTCGCGGTCAACCGGACGATAGTGCCGCGCCGGTCGTTCGGATCGGGCAGCCGTTTGACCAGCCCTTCGCGCTCGACCCGATCGATGCGATTGGTCATGGCGCCGGAGCTGAGAAGGGATTCCCGATAGAGCGCGGTCGGATTGAGCTCGTACGGCGGACCGGACCGTCGCAGCGTGACGATCAGGCTGAACGATTCGAAGGTGAGGCCGATCGGGGCCAGCCAGCGCTCCGCGTCGCCGAGGAAGGTGGTCGACAGCCGCCAAATCCGCCCGAAAATGCCGAACGGCGACGGATCGAGGTCCGGCCGCTCGCGCCCCCATTCCGCCAGCAAGGCTTCGATGGAATCGCCGGACCTGGGTGAATCCGGCGAGGCGACTCGTTTCGGCCGCCGAGATTGTCTTGACATTAAGATACTTGATGTCATGATTTCTTTTAGCAGATGGATGGACGGCGCGCGACTGCAAAGAATGGGTAACGACGCTTCTATGCGTGACTGCAGAGACTGATAAGGAGTTCGTCGTGCAAAAGACCTTTGTCCGCGGCACTTGGCAACAACACCGTGCGTTTTCGCCCGCGGTTATCACTAGCGGTCCCGGCACGGTCATTTACGTCGCCGGCCACACCGGGCAAACCGCCGACGATGGCCATTCGCTGGCCGGCGATTTCGAGGCGCAATGCCGCCAGACCTTCCGCAACGTCGAAAGGACCCTGGCCGAGGCCGGCGCCGGTCTCGGCGATCTTGTGACCATGACGGTTTTTCTGATCGATGCGCGCTACACCACCCAAATGACCGAGCTGCGCGCCGAAATTTTCGGCAGGGACTTCCCGGCCAGTGCCGCGGTGACCGTGAGCGGGTTCGCCCAACCTTCGATTTTGATTGAGGTGCAAGGAATCGCGGTCCGGCCATGACGGCATACCGTGCGCCCACTCGGCATTTCGGAACCGGCAGCCGGCCGTTCCTGTCGCGTCGGCGCTCCGAGGCCGACTGATGGACATCGTCGTCGAAAACCTGGTTCAGGTCTTCGGCGAGGCTCCGCGTGAGGTGCTAGCGCTCGACCGCGTGAGCCACCGATTTCCGTCGGAGCGCTTCACCTGCATTCTCGGTCCGAGCGGCTGCGGCAAGAGCACGATGGCGCAGATCGTCGGCGGCATCGAGCCCTACACCAGCGGCACCGTCACGGTGGGGTCCGACGGCCAGCCGCTCGGTACGCACTCGGTGATGGTGTGGCAGCAGCTCAATCTGTTTCCCTGGCGCACCGTGATCGACAATGTCGCCTTCGGCCTGGAAATCCGGGGCGTGGCGAAACCGGAGCGCAACGAACGCGCGCGCCGGCTGATCGCTTCGGTCGGCCTGCGCGGGTTCGAACAGCACCGGCCGCCGCAATTGTCGGGCGGCATGCGTCAGCGCGTCGCCTTGGCGCGCGCCCTGATCATGGAACGGCCGGTGATGCTGATGGATGAGCCGTTCGCCGCGCTCGATGCCCAGACCAAGATCGTGATGCAGGAGGAACTCGTCCGCATCTACGAGCGATCGAAGCGAACGATCCTGTTCGTCACCCACGCCATCGACGAAGCTATTCTGCTCGGCGACGAAGTGGTGGTCATGACGGCGCGGCCCGGCCGCATCAAGGAGGTCATCCCGATCGACCTGCCGCGACCGCGGTCGCAGGAGATGGTTAATACGCCCGCGTTCGGACGGCTCTACGACCGCGCGCTGCATCTCATCCGCGAGGAAGTTCTCAACGCGATGAAACAGCAGGAAGCGATGGTAGGCTAGCGCCATGGCAGTGCGTGCGAGGACGAAGAGCAAAACCCGGCGGTTGGCGTACCTGGCCGCACCCTATCTGGTGATCACCGCCGTCCTGGCGGCGTGGGAGTTTGCCGTCCGCTTCAATGGCATCCAGCCCATCTTTCTTCCGGCGCCGAGTTCGATCTTGAAATATCTGGTGGTCATGATCCTCGACGGGTCGCTGCCCTATCATTTGTCGATCACCTTTCTGCGCATCATCGCCGGCTTCGCGGTAGCGGGTGTCACCGGCATCTTCGTCGGTGTGGCGATGGGAATGTCGCGGTTGGCGGCGCGCCTGGTCGACCCGTGGATCGCCGCGCTCTATCCGCTGCCGAAAATCTCGCTGATCCCGCTCCTGATCATCTGGCTCGGCACCGGCGAGACCTACAAGATCGTCATCAGCGCCGTGACAGCTTTCTTTCCGGTGGCGATCAGCACGTTTTCCGCGATACGTCAGGTGGACAGCGGTCTGATCAAGGCGGCCAAGGACCTCGGCGCCGGGGTCAGGCAAATTCAGTTCAAAGTCGTCATTCCCGCCGCGCTGCCCGGAATCACCTCCGGACTGCAGCTCGGCATGGGCGTGACGATCATCATGGTGGTCGCGGCGGAGATGATCGGCGGATCGAGCGACAGCGGCATGGGCTATCTCCTGATCCATGCCGGGCAGGTGATGGAGACCGAAAAGGTCTTCGCCGGACTCATTGCGCTCGCGATTTTCGGCGCCGTCATTACCGGCGTCCAGAAGCGGATCGATCGTTTGGTGGCTCCCTGGGTCGAGCGGGAGCATTGAGGCCATGCCGGCAAGCACAGAAATCGGAGGTTTTTTATGAAGCTTTCTCATGCACTGGCGGCGCTGTTGGTTGCGGCGGCGGCATGTGCCGCTCGCCCTGCGGCCGCGACCGATGTCGTGCGCGTTGGCGAGGGCCCGTTCATCACCGGGGGCGGCTTTTTCATCGCGCAAGAAAAGGGCTATTTCGCCAAGCTCGGCGTCGATGTGCAGCCGAAAATGTTCATTGACGGCGCGCTGGCTGTGCCGTCCCTGATCTCCGGTGAAATCGACATCTCGTTCATGACCGCCAATGCCGGCCTGTTCAACTCCGTCGCCAAGGGCGCGCCTTTGGTATTCGTGCTGGATCGCGGCAACAACAAGAAGGGCCGCGGCTATACCGTCATCAACGTGGCGCAGGAACTTTACGACGGCGGCGTGACGTCGATCGCCGATTTCGCCAAACTCAAGGGCAAGCGCATCGGCTTGAGCGCGACCGGGAGCATCAATCAGTATCTATTCGCCAAGGCGCTGCAAAACGCCGGGCTCGATCCGCGCAAAGACGTGCAGTGGGTCACCAACCTGCCGCAGCCCGACCTGATGAAGATGCTCGGGCAAAAGCAAGTGGATGCAACCGATCTGGCCTATCAGTTCGGCTATTTCGCGCAGAACAACAAATGGGGCCCGATCGTCGCGGTCGACGATGAAATCGATCCGGATGGAGCAGTCGGTCTTTATGCCGCCCGTCGGGACTTCGTGCTGACCAAGCGGGACGTGCTGGTGCGTTTCGCCATGGCCTATCTGCAGGGCGTGAAGGAATTCAATGCCGCTGCCGGCGATCCCGACGCGCACAAGGACATCGTCGAGATTCTCGCCCGCAAAACCGCCCTGCAAAAGCCGGAGCTGGTGCGCGCCATCGCGCCGAACTGGTCTTACACGAACGAAAATGGCATTCCGAACGTGAAATCAGTCATGGCGATGCAGGACTACTGGTCCGATTATTTCGGCTACGTCGAGAAAAAGGTGCCGGAAGATCAGCTGTTCGACCTCGCTATCGCACGCGACGCCAAAGCGCGGCTCGATCGCGAGAAGCCGTTTGGCGACTGATCCGCGCCGCGTACAATCGAGCTTCGATTGCGCGCGGCTGATGCCTCACAGATCCATATCCCAGTGCTCGCTGACCACGGGCTGGCCCCAACTGTTGTGCTTTTCGCTGCGCGTGAGCTTGAAACCCGCCTTCTGATAAATGTGGCGCGCAGCGGTGAGCACGCTGTGGGTCCATAGCGTGATCTTCTGGTAGCCGGCGCTTCGCGCGAAGCGAATACATTCGTCGGTGAGATGCGCGCCAAGGCCGAGCCCGCGGGCTTTCGGATCGACCAACAGCAGCCGGATGCGGGCGACTTTCGCAGTTTCCTTGGCGAGGAAAATGCAGCCGACATTCTCGCCGTCCATTTCTGCGATCCAGCCGCGTTCGCGCCCGGCGTCGTAGTTGTTGACGAAGTCGGCCATGATTTGCGCGCAGACCCCCTCGAACGGCGCAAGCCAACGATAGTCCTGCGCATAAAGCTCGGCATTGCGTTTGACTACCCAGCCGAAATCGCCCGGCGCCGGGGCGCGCAGCTGATAGCGGCGCTGCTCCGCGAGCTTTGTCTCGGTATCACTGCCGAGCAGCGTCTCGATGGTATTCATCGCCGCGATCAAGCGCGCCTGGTCGGCGGGAGCGAGCCGATCGAGCATCGCTCCGGTGTCGCGTTGCGAACGGGCATCGAGCGGCGCGTAGGCTCGCTTGCCGCGCGCCGTAAGCGCAAGATGGCTTTGCCGGGCATCGCGAGCCGATGTGGTGCGCTCGATCAAGCCGCTTTTTTCAAATTTGCGCAGCACGCGGCTCAGATAACCGGCATCGAGATCGAGCGCACGGCCGACGTCGCTTGCGGTCGGCGATCCTTGCCGCGCGATCTCGTAAAGGACCCGCGCCTCGCCGAGCGAATAGGGGCTGTCGAGATAGGTCTTGCGCAAGACGCCGATCTGCCGCGTGTAAAAGCGGTTGAAGCGGCGCACCATTGCGACGCGAGTTTCGGCGCTACGTCCGTCGCGGTTCGGCATGGAAACAGCGTGGGCTAGATACTTGACTTAGTCAAGCATCTAGCCGCGCATCCAGGCGCTGGAGGCCAGCATGGCGATGCGGCGGCCGCCAATACGACGGATCAGTTCGGCTTCGGGATCGGCGGCATTTTCGCGATGGCCGCCGAGCGCATCATAATGGGATTTGGCGATGAGCAGTCCCTGCTCCGGACGCGGGCGCGCGCCGAGCGCAGCGAGCAGAAGCGACAGCGCTTCGCGCAGCGCCGGTTGGGCCGGTGCGCCGCGGCGGAATACCGCCGCGCGAGGTCCCGGCGCCACGTCCTCGACGAAGCGCCTGGCATCGACTGTCCAGGACTGGTCGAAGACGGTTCCCGGCCGCAAGAACAACAGCCAGGGCGCCCGGGCGGCGGCTGCGGCCGTCTTGAGCCGTAGGCCGAGCGGGCCCGCGACGACCAGGAAATTGCAGCCGGCGACGTCGGCGATCGCCGCGGTCTCGTCGTCCGAGCCGGCATCGGCCACCAACACTTCGCTGACGAGGCCGTCGGTGGCGCCGGGCACCAGGACCGAAAGCGTCGGCACCAGCGTGCGTTCCGAATTGTGGGTGGGGATGATGACGCTCAGCATGCGCCGCGGCTCGCGCCGCTCTCCGCCCGGCTGACTATGGCCATTGCCGTCCTCGAGGCTCAACAGCCCTGATACGACCGGCTCCAAGGGACGCCAAGGGGTGCGCGCCGATAGTTATGGGCATTTTCCCCACTCAAACCCCGATCACGAATATTTGTTCTTGTTTTGTTCGTATCGTGACGTTAGGTTTTGGGCCGGGAGTCGTCAGGTCGTGAGTCCTCCCGAGCGATGAACCGTCACGAATGGGTCGCCTTGAATGCGTAACTTGTCCGCTCTGAAACGCCCGCCGGCACCGCTGCTGCCCTCCACGCCGGCGGGCGAGCCGGGAAACGCCGTCGATCGCGAGCGCCGGCGCGGCCGCGGCACTTTGTCGAACGTCGCGGGCCGCTATGAGCCGCTCGCGCGCGTTGCCTTTGATGACGGATGGCAGGATCGTGAGGAGTTGCCGCCGTTCAAGACCACGGTGACGGTCGACGCCACGCGCAAAATCATTACCCGCAACGACTCGCCCGATGTTTCCTTCGACCGTTCGATCAATCCNNTCAATCCTTATCGCGGCTGCGAGCATGGTTGCGTGTACTGCTTTGCGCGGCCGACGCATGCCTATCTCGGGCTGTCGCCGGGGCTCGATTTTGAGTCCAAGCTGTTCGCGAAGCCGAACGCTCCGGAATTGCTGGAGCGTGAACTGTCGGCGCCGGGCTACGTGCCGAAGATCATCGCCATCGGCACCAATACCGAT
>PLTE01000006.1 GCA_003164375.1 Hyphomicrobiales bacterium | reverse complement strand
GATTCAGCAGCGAAACGGTAAAAATCGGATAGATCGGCCACAGTACGTATTCATAGTAAATCGGGATGGCACCGCGGAAGCCGACAAAAACATTTAAGAGCGAGGCAATGCAAATCAATGCCGCGAGGATGGCGACAGCGGTTCCGAACTGCCGCATTCGGCCGCTGCCAAACCAAGCTGAATGGAGGGCACCGAAAATGCCCGTTGCTGCAAGCACGACGCCAAAGGGCTCGCTCCGTCGAAACAGCAGCGACCCCTCCGACAGCGCGCGTTCCGTGTGAGCCAGATCCTGCGGAAAAAATTGAAACGCACTCTCCAGACAGAAGCCGAGAAGGATTTGTGGCAGCCCCGACACAAACAGTATCGCGGCGATAGCTCCACCCCAAAGGAGCTTGCGGACAAATTCCCCGCGGTTGTGGCGTGCCGCGACGAGCAGAACCATCGCGATGATTCCGAGAAACGGGTATGTCAACGCAACGAATAATCCAATCCCGATGAAATGAATCCAAGCCAAAATAACGATGGCGGCGCCGATCGCGGCATCGCGTACGAGCGAGCCGCGCCCAATCGCCGCCAGTAACGGAACCATTGCGATTGGTATGACGGTCAGAAACGCAAGCTGCGGTGCATCGGGGCTTACGTTGTAAAGGAGCGACGGATAAGAGAACGGAAAGATCGCCAATCCAGCGAGCCAGCCGGACGCTACCGCCTTGCTCATGACGCCGTGCAGCCAATAGGCAAATAACGATACCGTCGCCATAATCTCAAGGAAGGCAGCGGTTTGCACGATCACCACGCGCACGGTCGGATTGCTGAACAGGCCTGCCAGCGAGAATTCCGGAATCCATAGGGTATTGGCGAAGTACCAAACGTCGACCAGGCCCTCCAATGGATTGGTTGAGAATACCGGCCCGGGCGCACTGAACTCGGCTTGATTATTCATCAAGGTCAAAAGATATTGACCGTCGATATAGCCCAACAGATTGCGCCGGTTCAGGGAGAACAGCGCGACCGCTACCACGAGCCCGAGAATAAGCTCGCCAGTTAATAAAAGGAGATCGCTGCGGTAACGGCCTTCGATTCTCATTTCTTGGGCTCGAGGGATTGGCGCCATGGCAAAATATATCGCCTGATCTCACGCCCGATCCGACGCCAGGTTGCGCGGTTGCCGCGCGCCGCGTCGATCATAATCCGCAGGTAGTATCGTTTGATGTAGAGTTTATAGACGAGATCGCCCGGCAGTCGCCACAGGTTGAAACTGAGCCGGGGCACCACGCCGGGACGCTCATTGGCGGGCTCATAAAAATCCGCCGTGATCCGCTCGATGATATGCTCCAGTTCCGCATGCTTCTCGTCCCAAACGGCATCGATCTCGGCGCCGTGCCAGAGAATCGGCCAACGGAAAATGTCGCGGCGGATCCGAAAGCGGTTCTCTTGAGTATGATGGCGCAAGGCTGCGCGCAACCGCCATGACAGTGCGAAGACTTGCCCGCGCTTGGAGCGTTTAACGACTTGACGACTGGAAAAGCTGCCCACTGTCGCCGGCGTCAAACTGAGAATTCCGAATTCGTCGGAGTCGCGCACGATGTGGATTTTCCGGCACCCGCCGAAGTTTTCGTCAACATAGACGTCCTCAAAGAGACCGCGCGACAGGCAATCGGTGTTGTGCGTATCAAGCGCGGCGAAGTCCATCAGGATTTGCTGGCCGTGAAAAGTATGCAATGCGATACCGCGATCGCCCGGAATTCGCGCGAAGACATGGGCCGCAACGACCGGGATCCGCGAGTCCTCGAAGTCGTAGACTTCGACCTCGGGATGCAGATGACGCGCCGAGATGTCGGCCAATACGCGCGGCGGCAGTACCAAGGGGCGGCAGGTCATCGACGCGTCGGCGTCGCGCGGCAATAGGCCGCGCGTGTCCAACTCATCGAGCACGGTTTCCTGGACGTGCCGCAACGATGCGAACAGTACAAGCTCGTGGCCTTCGGCCGCCCAGCGCTGCAGGGCCACGCCAAGACCGTCGGAAAATATGATATCCGGCCACAGCATGCAGGCGTAAGTCCGGTATGAGTAAGCCGTCTCCAATAGCAGTCTTTGACATTGGTTCTGCTGCAGGATCGCGAGTTCGCTTCCTGGCGGAGTCGGGCCCGGCGGCCCGATGGTCAAATGGACCGNNTGCCAGTCCGAGACCGTCGTCGCGATCAGAATCCGATGGCCGTCCTGCGCGCGAAGCTGTGGGAGATTCCCGGGGGCGAGGAGCGAAGCGAGGCAGCGGTCGACAAAATATTGCCGATACACCGGTCCCCAGAAGGTGACCATGAAGATGAACGGTCGCATCGCTACTGTCGCCCTTTCTCGACGTGCATCAATATTGAGTATAAAAGACTAGCAAACTTTGATCGAAGTCGACGAGCAAGGCCTCATCACATCCGTCGTGACGATCCCAATAATTTACTCGTCGAATCTCTGGTCTCGTTCCGCCGCCAACTTGCCTGCATCAAATTCATGAATTAGAACGCGTCAGCGGACTAGACGCCCTCTAGGCGGCTTAAAACCTCGCTANNCGCTACATCGGCGAAGAGATCAATCTCAACTCAATTAGGATCGTTATGGATTTGTCCACCACGACTCCGGTCTTGACGCGATCGAGCGGAAGGGCCGGAGTTCACCGACCGTTACAGCGCCGTCGACTGCTCTCGGGCCGCTTCGGATCATGACGACGCAGCCTGCTCGCGCACTGATCATCGGGGCTGACGGAGTCATTGGCTCCGCGCTTTACGAGCACCTGACCCGCCGCGGGATGACCGTGTTCGGAACGACGCGCCGCGAAGCGAAGGTCGATATGGGCCGCTCGCTTTATCTCGATCTGAACCAGCCGCAGACCCCCTTCGACAAATTGCCGGACGTCGACGTCGCCATTATTTGCGCCGCCATGGCGCGGTTTGCCGACTGCCGGGCGCAGCCGGACCTCGCGCGACGCGTCAATGTAATTGCACCGGCGGAGCTGACGCAAAGATTGGTCGAGCGCGGCACCTTCGTCGTCCGACTGTCGAGCAGCGCCGTGTTTGACTGCCGCACGCCGCGCGTCCGCGCTGATCGGGCGACTGCCCCCCGCAGCGTGTATGGCCGATTGCAGGCCGACGCCGAGAAAGCCATTTTGGCGATCGGCGACAAGACATCGGTCCTGCGGCTGACCAAGATCGTTACCGGTGATTTTTCACTCGTCAGGAGCTGGATCACGACGCTCGCGGCAGGCGGTAGCATCGAAGCATTCGAGGACCATACGCTTTGCCCGTTGCCGCTCGTGGCAGCCGTTGACGCCGCCGCGACTGTTCTTGAGCAAAGACAAAGTGGAATTTTTCAAGTGTCCGGAGCATCCGACATCAGCTATGCGGAGCTCGCGTACTATCTGGTGCGCCGCCTCGGACTGCCTTCGTACCGGGTCATACCCGTGCGGGCCGTCGATCGCGGCATGCTCGCCGACGATCTCACTCCGTACACATCCATGGATACAGCCCGGCTGACGGAGCTTAACGGATTCATACCGCCGGAGCCGTTTTCCGTCTTTGCTGATGTGCTCCGCCAAATGGGCGTAAAATCTCATCAAAGACAAGCCAATCACAACTGAGCATTGCCGCCCGACGTGCCGGCCCAAAACAATCGTCACGAGGCAGCCACGGGCGGGTTTGCGACATGGCCATTTGCCCGCAACGCGTCATGATCGACCGAGATTCGGGCATGGACGCGCACCGGGGATCGGCGCAGAATCATCAACTGGCAGGCGTGACGCGTCTGCGAATTGCCGACCAGAGTCGCGACCAGGCGCCGTTTCGGCCGGTCACCGCGTCGGCGATCATGGCAACGCCGCGCAGTACAACGTGCGTGGACGGCACCACGCCGTAGTAATAGAGATCGCCCAG
>PLTE01000216.1:26242-27061 GCA_003164375.1 Hyphomicrobiales bacterium | reverse complement strand
CTGGGACGGCTTTCGCGCCAGCAGCGCATCGAGTCCCAACAGCGAAGTCACGCGCACGAGCCTGAGCGCGCGCTCGGCCGCCGGTACTTTGCGCACACGCAGGCCGAACAGGATGTTTTCGGCGACTGTCAAATGGGGGAACAAAGCGTAGGACTGGAATACCATCGCGATCCGGCGCTTGGCGGGCGCAAGCTCGGTCACGTCATCGCCGCCAATGAAAATACGGCCGCTTGAGACCTGTTCGAGGCCGGCGATCAGCCGCAGCGTCGTCGATTTGCCGCAGNNGCCCGACGGGCCGAGCAGCACGACGAGCGAAGCCGCCTCGGCCTGGAAGCTCACCCGATCGACGGCTGTCGTTGAGCCCCAGCATTTGCTGATATTGTGCACTGAGATTTGCGACACCCGCGTCCCCCGTCCGCTCCGCCCGATGCGTCAAATCGATGGGTCAGGCTTGGGCCCGGCCTCGTGTTCGACGGTCACGATGCCGGTAAATCACTGTATTGTGAAGCCCGTGTTGCGAGGCCGTTGACGCGATCCGGCGGCCGTTCAATACCGTCGGGTGGAGGGAGGGACGGGTGACATCCTATGTGCTCGCAATCGACCAGGGCACGACATCGACGCGCGCCATTTTATTCCGCGCCGACACCTCGATTGCGGCCATAAGCCAGCACGAGTTCCCACAGCATTTTCCGGCCGACGGGGAGGTCGAACACGAACCGGAGGATTTGTGGGCGACCACTGTCGAGACATGCCGCATGGCGCTACGCGAGGCCGGCGCCGGCGCCCGTGATATCGTCGCCATCGGCATCACCAACCAGC
>PLTE01000216.1:0-26213 GCA_003164375.1 Hyphomicrobiales bacterium | reverse complement strand
CTCGATCCCTATTTCTCCGCCACCAAGCTTGCCTGGCTGTTGGATCACGTTCCGCATGCCGCCGATAGAGCCGCGCGCGGCGAACTCGCCTTCGGGACGGTCGACAGTTATCTGCTATGGCGGCTTACCGGCGGCAGAGTTCACGCCACCGACGCCACCAACGCGTCGCGCACACTGCTATTTAACATTCACGACGGCTGTTGGGACGATCGACTGTTGACGCTGTTCGGCGTGCCGAAAGCGGTGCTGCCGGCGGTGCTCGATTCATCCGCCGCGTTCGGTGTGACAGAGCCGGAACTGTTCGGCTCAGCGGTTCCGATCTACGGCATGGCCGGCGATCAGCAAGCAGCATTGATCGGGCAGGCCTGCTTCACGCCAGGCATGGTAAAGGCCACTTACGGCACCGGGTGCTTCGCACTCCTCAATACCGGCCGCACCCCGGTTCAATCGGCGAACAAACTCCTCACGACGATCGCCTACCAGCTCGGCGGTGTGCGCAATTATGCGCTCGAAGGCTCGATCTTCGTCGCCGGCGCCGCCGTGCAATGGCTGCGCGATAACTTGCACATCGTGCAGCGCGCGCAGGAAATGGGCGAGCTTGCGCAAGCGGCGGATCCCACCCAGGACGTCATCCTGGTTCCGGCTTTCGTCGGGCTCGGCGCGCCCCACTGGCGTCCCGAAGCGCGCGGCGCGCTGTTCGGCCTGACGCGGGCGACCGGACCGCGCGAGCTGGCGCAGGCCGCGCTCGAAAGCGTCTGCTTTCAGACCGCCGATCTGCTCGCTGCGATGACGGCCGATTGGCACGACGCTGAAAGCGCAATCAGCACGCTGCGCATCGACGGCGGCATGGCGAATTCCGACTGGACGATGCAGCGCCTTGCCGATCTCATCGGCAGCACGGTCGACCGTCCGCAGATCAAGGAGACCACCGCGCTCGGCGCCGCTTATCTCGCCGGACTTCGCGCCGGCTTTTTTCCCGAGCCCGATCTCTTTCTCTATCATTGGCGATTGGAGCGGCGCTTTACGCCGCAGATGGACGCCGCCACCCGCGAACGAAAATTGTCAAGCTGGAGCACGGCAGTTCGTCGTCTACTGACGTAAAATCTGTAGTGCGCATGATTGCGATGCGGCAACGCTTTGCGTCGCAACATGAACTTTGTCGTGGAACTTAGCTGAAATCCGCTAGGAACCTGATTTCGCCCTGAGGCGTTGTTGCGGACTGGGCGGGCGTATCAAGTTCTGGACATGATGAAATGTGCGGCATTTGCGGTGAACTGACTTTTAATGGCAGTGCGGCAGGCGATTCGGCTGCGGCCAATTCCATTGCAACGATGGCCGCGCAGATGCAGCCGCGCGGCCCGGACGCCGATGGGTCGTTTTCGCACGGTCGTGTCGCGTTCGGTCATCGCCGGCTCAGCATCATCGATCTCGCTACCGCATCGCAACAACCGATGATCGATCCGCAGCTCGGGCTCGCCATCGTTTTCAACGGCTGCATCTATAATTATCGCGAGTTGTGCGGCGAGCTGATGGCAAAAGGCTATCGATTCTTTTCGCAGGGCGACACCGAGGTCATTCTTAAGGCCTATGCGGAATGGGGCCCGCGCTGCGTCGAGCGTTTCAAAGGCATGTTTGCCTTTGCAATATGGGAGCGCAATTCCGGGCGCGTTGTGCTGGCGCGCGATCGGCTTGGTATCAAGCCGCTTTATTACGCCGAGCTGCCGGGGCGCTTTCGCTTTGCGTCGACGCTGCCGGCCTTGCTCGCCGCGGGCGACGTCGACACCACGGTCGACCCGGCCGCGCTGCATCACTACATGAGCTGGCACGCGGTCGTGCCGGCGCCGATGACGATCATCAAGGGCGTGCGCAAGCTCGCTGCGGCCACAATCTGCATCATCGAACCCGACGGCCGCCGCCGCGAGGAGGTGTATTGGCAGCTTGAGGTCGGCCCGCGAGCCGCCGATCGGGGCTTGACCGAGGCGGATTGGCGCGAGGCGATCCGCGCTGCGCTCGGCAAAGCGGTGGAGCGGCGCCGCACCGCCGACGTACCGGTCGGCGTCTTGCTGTCCGGCGGGCTCGACAGCTCGCTTCTAGTCGCGCTCCTCGCCGCGCAAGGCCAAAGCGGTTTGAAGACATTCTCCGTCGGCTTCGAGAAAGTCGGCGATGTCGAGGGCAACGAGTTCCGTTATTCGGATCTGATTGCGCAGCAGTTCGCTACCGACCATCATCGCATCAGCATCGACTCGTCGCTTGCCATTCAAGCGCTGCCCGGAATGGTCGCGGCGATGTCGGAGCCGATGATGAGTCACGATGCCGTCGGCTTCTATTTGCTGTCGCGCGAGGTCGCGAAATACGTGAAAGTCGCGCAAAGCGGCCAAGGCGCCGACGAGATTTTCGGCGGCTATCACTGGTATCCGGCCCTGATGCGTTCGAATGACGCAACCGAAGATTACGCGCGGGTCTATTTCGATCGCGATCACGCCGAGATGGCGCAGGCGCTTGCGCCGGCGCTGATGAACGGCGACTATAGCCGCGAATTCGTCGACACGTTCTTCCGCACTTGCGGCAGCGCACGCCCGATCGACAAGACGTTGCAGCTCGACGCCCAGATTATGATGGTCGACGATCCAGTCAAGCGCGTCGACAACATGGCGATGGCCTCAGGCCTGGAGGCCCGCGTGCCGTTTCTCGATCACGAGGTGGTCGAGCTTGCCGCGCAGATTCCGGCCGGGCTCAAAGTGCGCGACGGCGGCAAGTCAATTCTCAAGGACGCCTCGCGCGGCTTGGTGCCGGACGCGGTGATCGATAGGCCGAAAGGCTATTTCCCGGTGCCGGCGCTCAAATATATCCGCGGCGCGTTCTACGATTTCGTCCGCGGCGTTCTCGATGCGCCGCAGGCGCGCCAGCGCGGACTGTTCAACCACGCCTATATCGAGCGACTTTTAGCGAATCCCGAGAGCGAACTCACGCCTAAGGGCCATTCGAAGCTCTGGCAGGTAGCGCTTCTGGAATGCTGGCTGCAGACGCAAGGAATCTAGCGAAAACCCAGATGGTCAATCCAAAACTCCGCAAGGAGCGAAACCATGGACTTTAGTTTCGATCCGCAAGACCGTCGCATCCACGTCCGCACCCTTCCCCCGGAGGGCCGCGAGCGGCGCGTCTTTGCGGCCGACGGTCACTTTCAATTCGGCATCGAGGAAGAATATTTCCTGGCCGACGCGGAGACTTTCGCGGCGCCAGCCGAGACACCGGACGCGCTGTTCCAAGCGGCCGATTTCGCCGTCGCGGGCCATATCGAGCGCGAGTTCCTGCAGGCCCAGATCGAGGTCGCGACCGAGCCGCATTGCCGGGCCGCTGATGCGCGGCGCGAATTGTCGGCCTTGCGCCAGAACGCGGCCGCCGCCGCCGCCGAGCATGGCCTCGCGATATTGGCTTGCGGCACCCATCCGCGCGCGCGGTGGCGGGACTCCGTGCAGAGCCCGAAGGAGCGTTACGACAAGGTCATGGACGACCTGCAAATGATCGGCCAGCGCAATATGCTTTGCGGCATGCACGTGCATGTGGAATTTCCCGATCCGTCGCGCCGCCTCGACGTGATGACGCGAATGCTGCCTTATCTGCCGCTGTTCATTGCGCTGTCGACCTCGTCGCCGTTCTGGCAGGGCCACCCGACCGGGCTCAAAGGTTACCGGCTCGCGGCTTACGATGAATTGCCGCGCACCGGGCTGCCGGAATTGTTCCGCAACGGTGCGGAATACGACGCATTTGTTGATGCTATGGTGCGCTCCGGCGCGATGGCAAACGCCAGTCATCTGTGGTGGGCGATCCGGCCGTCGCTCAAATATCCAACCTTGGAGTTGCGGGCGGCGGACTCCTGCACCCGCCTCGACGACACCATCGCGATCGCTGCGCTCTATCGCGTGTTGGCGCGCTTTTTGTACGGCCATCCAGAGCACAATGCCGGGATCGACGTGGTGGATCGGGCGATTGCGGTGGAGAATAAATGGCGCGCCCAGCGCTATGGCGTGCAGGGTAGCTTCGTGACCCGCTCGGGCGCACTCGCGGTCGCCGACATGCTCGACCGGGTGCTGGAACTGGTCGCTCGCGATGCCGAGGCGCTGGCCTGCGCCGAGCCGGTCGAACATTGTCGCGCGATCGTTCTGGAAGGCACATCGGCGGACGCGCAACTGCGTATTTTCACCGAAAATGAACACGAAGGCGCCGATGTTGCGCTGCATAAGCTAGCGCGATGGATTCGCGACGCCACCCTCGTGGCTTAACCGTCGAGGTTTAGACAAAGGCAATATTATGTGCCGCTGGATCGCATATCGCGGGGAAACCACAGCGCTCGAACATTACGTCACCGAACCGGAACATTCGCTGGTTTCGCAGAGCATTCACGCGCTGGAGTCGACCGCGAGCATCAATGGCGACGGGTTCGGCCTCGGCTGGTACGACCATCACCCGGAGCCGGGCTTGTACCGCGAAATCCGGCCGGCCTGGTCGGACGATAATCTGCGTTATTTGTGCCGGCATTTGCGGTCGCATCTGTTCTTTGCCCATGTCCGCGCGGCCACCGGAACGCCGATCACCCGGCCGAATTGCCATCCCTTCGCCTCCGGCCACTGGATGTTCATGCACAACGGCTTTGTCGGCAGTTGGAGCCGGCTGCGCCGGCGCGTCGAAGCGATGATTCCCGATAAGCTCTATCCGGCGCGCATCGGCACCACCGACTCCGAAGCGATGTTCTTAGCCATCATGGGCGCCGGCATGGATCATCCCGTGGCGGCGGCGGAAGCCGTACTCTCCCAGATCACCAATTTGGCCAACGAAACCGATCCGGGGGATCGCTTCCGCTTCACGGCGGCGCTGACCAACGGCAAGGACCTCTATGCCTTTCGCTACGCCGTGAACGACAAGGCCAATACGCTTTACTACCGGGAGTCGGAGCGCGGCATCGTCATCGTTTCCGAGCCGTTCGACCGCCTTACGGATTGGGTGGCGGTGCCGGAAAGCCACGTGGTGGCCGCGCTCCACGGCCAACGGGCGCGCGTGCAACCGCTGTTCCAGCGGCAGCAGGAAGCGGCGGAATAACCGGACAAATCATCCTCATTGCGAGCAACGCGAAGCAATCGAGTGCGGGTGCGAGGTTTGGATTACTGCGTCGCTTCGCTTCTCGCAATGCCGCCGCTATTTCTTCCAATCCTGCCGCCAGGCTGGCGGCGTCGCGGCGTCGATCAGAATAAAGGCGATGCGGCACGGCTTGGCGCCGTTATTGACCCAGGCGTGGTTGGTGCCCTGCTGGACCAGTATATCGCCCGCCTTGACGTGGATTTCGCTATCGTCGAGCAGCATGTCGATCTCGCCGTCGAGCACGACGGCGTAGTCGACGGTCCTGGTCCGGTGCGTGTTGGCGTGCCGCGCATAGCCTTGGGTCGCGGGATCGATGCCCATCGAGAGAAGAATTTGGTGATGATCGACCGGTGCGGCGCTCGGCGGAGCCGGCGCGAAATCGACAATGCGAAACACTGTGCCGTTGGCGACCGGCGGCACCCCGACATGATTCGCCCCCCGGTCGACCGACCCCGACACGTCGACGGGAAACTCGGTCGTCGTCCAGAGCAATGTCATGCCGTTGCCGCCCGTGCTGCGCTGCTTGGCCTGCAGCGGGCCGTCGAACAAGGCGACCGCTTTGCCTTGCGCGTCATGGCCGGTCACGATGCGGCGCGTCGTTCTCAACTCCATCGTCGATTCCTCCCAAACATTTTCATGAGACGTCCATTTCCATTCGACCGCATTTCTATTCGATATGGCCTCCTCGTCATAGGCCAATTTACGTAATCGGATACCTTCAGGCATGTCGATGAAATCTGACATTGCCCAATTGCCGGCGGCGAATGACGCTCCTGTCGATTGTCTGATGGGAATCGAGGTCCTCTCGGTAAGTTTTTATCAAACCTGGATCAATAGGGGACCTACCGGGACGAATATGTTTAGAAAATTGCGACGCTCAGAACATATAGCTGGGACAAACACCGTCTGCGCGTCGATTTGGCGCGGCGGGATTGTTGTTGCGCGACGCCCGCGACGCAGCATTACGTAGAAAGCCGCAAAGCATGACACCCGCCAACAATTCTGCCGCCGAGGCCGCGTCGTCCATTCCGGCCGATCGCCGAGGAAGCGAAGCTGCTCGCGCCGTGGCGACTTCAACCGAATTCATCAGCTTCGCGATCGGCGACGAACAATACGGCGTCGACATTATGGCGGTGCGCGAGATCAAGGGCTGGTCGAGCGTTACCCAGCTACCGAGCCAGCCTGAATACATGCGCGGCGTGCTCAATCTGCGTGGCATCATGGTTCCGATCGTCGATCTGCGCTGCCGGTTCGGTCAGGGATTGACCGACGCGACCGCGATGCATGTCGTTATCGTCGTTCAAGTCGACACCAAGATGGTGGGCCTGCTTGCCGACCGGGTGCTCGACATCGTCGCGGTGGATGTATCCCTGATTCAGGCCGTCCCCCAGGTCTCGCGCGCTGTCAGCGGCGATTTCTTGTCGGGGCTAGTGACGGTCGAGGCAACCTTGATTGCGCTGATCAATCTCACCCAACTGCTGTCGGAGCGGCCCGAGATCGATACCGCCGCTACGCTCTGAAGTGTCATCCGCATCGATCCCTGAAGGCTTTGGGAGTTCGCTCCGATGAGATTTATCGACAACCTGAAAATCTCGACGAAAATACTTGCCGTGATAGCGCTGTTGAGCGGCGTCACCGTCGCGGTGATCGTGCTAGGGGCGCTGGCGCTGCACAATGTCGAGGAAAGCTTCAGGACGATCACTGAGAGCGACTTTCCGACGGTGCTCAGCGTGGCGCAAGTCGACCGCAACATAAAGGAAATGGGCTACACCGCTTACCGCTCGTTCGGCTATGGCGGTAAATCGGAGGAAACCAAAGCGGGGCATGAGGAAGAGGCTTACAAGAACGCGGTGGACATGCTCGACGCTGCCATCGCGCTCGATCCGTCGAACAAGTCAGCTTATGGGAATTTCAAAACAAGGCTCGACGCCGCCCAGGCCATTGTCAAAGCCGCGATTACGCATAACCTGAAGAATGAGAATGATGACGCCGCGCGCAGCATGGTGAGGGGCGATGAGATCCTCCTCGGCCTTGCGCAAGAGCTCGATCAGTTGAATGGCGAGCATATCAACGCTGTATATACCGAGGCCTCGGACGTCTCAGAAACCGCCCGTGCGACTATCATCACGACCATCGCGATCGGCTTCGGTGGCTTGGCGATCTGCGTTTCTATAGGCTTGTGGCTGGCGATGGCGCGGATTGCCAAGCCGCTGACGCGCCTGGGCGAGCGCATGAACACCTTGGCGCAGGGCACGCTCGATATCGAAGTCGAGGGCACCGAGCGCAAAGATGAGATCGGCCAGATGGCCAAGACCGTCGTGGTTTTCCGCGACGCGGGCTTGGAGAAGCTTCGCTTGGAATCAGCCGCGGTCGAGCATCGTCAGCTGGCCGAAGCAGAGCGGCTCAAAGTCGAGGACGAGCGCCGGCGGAACGCCGAGGCGCGGGCCGCCACGGCTGAAAGCAGTGCGCGCGCCGTCAAGGCCTTGGGCTATGGCCTTAAGAAAATGTCCGAAGGCGATCTGACGGTTCTCCTGGACGAGGGTTTTACCGATCTCAATCGGCAGCTCAAGGATGACTTCAACACCGCGATCGCCCGGCTGCGCGAGACCATCGAGGCGATCGCGACCTCTACGCGCGACGTCACCAATGCTTCGGAAGAAATCTCCGGTAGCACGACCGATCTATCGCAGCGCACCGAGCAACAGGCTGCCAGCATCGAGCAGACCTCGGCCTCGATGGAGGAAATCGCCGCCACGGTGAAAAAGAACGCCGAGAGCGCACAATCCGCCAACCAGTCCGCCGCCAAGGCGCGCGACGTTGCGGATCACGGCGGTCAGGTGGTTGCCAAGGCGGTGGAGGCTATGGCGGGGATCGAAACGTCGGCCGGCAAGATCTCCGACATTATCGGCGTGATCGACGAGATCGCCCGGCAGACCAATCTGTTGGCGCTCAATGCGGCGGTGGAAGCGGCNNGAAGCGGCGCGCGCCGGCGACGCCGGACGCGGCTTTGCGGTGGTGGCCTCGGAAGTGCGCACGCTGGCGCAGCGTTCCTCGCAGGCCGCCAAGGACATCAAGGACCTGATCACCAACAGCAATGGCCAGGTGAAAGCCGGGGTCAACCTGGTCAATCAGGCGGGCATGGCACTGGCGGAGATCGTCGAGTCGATCAAGGCGGTGGCCGCCGTCGTGTCCGATATCGCCGGCGCCAGCATCGAGCAGGCGAGCGGCGTCAACGAGGTCAACAAAGCGCTTGCCCAGATGGACGAGGTGACCCAGCAGAATTCGGCGTTGGTCGAGGAAAATGCCGCGACGGCCAAGACGCTCGAACATCAGGCCAAGGCCATGGATGAGAGGGTCGCGTTTTTTCGCCTCGCCGAGGGCGCGGGCGCCAAAACCGCGCCGGCCGAAACTGAGGCTTCGATGCCCAAGCTCGGTACGCCGCCCAAGCGTGCGGCCCGCGGCGGCTCAGTCGGCCGTTTGCGCACCGCTCTAGCGACCACGGTTCAGGCGAGCATCGACGAGGAATTCTAAAAGAATGCTGCCAAAACCAGCGAAAGACTCTGACACATGACGGCGGCCTGTAAACATAGATCAATATGTAGCTGTACGTATGGGTATATTTACAGCAAAGCGACGGCCCGAATTTATAGCTCAGAATCGCGCCGTCCGTTCTTCGGATCGGCGTGAGCGGAGAGTTCGCGTCGCATGATCGACCGCAGCATCGCATCGCAATGGAGTTGTCCGGCATGAGTCCCGCCATCAATTCTTCCGCTGAGTTGCCCTCGCCCAGTACGGGCGACTGGAGAGGTGACGGCCCGGCTCGCACCGTGGCGGTCTCCACCGAATTCATCAGCTTCGCCATCGGCGACGAACAATACGGCGTCGACATCATGGCGGTGCGCGAGATTAAGGGCTGGTCGAGCGTTACTCAGCTGCCGAACCAGCCCGAATACATGCGCGGCGTGCTTAATCTGCGCGGCGTCATGGTTCCGATCGTCGATCTGCGCTGCCGGTTCGGCCAGGGCCTGACCGAAGCGACCGCGATGCATGTCGTTATCGTGGTCCATGTCGGGATCAAAACCGTGGGCCTGCTTGCCGACCGTGTGCTCGACATCGTCGCGGTGGATGCCTCCCAGATCCAGCCCGTGCCCCAGGTTTCACGGAGTGTGCGGACTGACTTCTTGTCCGGCTTGGTGACGATCGAGACGACCATGATCGCGCTGATCAACCTCAACAACCTTCTGTCCGAGTCAAGCGAGAGCGTCGCAACAGCGTAGGTAGCCTGCCGACACGACGACCCGTGACAACAGACGCTCGCAGTACGACAAGCCTAAGGAAGCGCACTATGTCCATCAAACTAAAGCTCTATGCGGGCTTCGGTGTTCTGGTGATTCTGGCGTTGGGTTTAGTCCTTTATGGAATGCGGGAGTTCGATGACATCGGCCGCACCGTCATCAAATTAAACACGCTGGCGGACGGCAGAGCGCACGCGGTGGACATACAGGGATCCCTTGAGAGAGTACGCCGCAGCATCCTCAGTTTTACTTACGATCATGACGAGGCTTCGCTTAAGGAAAACGGCGAGGCCATCGCCAAGGCACAGTCGATTCTTGAGGGGTCCGTAAAAGCAGCCGTATCGGAGGAGCGCCGAAAAACTTACATCACTACGCTGGCAAGTCTTGCCGCCGTCCAGCAGTCGACGCAACTGCTCGCCGACATGATCAAGCAGGTACAGGATGAGAAAAGTAACCTGTCGAAAACCGGGGGAGCGCTGGCCGCAAGTTCCCAGGCCCTTATTGAGAAAGCACAATCGGGTTCCGATCAATCGCTGGCTGGCCTGGCAACGAAACTCGACGCGCAATTGACGTTTCTGCGCTTTTCCAGTTACCGCGCGCAGGGAGGGCTCGATGCCGACGACTTTAGAAACCTGCGCGGAGCCGCAACCGCGACGTTAGCCACAATTGCGGAGATCGAGAAGGATGGTTCGCAGGATACGCGCGCGCTCGCCGGCCCGCTCAAATCCGCGGTGACAGGCTTCGCTGAAACGACAAAGAGTTATGTCAATCAGCTTAAGAAAATCATGGATATTTACGACGTTCAGATCGTGCTGCCGATCAAACAGATGCAGGTGACTTTCGACGCGACGCGGGACGATCTGGAACAGTCCTTCACCAGGACCAGGAATTCCGCCGAGGGATCGATCTCCGACACCGTCACCCTTCAAGGGATCATTGCCGGATTGACGCTTCTGGTCGGTGCGCTGATCGCTTTCTTCGTCGCACGGTCAATCTCCAATCCGATCTCAGCCCTAACGAAGGCAATGCGGGAACTGGCGCAAGGCAACTTCGACGTCGTACTGCCCGGGCTCGCCCGCAACGACGAGATCGGCAACATCGCCAAGGCGGTCGATGAATTCA
This sequence comes from Hyphomicrobiales bacterium, assembly GCA_003164375.1. Lineage (GTDB taxonomy): Bacteria > Pseudomonadota > Alphaproteobacteria > Rhizobiales > Xanthobacteraceae > BOG-931. Next base: position 15,663 of record PLTE01000216.1, on the reverse strand, counting down.
AAGTGAAAGCCGCAGAAAAAGCGCAGCGCGAAGCCGAGGAAAAGGCTGAGCAGGACAAGCGTGCCGAGGTCGAGCGCCAGGCCGCGCTCGCCAAGATGGCCGACGAGTTCCAGGCGACGGTCGGTGGCATTGTCGAGGCCGCCGCCGCCGGCGATTTCTCCAGGCGCGTCGTGCTCGAAGGCAAGACCGGCCTCGTGCTCAATGTCGGGACTTTGATCAATTCGCTGTGCGACAATGTCGGCAAAGCGCTCGCTGATCTCGTCCAGATGCTTGCGGCGCTGGCCGAAGGCAACCTGTCTGAACGCATTATCGCGGAGTACCAGGGCGATTTCGCAGAGCTGAAAAATAATGCCAATACCGCAGCGGAACGCATCGGCGACACCGTCGCCGAAATCAAGCGCGCTGCCCGCGAAGTGACCAACGCATCGGCGGAAATCTCCGGCTCCACGACCGATTTGTCGCAGCGTACAGAGGAACAGGCCGCGAGCCTGGAAGAAACCTCGGCGTCGATGGAAGAGATCGCGGCGACGGTGAAGAAGAATTCCGAGAACGCCCAACAGGCCAACCAGTCCACCGCCAAGGCGCGCGACATCGCCGACCGCAGCGGCCAGGTGGTGGCCAAAGCGGTCGCGGCCATGGCGCAGATCGAGGCGTCCTCGGGCAAGATCTCCGACATCATCGGCGTGATCGACGAGATCGCCCGGCAGACCAATCTGTTGGCACTCAATGCCGCGGTGGAGGCGGCGCGCGCCGGCGATGCCGGACGCGGCTTCGCCGTGGTGGCTTCCGAAGTGCGCACGCTGGCGCAGCGGTCGTCGCAAGCCGCCAAGGACATCAAGGACCTGATCACCAATTCGAGCGGCCAGGTCCAGGAGGGTGTCGATCTCGTCAATAAGACCGGCGCGGCGCTGAGCGAGATCGTCACCGCGATCAAGGAAGTCGCCGACCTGGTATCCGACATTGCCGGCGCCAGCATCGAGCAGGCAAGCGGCGTCGACGAGGTCAACAAGGCGCTCGCGCAAATGGACGAAGTGACACAACAAAATTCGGCGCTGGTCGAGGAGAACGCTGCGACCGCAAAGACGCTCGAGCATCAGGCCAAGGCCATGGACAACCGGGTGGCATATTTCCGTCTCGCCGAGGGCGCGGGCGCCAAAACCACGCCGGCCGAAGCCGCGGCGCCGAGACCCAGGCTCGCCACGCCGCCTAAGCGCGCAGCCCGCGGCGGCCCGGTCGGCCGCATGCGGACCGTGCTCGCGACCGAAACCGATCAAGAGTTTTAGTAGGCTGTCGAAGGACTGTCGGCTCCGTAAGAGACCCGCCATCGGCTGCCGATTGAGGGAGCCAGTAGCGGGTTTTTTTTCCCAAACAGACCTTGTTCGTGCGGCTCGCTTGCGATTCCACCGCGCTTTGACAATAAAATCTACTGCGTTCGGGTGTCCCGGACAAAAAGCGTTTCTGCTACAATCACGAGTATGAGAATCGCGCAGGAAAAGCGCGCACAAGCAGCGCCGGTGTTGGGCGAGATTCCGGTCGTCGATATTCGCGACGGCGGCCCGCCGCGCCATGCGCGGCAAAGCGCGGACGTGGCGCGGGCGCTTCGCGACGCTTGCCTTGGCTTTTTTCCCCGTGCGGCCTTGCCGCTCGTGCCGTTGCTCGATTGGGCGTTGCAACGTTGGCTGGAGCGCTCGTGCTCGCCCTATATGACGGAAATTGCGCAGATCGCAGAGGACCTTGGTTTTTCCGGCGTCTGGCTGCTCAACGCGTCCTACCAGTGGGGCTGCACGTCGCATGCGCGCGAGCACGATGGCGCGCCGTGGCTTCTGCGCACGCTGGACTGGCCGTTCCGCGGTCTCGGCCGCTATGCCGCGGTGGCGCAGCTGCGCGGCGATTGCGGCGATTTCTTCAGCGTCACCTGGCCCGGTTATATCGGCGCTCTGACAGCGATGGCGCCAACGCGATTCGCAGCTTGCGTCAATCAGGCGCCGATGCGCCGGCGCACCGCGCATCGCTGGCTGCGGCCGTATGATTTTGCCGTCAATGCGCTCGCGGTCGGGCGATCGGCTGAATTGATGCCGCCGGATCAACTGCTGCGGCGGATTTTCGAATGCTGCGAGGATTTTGCCGCTGCGCGGCGGATGCTGGAAGCAACGCCGGTAGCGCGACCGGTGATCTATACGCTTGTCGGCTGCGCGGCGAATGAGCGTTGCGTGATCGAGCGCACCGAAACCGGCTTTGTCACCCGCCAGGAAGAAACCAGCGCGGCGAACGATTGGGTGCCGTGTCGGCCGGGGTGGGAGGGCCGCATCGGCACGCGCCGCTTCCTGACCAGTTCGTTTGCCGAGGCGGCCGGCTATAGCCGGGCACGCCGCGAGTCGCTGCGGACCTGGGATGGCGCGTTATCGGAACCGAGCTTCGGCTGGGTGCGCGAGCCGGTTCTCAATCCCTATACCCGGCTTGCGGTTGCCATGTGTCCGGCCACCGGGATCTTGCGCGCCGTCGGCTACGATAGCACGGAAGCGCTTCTGCCCGAGCCGGTGACACTAATCTGCGAGATCGCGGCGGCGCCAAAGCCCAGGGCCGCCTAAAGGCTACCTCTAAGCCTGGATAAGCCGACTTTGAGTCCGGCACGGAATCGATAACCCGCAGTTTGAGAGCACCGCAACGTTTTGCTGGCTAGTGATAAAACTGTAATAAATTCAATAACTTATAGCAAAAGCGTCGGACTGTGCTGGCGATCACATCCCGCAGCGCAAACCCCGCTTATGTTTGGTTTAACGATACTCGCCGGATATGGAGCAAGCCATGACGATGACCTTCACCAGCTTCGGACTGCATCGCGGTTCTCGTTGGGGCCAAGTGAAACACCAATTCGCCGAATGGCGCCGCCGTGCAGTCTCGCGCTACGAGTTGGAAGGCCTTAGCGATCAGACCTTGCGCGACATCGGCCTGACGCGTTGCGAAGTCCACCGCGAAAGCGCGAAGCCGTTTTGGATGGCTTGATAGCCTTCATACGCACCGCCGCGCGGTCTATCAGGCGAGCGAGACGAGGGGCCGTCCGGCGCAGGAGGCGGCCCTTCGTCTTTTCGGCGACGTCTGGTCGGCCGTTTGTGTCCGTTTGCCGCCCATCGCGAAATTTATGTAGCATGCTGCCGCAACAGGCCGGCGCAGCAGCGCCGCCTTCAAAAAAACAAGGCGCGCACGATGCCCAAGATCAAGACTTCAGACGGCGTGAGTCTTTATTACGAAGAGGCGGGTGCGGGAACGCCGGTCGTCTTCGTGCATGAATTCGCCGGCGACTACCGAACTTGGGAGCCACAGATGCGCCGCTTTTCGCGCTCGCATCGCTGCGTGACCTATAGCCAGCGCGGCTATCCGCCGTCCGATGTGTCGAGCGATCCCGCCCACTACGGGCAGGATATTCTGCGTGGCGACGTCATTGCGGTGCTGGATGCGCTCGGCATTGAAAAGGCGCATGTCGTTGGGCATTCGATGGGGGCCTATACGGCACTGCACGTCGGTCTGTGCCACCCGGAGCGTTGCCTTTCGGTGACGGCGGCGGGCTGCGGCTGGGGCTCGCTCCCCGACCCGGCCGCGCGCGACGCGATGCGCGCGCACGCGGCGGAAACCGCCAAGATGTTCACCGAAAAGGGTATGGCGGCCGCCGCCGTGATCTACACCGACGCGCCGTCCCGTCTGTCGCAAAAATACAAGGATCCGCGCGGCTATGCAGAATTCGTGCACATGCTTGCCGAGCATTCGGCGCTTGGCCACGCATTGACGATGACGCAGCTGCAAAGCAAACGGCCGAATTTATGGGATATGGCGGCAGACCTGAAAAAATTTGCAGTGCCGCTTCTGGTCATCTGCGGTGATGAAGACGAGACCTGCCTCGACGGCAGCGTCTTTCTTAAGCGCACGGCGCCGACCGCGGCGCTCCTTGTGATCCCACGCTCGGGTCACACCATCACCAGCGAAGAGCCCGACGCCTTCAACTTAGCGCTGGCGGAGCTCTTTGCCGCCGCCGAAGCCGGACGCTGGCTCGCCCATAAGCCGCCGGCATGAGGCGATGAGCGAGCCGGCCGGTGCAGCATCGGCTTCGACGATCGCTGCGCTATTTCTTCGGACCCGGCAGCGCCGCCGACAACACGGCTTTGGCGATCGCGTCCCACGCCAAATTTTTCATGGCCACCAAAGGCGGATTGTCGAGCACGGCAACAGCGGCGGCGCGGCGATTACAGCCCTCGACCAGGACGGAGATCTTGATGTCACCGTCAGTGTAGTAGGCGTCGCCTTCGCCGTTGTGGCCATCGACGGTGGGGCCGATGCCAGTGACCTCGTAGATGGTCTCGACCACCTTTGCGGTCTTAAGGTCGGCGGTAAGCAGGTCTCGGTCGGCATCGATGTCGGGTGCGATGTGATGGGTGACACGACCGTCATCGCGGCTCAATCCAACGCCGCGATCGAACGTCGCGGCGCCGAGCCAGACCGCGCGTCCTTCCTGGCCGCGTTCGAGTACGCGCCACAACCGCACATGGTGTCGACGGTCGGCGCTGGTTCCGACCGGCTTTTCGAAGGCAAGGTCCTGGCGCTTGCCGTTGTAATACAGGTGACTGACCGGCGCGTCGCGATAAGGCCGGTCGAGCAGAACGCTGCCGACGATCTCGATGCTCGATCGCAACGTGATCGGATCGGCCGGATCCCAGGCGGCGGCGTTCATCGCGCACAGCACATCGTCGCGTGATCCGACCAAGCCGACATTGATCGGATCGCCCGGAATGCCGTTCGCGGTGCGGGTGATCATCGTGACGCCGGCAAGCGACTTTTGATGCTCGTAGTGCCGCCAAGTCAGCGGCAGCACGATATAGGCCAAAAGAAAATAAAGGCCGACGAGCGCGCCCGTCACCGTGATCGCGAGCGCTCCCCATTTGATGTGATGTGCTCGAATCTGCATTAACGTGCCGGCGCGGCAGCCCGGGTTTTTGATCGCTTTGGCGTGTGGCGGGGCCGATTGCGCAAAGAGATTTCCAGGTCGTGCAATTGACGTTTCGCCGCCGCCGTCGCCCGGGTCTCGATCGCGCGGTAATTGGCGATCAGGTCGCGTCCGAATCCGGTGAGGGCTGCGCCGCCGCCGCGCGCGCCGCCTGGCTGCGTTGCGACGACCGGCTCGCGAAAGCAAGAGTTGAGATCGTCGACCAGGAGCCAGGCGCGCCGATAGGACATGCCGAGCGACCGGCCGGCCTGCGAGATCGAGCCGGTCTTTCGGATCGCCTCGAGCAGCCGGATCTTGCCGGGGCCAAGCACCCGGTCCGACCCGAAATCGACGCGTAGCGTCAGCCTTATCCCCGTCACCGAATCCTCGTGCCGAAACGCCGGCAGGTTAGCACCCCGGACGCTGGAGTGTTATTCCAAACGGCCAGTCTTATGGCATTGGCGCTGCCGTCGCCGGCGCTTTTGGAGCCGAGCGTGTCGTCGATTGCCGCCGCCATGGAGGATTTTGATCATGCCAATGGGCTAGGCCCATCCGAGCCGATCGAGGATCGCGCGGCCCATGACCCATTCCTTGTCCTCCGCCGACAAAAAGTCGAGCGTCTCAGTGAAGTGGATGATGCGCTGTTTGTAGGTCGCTTTGTTGTAGGAATTCGTCAGATCGGTTCCCCAATAGCAGCGGCGCGGGCCGAAGGCGTCGAACAGGCGGCGAATATGCACCGTCATGTCGCGGAACGGGTAAGGCTCGGCGGAATAGAACGGCGTCGTCGACAGCTTCACCGAGACGTTCGGATATTTCGCCAGCGCCGCCGTTTCCGCGATCGCCTCCGGCAGTTTTTCGGATTTGGCGATCTCGCCGGTAACGCCGAGATGGTCGGCAATCATTGTCAGCTGAGGGTGGCGTTCGGCGACACGAGCGAAATGCGGCATAGGCGCGCCGTAAAACATCACCGGCAAATTGTATTTCTCCGCCGCCGGCCAAAACCAGTCTGCGGTACCGTCGGTGAGCCAGCTCCACTGCGGCGGATGAAACGTCACCCTGATGCCGAGCATGCCGGGCTGCTTTTTCCAGTCGGCGAATAAAGCTGCGGTCTTCGGCTCCGCGACCGGGATGCGGCCCATGACGGCAAAGCGACCGGGATATCTGCGCACGGCCTCGAGCGCATAGTCGTTACGATCGCCTTCCCAGGACGGCGGCACGATGACGGCACGCTCGACGCCGGCTTCGTCCATCATCGGCACGAGCTGCTCGATCAGGAACGGTTCCGGCAGCTGCGCTACGCGGTTGGGCAGCCACGGCCGATCCGGCGTGTCCGCCTTCCACAGATGAACTTGTGCGTCGACGATCATTGCGTTCCTCCCGAATTGTCGTTGGAGTCTGCCGCGCGCGGCGGCACGCTGCAATGCCGTCGATCGCGCCGGGCTTAGAGCCGGCGCAGCGGCAGCGACCATGCCAGGTAGGTGCCGATCCCCGTGAAGACAGCGATGGTCAGGAAGGCGACGTGGAAGGCCTCGCCGATCTGGGAATGGACGATGGCTTGGCGCGCCGGCGACAGCGCCGCGAGCGCCTCCGGGCCGCGCTCGATGATGACCCCGAACAGGTTCGCCGTGTCCCGGTCGGTCACCGTGAGGATCGAAAACAACACCGCGGCGACGGTCGCGGTACCGAATGCGGCGCCCACCGAGCGGGAAAACTGCACCGTGGCGGCGCCGGTGCCCAACAGCAGCGGCCCGGACTCCGCCTGCACGGTGACCTGGACGACGCCCATGACCGTCCCCATGAACAGCGCGATGACGCAGAACGCCCAGGCCAGCTGTGCGGTCGTCAGATACGGCAGCCAGAAGGCGAGCAGCACTAAGCCAATGGTTGCGGCCGTTAGCCCATAGGTCGGAAACACCGCCGTGCGTCCGGTTCTACTCACCATCTGGCCGGTTATCATCGAGCCGATGCCGATTCCGGCCGTCAGCGGCAACAGGAACAATCCGGTCTCGGACGGCGAGGTGCCGCGAACCGCACGCAAATAGATCGGTAGGAACGTGATCAGAGAAACCAGAGCCGCGCCGTGGCAGGCCGCCATGGCGTCGCTGCGCCAGATCGAGGCCTGCTTGAAGAGTGCCGGCGGAATGAGCGGCGAAGTCGTCAGTCTTTCCTGCCAGGCGAACAAACCGAGCGAGACCAGTCCGAAAGCAAGAAGGCCGAGCGCCAGCGGCGCCGTACTCAATTGCATCCGCTGCACCTGTTCGAGCGCCAGTATGACCGGGCCGACGAAAAAGATGAACAGGACGAGGCCCGGCGCATCGAAAGTGGTACGGCGGCGATCGCCCTGGCGTCCGGGCATGCGGAAAACGAACAACACGGCGAGCAATCCGAGCGGAACGTTGATGAGGAAGATCGATTGCCAGCCGAAGGCTTGCGTAAGATAGCCGCCCGCGACCGGGCCGAAGGAATTGGAGCTGACTGCGATGCCGGCAAGGTAGCCTTGATAGCGGCCACGTTCGCGCGGCGGTATCGTTTCGCCGATCAGCGCCTGCGACAGCGTCATCAGGCCGCCGCCGCCAAACCCCTGCACAACCCTGAACACCGTGAGCAGTACGATATTAGGCGAAAGCGCGCACAGGACCGAGCCTAGGATGAAAATCCCCAGCGCCACGAACATCATCGCACGGCGGCCGAAAGTGTCGCCGAGACGCCCATAGACCGGAGCGGCGATGGTGTTGGCTATCAGGTAGGAGACGACTACCCAAGAGGCGCGCTCGATCTCGCCGAGACTTGACGCGATCGCGGGCAGTGCGGTGGCGACGATGGTCTGGTCGGCAACCGCCAGGAACATCGGCAGCATGATCGGGGGAAAGACGGTGAGGAATTGCGAGCCGGACGAGGGCAGTTTTACTTCGGGCACGATATCATCGGGCTGTGCGACCGGCGCGCCTGTGGCCCCCTTGTCCACGGCGGAGCGATCTACGTTCGCCGGTTGGTTCGGGGCTTCATTCATTGGGCGATGGGTTATTATTTTGTGATGAATGCGGCATAGCGGCCGCCGACGCAACCCCGGCTCTCAGGGTCGAGAGGCGATTTTCACACCTCTGGGGGTTTTGAGCCACGCCGAAGGCCGGTCGGACAAGCGACCTTCCGCGTGGGTCTTGGGCGGACGCAGGGGGGAAAGCGGCGTGTCGGCACCGTCAGGGCCTGCTTTAAAACCTCAATTCACTGCGGGGTGTATCGCGGTGAGACGGTGCCGAAAGCCACCGCGCCGATTTCGATTAAGCTGAAAATCGCTATCGAACGTTCATTCCTGCAACAAGCGCGCAACGAGTAAACGTCGTATAACTGCTTTGCAGTTGGACTACTCGCCGCGGCGAGCATGGACCGCAATAGACGGCCGAAATGCGTCACCATAACGCGCTTGTTTATAAAAGCACCGGCCGCCTGAGAGGCGGCCGGCCTTTTTTAAGCGCGACTAAATTTCAACCGACGAAGCTGACGCGTTCCTGTTCGCGCGCCTCATCCTCGGTCGTCGGCTGAGCGGGCAGTTGCAACACGGTTGCCGCCTGGCCTTCGCACAACAGCGTCAACAGCACTGTGCGCCCATCCGGAAACTCGAGCGCGTCGTGATGGGCGGCCATCTTGTCTTTGTTGACTTGCCGAAAGATGGCCGTTTGGTGGTTGATGGTCTTCGTCTTCCAGCCGAGCAGGCCGGCTGGGAGGCAGGCGACGTCGCTGGTGAAGGCCAGCTCCGTGCCGGGCAGAATACAGACTGCCAATCCAGGGTCATCGGAAGCGGAGAAACCGCGAGTCCCCGTCCCGAAGTCACGAGTTACGAGCTTATCACCGACTTTCGCCGGCCTAGACCGCACGCTTTGAAGGCTAAAGTCACACATTGGCGACTCCTTTCTTCCCAGATCTGCGCTAGTCAGCCCCACAACCCCCTCAACAACACCTTCAAGCAAGATTGGTGCCGTAGTTTGACAGCAGCGAGGCAATTCGGCGCATCACACAGTCGTGTGGTGCCCGGTGGGTGGAAATTGCGCGCCGGATCGGCTTGTCTGCAGACTGTTTTGGCTGCGGCTTGCCTCGGTCGCCAAGCCGACGGGCGGCTCGAACTGTCGCGGCGGCGAGAGGGGATTGGAGACATTTTTCAGCAGCTTGCCTGCGATCGAGGCGGCCTGCCACGCTAACGCAGTACGGCTGTCCGGGCCTTGTCGCGCTGCTATTCGACCGTGATTCCGCCCACCATGCCGTTCCAATCATGGTCGGAGCAGCGCAGATCGTAGGTCCCTGGCTTTCCAGGGGTTAGGAAGACGTCCTTTGTTTCGCCCGGCTGCATGACGATTTCGCTGTGCTCGCGATTCAGAGCGTCGGGATTGTCGATCTTGGCAGTGGCAAAAAATGTCGGCGCCGTGACCTCGTGGGTTTCCTTGCCATGATTTTCCAGGTGCAGACGGTAATGCACATCGTGGCGGAAGGTGAGGTGATCCGGCACGAACCTGTAGTCGACCATGACAAGGTTGAGCGTTTCCGCAGCAGGCGCGGTGGCGCCGAGAGCCATAGCCAGCATCGTCAGCAGAGCAAACTTATCGCCATTTCCGATCATCGCGGCTATCCGACTCTAATTTCGTCATTCCCACTCGCTTCGATTGCGCTTGCGGCAAGAAAAATCCGCCACGAAGTCACGATCCGCCACATCAATGTCCTGCCGCCGCTACGCCGCGCTGAATCTGCACCCGCCGGACCAGCAGCAGGACCAATGGAATCATCATGCCGGCGGCAATCGCGCAGACATGAAAGACGTCGATATAGGCCAAAATCGTCGCTTGGGTTCGGATGAGCTGGCCGAAAAGCCCCATCGCTTGGCCGTGTGCGTCGCCCGCCGAAGAGCCGTGTTGCATGAAATACTTGGTCACCTGCTGCAGCGTGGACTTGAACACCGGAGACGCCGGTGTGGTATTTTCGGCCAGCCGCGATTGATGGAACTGGGTGCGTCGGGTCAACACCACATTGGCAAGAGAGATGCCGATGCTGCCGCCGAGATTTCGCGCGACGTTCATCAGCGCTGAGGCTTGATTGGTCTGGTTGGCCGGCAGGCCGTTATAGGCCACCGTATTGATCGGAATGAACAGGAACGGCAGCCCGACCGTCTGAAAGACGCGCACCCAGCCGAAATAGCTGAAGCTTGCGTCGGGCGTAAGCGTCGTCGAGTACCACATCGACAGCGTCAATCCGAGCAGTCCCAACGTCATCAGGTATTTTGGCTGAAAGCGGCCGGTTACCTGGCCGGCGATGGGCATGATCACCAGCATGGCGAGGCCGCCCGGCATCATGGCCAGTCCGGACAGCATGGCGGTGTAAGGAAACACTGTCTGCAACAGCTGCGGCATGATCTGGTTCGAACTGAACAGAATCGCGCCGATCATCAGCATCACGAAGAACGACATCCCGAATTGGCGATGAAACAAAAGCCGGATCTCGACGATCGGCTCCTCCTGCTTGAGCTCCCAGGGGATGAAGATCAGGAGCGAAATCGCGGCGAGTGCCGTGAACAGGATGATGGTGCTCGAACCGAACCAATCGTCGATCTGACCGCGGTCGAGCACGACTTCGAGAGAGCCAAGCGATATGGCGATCAGCGCGAAACCCACCCAATCGACTTTCAATCCGCGGGCAAGTCGCTCGCGGCGTTCGCGCTCGAGCGTCTCGGGCTCATCGACCAGCCAATGCACCAGTCCGAGTGAGACAAGTCCGATCGGCACATTGATGAAAAATATCCAATGCCAGGAAAAGTTGTCGGTAATCCAGCCGCCCAGCGTAGGGCCGACCGTCGGCGCGACGATCACGGCGATGCCGTACAGCGCAAAGGCCTGGCCGCGCTGTTGCGGCGGAAAGGTGTCGGCCAGGATGGCCTGTTCGCTGGTCGGCATGCCGCCGCCGCCAAGTCCCTGGAGGATGCGGAAGAAGATCAGCGCGCTGAGATTTGGCGCCAGCCCGCACAGCAACGAGCTCACGGTGAATAGTGCGACGCAGATCATATAGAACCGCTTGCGGCCGACGACGTTCGACAGCCATCCGCTTGCCGGTAAGATTACGGCATTGGCGATGAGATAGGTCGAGACCACCCAGGTGCTCTCATCGACGCTGGCGGCGAGACTGCCGGCAATGTAGCGCAGCGAAACGTTGGCGATCGCGGTATCGAGCACGACCATGAAAGTGGCGATCGAGACCACGATGGCGACCAGCCAGGGGTTACGGTCACCGGCGGCCGAGCGGCTAGCATCCCAGCCCGCAGGCTGCGTCCGCTCGCTCATCGCACCTTCACCGTCGGAACGACCGACATGCCCGGTCCGAGCAGGACGTCCGGCGGCTTATCGAACACGATCTTGACCGGTATGCGCTGCACGATCTTGACGTAATTGCCGGTCGCGTTCTCCGCCGGCAGCAGACTGAAGGCGGTGCCGCTGCCCGATTGAATGCTGTCGACGTGACCTTGGAACGTCCGGTCCGGAAAGGAATCAATCTCGATATCGACCGGCTGTCCCGGCCGTATATACGCCAGCTGGGTCTCCTTGAAATTCGCGGTTATCCAGACGTCGCGCGGCACGAACATCATCAGCGTTTGCCCGACCGCGGCATAATTGCCTTTGGCGGCGGTGAGCTGCGTGACGCGGCCGGCGACCGGCGCGACAATGACGGTGCGCGACAGATTGGTCTCGGCTTGTTGGACGGCCGGGTTTCTCTGCATCAAATCCGCCTCGGAGAGCTCTTCTTGCGCTCCGAGCACCGGCTTCTGCATCGTCGCGGCGACGGCATTTGCCTGGGCCGCGGCGAGCGACGCCTGGCTCTGCAGCAGATTGGAGGAATATTGCTGCGCCTGCTCTTGGGTGGCGGTGCCCTGTCTGGCGAGCAGGCCATAGCGATCGGATTGCTGTTGCGCGAAGGTCAGCGTGGCCTCCGCTTGCGCGACCTGCTTGTTGGCTTCCTCGATGCGGGCGTCCTGCGCGACGAGCTGCGCTTTGAGATTGGTGATGCCGGCTTTGGCCTGGGCGACCTGGGCTTTGGCCTGATCGAGCTGGGTCGTGAAGTCGCGATCGTCGAGGCGGACCAGTACGGCGCCTGCCTCGACCAGTTGGTTGTCGGTGACCGGGACGTCGACGATGGCGGCGCTGACTTGAGCGCTGATCTGCACCGTGCGGGTGTCGATAAAGGCGTCGTCGGTGGATTCATATTGCCGGGCGTGAAGCCACCAGACGATCACGAGCAAAGCTAGGACGACGGTGCCGATAGCGATTGCCATCGCCAGGCCGCGACGCTTGCCAAGCCTGTCGCCCCAAGAGCGCTTTTTTGGCGCTCCGCCGCCGGAGGATTTCGCCTCGCGGTTGGGGGCCGATTCGGTACGACGCTCGTTGTCGACGCGCTGATCCATGACCGACGATTAAACGTTTGACGAGCCAAGAGGTTTCCGGCTGCAGACCAGGAAAACACGGCCGCCAAACGGCTCTGCAGCTGTGGGCGCCATGCTTTAGCCGGTAATGGCGGCGGAGGCCAGTCATGACGGCCCGGAGGGGTGCAATGCAGCCGAGATTTTCTGGACGAACTCGCCAAGTTCGAGCGCATCGAGGTCGCTGACGGCCCAGTAGTCGAGCCCGCCGTCCGACCAATGGCGCAAATTGTAACCTTGGACCGTCCGGTCCGTCACATGACGATGCGCGGCGCCCAGCCGCTGTGCGACGAACAAATTGATCACATGCTTGCGGCGTTTGTAGACGACCGAGGCCACCGGCTCGCCATCGATATAATCGAGGCGGCCGCCCAACAGCGTGAAGCCCTCCGCGGTGAGGTCGATCACCGGCGGCGCGACGTCAACCTTGCCATCGAACCACGGCTTGACGGTGTGCTGGTCGCTCGTTTCGACGTCCATCAGGTGCCCGGGTTGCAGCGAGCGGATATGAGCCGAGACGACGTCATTGGCGATCGTCTGCTGCTCGTCATTGCGGAAAACAGTGAGGACAAGGCTGGCGGCGAGCGCCGCAGAGAGCGCCGTGCCGGCGGCAAATCCGCCGAAGAACGAGCGGCGCGACGGCTGCAGGAATTTGCGCGGCGCGACGACACGCGCCGCAGGTTGAGGCAGCGACGCCTCGATGCGGCTGCGCAGGCTTGCCGGTGCTGTCTCTTTCAGGACGGCGTTCGCCATCGCCTCGCGCATGGCTCGAAAGGCGGCGAGTTGCTCGGCGCAGCCGGGACAATCTTTGGCGTGGGCTTCAACCTCGCGGGCATGGCCGGCATCGAGTTCGCCGTCGATCAGCGCATGGAGGAGGATTTCGCATTCGGCGCAGTTCATGGCGATGCTCCCGGCGCCGTCACCGTCGCGCCGCGCCATGCTGCGCGCAGCATGGCGCGGGCGCGTGCAAGCCGCGACATCACCGTGCCGACCGGCACGCCGGCGACTTTGGCGATTTCGTCATAGGACAGATCGTTGACTTCGCGCAGCACGATGGCCTCGCGAAACGGCGGCGGCAGGTCGGCAACGAGCTTTCGGATCGCCCGGTCGTCCTGAAGGCGCAGCAGCACGGCCTCCGGCGAAGCTTGCGGCTCCTGCCACATCGGGAGTTCTCCGGCGGTCGGTTCGTCCTCGCTGTAATCGGCTGGGATCTCACCTTTGCCGCGCCGTGCGAACTCGGCATTGCAGACGTTGCGCAAAATCGTCAACAGCCACGGTTTCATCGCCGGACCGCGATAACTGTCGAAATGGCGCAGCGCGCGCAGATAGCATTCCTGCACCGCGTCCTCGGCGTCGGCCGAGTTACGCATGAGGTAACGCGCCAGCGTAAAGGCGTCGTCGAGATAAGGCAGCGCGGCGTCGCGAAAACGCCGCGCCCGTTCTTGTTCGGCATTTGCATCGTCCGTCATCGTGTCGCGCCCGGCCGTCCAAACTGCCGTCGGCTGGTGCTGCTGGAGCCGATCAAGCATCGCTACGAGACTGTTATCCGTTATTCGGTTGTACCACGATCGTGCCCGTCATATGCGGGTGGAGGTAGCAAAAATACTGGTAGGTGCCGGGCGCGGTGAAAGTGAAGGAATAGCTGTCGTCGGTGTCGAGCGCCCTCGATTTGGTGAACGCGTTGTTCGCCGACGCGATGCCGTGCGGAATGTCGTCCTTGTTGGTCCAGGTCACTTTGGTGCCGGCCTTCACGGTCAGGTTTTGTGGCCCGAAGGTGAAGTTGTCGATCGATACGGCATCGGCCGTACCGCTTGCCGGATCGGCGTTCTGCGCCCAGCCGGGCAGAACCACCGCGGCTAGCATGACGGCGGCAGCGGCGCCGAGCGCGGCCGCGACCAAAACGCTGCGCAACGTATTCGAGACGGACATGGTATTTGAAGCGGACATAGCTACTTCCTCATCTGTTCCTCAAATGCCCGTTTGCTTAAGCCTGTAACGGCGTGTCGATGATGGCGAGACGCTGCTCGTTCTGCTTGAACGTGACGTCGGCGATGCCGAGCATCTTGCGCAGCTGGTCGTCGGGGACCTTCATCGGTCCGGGGGAGGGGGCCGAGCCCGGCGCCGGCTGCGGGAAGGCGGTCGAGCGCGCGGTGTGGAAGGTGACGTTGCCTTCCACCTTCTGCATCACCTGATGGATATGACCGTTGAGCACGGTCACCGAACCGAAGCGTTTGAGATAGGACAGCGCTTGCGCACTGTCGTCGGTGCCCCAGCCCCACTCCGGATAGATGGTCCACAGCGGGATGTGCGCGAACACGACGATTGGCGTTGAGGCGGAGCGGGCCTTCAGATCGTCTTCAAGCCATGCGAGTTGGTCGTCGCCGAGAAAGCCGAGCCCGCCGGCCTTGAGATTAAGGACGTTGACCAGACCGATAAAGTGCACGCCATTGGCGTCGAACGAGTACCAGCCGGCGCCCTTGGTGCCGCGCCCGTAGCGGTCGCGGTAGAATTTCTGCTCCGGGTCGAGAAAGTCGTGCTCGCCGGGAACGTAATGCACATCGAGCCGCGACTGGCCGATGATGCGGTCGGCGTCGTCGAACTGCGATTCCAAAGACAGATGGCTGATGTCGCCGGTGTGAATCATGAAGGACGGCTTTTTCGGCAGTGCAATGACCTTGGCGATGCCCTCTTCGAGCGTGCCGAGCGCGTTGGGATTGGCCGGCTTGTCGAAGCCGACATGGCTGTCGCTGATCTGCAGAAACGTGAGCCCGCGCGCCTCTTGCGCTTGCGCCTCGCCCATCAGGCCAAGCGAATGCGGCACGCCGCCGGACACGGTCCACAAGACGCCGGTGCCGACCCAGGTCATGCATTCCAGCACTTTGCGCCGGTTAACGCCGTCGTCGCGATCGGAAGAGCTCATTGCCTATCTCCTGCTTCAGCCAATTGGCGGCTTGCACGGACGAGACTGGGGAGCGGGCGGATTTATTCCCGGACATGGAAAGATTTTTGCGGGCGCCTTCTCCCGCCCCGTGATAGCGGGGAGGGCGGACCGCCCGAAGGGCGGTGGGAGGGGCGCGGGCCTCGATGATTCTCCTGCGACGATAACTAGGCTCCGAGTCAGACGCCCCCTCCCCCGCTATCGCGGGGGCGGATAAGCGATCTCGTTCTCTCGACGCATCCGCATCCGAGTTTCGCAAGCTTGATGTCAAACAGCGCGTCATTGCGAGGAGCGGTAGCGACGAAG
>PLTE01000023.1 GCA_003164375.1 Hyphomicrobiales bacterium | reverse complement strand
CGCCAGGAGGTTTTGATTGACCGTCGGTAGCCAGGTGATGAGCAGGTCGCCCTCGATCTGGACGAGATCCCAATCGAGGATGACCAGCCGATGCTCCGGGCCGATCTTTCCGTCGCCGCTCACCGGCCGGATGATATTGCGGACGACCGCGTAGTAGACCACGCCGGTGCCGTCGTTCTTGCGCCCGGTCTTCGTGGCCGAATCAATGATCGCGAAGACCGCCTCACAGCGCACGGGGAACTCGATCGGCTCGCCGTTGACCAGCAGCTTGTCGCGAGAGAAGAACGCGGCGCCGGACCAGTCGACGAACTCGGCGAGGTATTCCTGCTGATAAACGAGCGGCTGATTGTCGGCCTGGAGCGCGGCGACCTCAGCCCGCGGCAGGAACGGGTTCGATCGCGTCGGCGCGTGAAACTGGACGAAGCCGTGCGCCGGGTTATGGCAGATATCGTAAAGGAAGTTATCCGGGTCGATCCCGTTTGTGTTCGACATCATCAGCGCGCGGCCGCTGTAGTCGAGCAGCGTCGGCTTGATCGACTTCGTCCAGATATCGATCGTCTTCGGCTTCGTGAAGGCCATCTCGTCGCCGATCGCCCGGTGATATTTGCGACCGCGGCCGGCGTTCTCATCCTCGAGCGACCAGAAGTCGATCTGGCCTCCCGTGATCGTCCGGATGACGTGGTCTGTCTTCGACGAGCTCTTCTTGATCGGGTGAAGCATCTCCTCGATGACCTCGAACGATCGTGCCGCGCGCCGGTTCTCCGGGGCGAACCAGCCGACCAGGAGTCCCTTCGCGGCGTCGTCCGCCGCCACCGCCTCGCCGACGACGTTCTTGCCCCAGCGCCGGCCGCAGCGCGCGACCACAAACCTGGCGTGTTGCATGACCCAGCGAAGTTTCGCCTGGGCGGCGTGGAAGGTCGGCAGTTGCACCTTGGCCGTCGTCGCCTCGAACGGCAGCAGCTCTGGCGGACGATTGTGATCCCGGCCGGGAGCGGTATCGAGCATTGATTAAGCGGTTCCTGCCGATTGCATACGCTCGACGGCGCCTTCCGGAAAAATGTTATCCCGGTTCTTTTGATCGGCCTCATCGGCGAGACTGCGTAGCCCCGGCGCTACCCATTCAAGCCCGGTTATCTTTCCTCGAAATCCGGGCGATCGATGTTGCTTGTCGTAGGTATCAGCCAGCGCCCGCGCGTCCCTTGATCCGAGCAGGAGGAGCGCGGTGTGGATGCTCATCATCACGCGCCAGCCTTTTTTCTCGATCCAGCTTAGACCGATCGCCATCGATGCTCCCTCCGGGGCCTTCATCGCCATGTCGCCGAACTTCCGGAACGCCTTCTTCGGGTTCATTGGTTCACCGCCTTCGCCGGCGCCGCGAGCGCCAGCGGCTCCTTGTCGTCCTCAGCGTTGATCACCGTCCCCGGCTTGAGGTCGATGACCTCGCCCGCCGGCACAGGCGGCGCAAAATCGTTCGGCATTCCTCCCTCGACCTGGACTTTCGTCACGATCGACGCGCCAACGATCATCGCGGAATAGCGCGGGTCTTGAAATGGTGCCAGCGCCTTCGCAGCATCGATCGCGAGCGTGGCGTATTCCTTGAACAGCGCCGGGTTAGGTTGGCGCCTCGTAACATCCGCCGGCGAAAGCACTTGCCCGGGCGGGAGCGGCTGATGCGTCGCCGCCATCCCCGCGAACAATTCCATGAAGGTTTCAAGCACCTTCTTCGCCCGCCGCGAATCCGGTGTGTTCTTTCGGTCGAGCGTCTCGATCACCGTGTCCTTCGTCAACGCCGCGGCCGCCGCCTCACGGATCAGTCGATCGCGCTCCTCACGCTCGATGGTCGTCTTGTTCTTGTCGCCCTTCCGTCGACCGCCGACGCGCACGCCCTTCGGTGGCCCAGGCTTCTTGCGCGGCACGCCGAATTTCGTCAGCCCACGAGGCGCGTCAGATTGCGGGTCCTGAGGCTTTTCCGGCCCTGGCGCGGGGGTTTTGGGGGGTTCTGACATGGTCCTAACCCTAATTAGGTTGGGGATGGTTGGCGAGGGCTATTCGGTAGAGAAGTGGAACTGCGCGCGGGATGGCGGCGTTCTCTCATCGCGCACATAGGAAAGGCGACCACGTCATGCCCCTTGGATTTTGGTTTTGGCTCATCTTCGTGCTGTGCGTGATCTTCACCTCCCGACCGTGGTGGGGAGCGCGTCCGACCTACTGGATCATCGGCGGGTGGTTTTGGCTGTGGATCCTAATTGCCATTTTAGGATGGCATGCTTTTGGTGCCCCGTGGGCCGCGCTGGTTCGCTGATCCTTCGGTATACGCTTCGCTTAACAGCGATTAAAAATTCGGGCGAAATGACGGAGGCGTAGGCGCGTATGTGGGCCAAGCATTCTTCGATTCTCTCGCGATCTGTCATCGTGACCGCGCCTCTTCATCGACCTTCCGGTAGCCGGCATTGTAAACACGCCATGCGGCTTTCAGTACGCCATCCTCGATGGTGCTGTCGCGCCATCCATCCGGCACCATGAGGTCGGCGATTTCTGAAACTTCGGGGGGAATCATATCAGTTTCTCGCTTGTGTGATGAGTGTGCAATTAATCGCGCGGCATGTCGTTGATGCTGTGCGGGTCGCCCTTGTCCTCAAGGTAGCATACGCGCTCGCCCAGATACTTCTGGCGATCGGCCGCCACGGTGCGCGGCTTCCACCAATACCAACCGTTGCCCATATCTCCGGAGATATCTGCCCACTTGCACCACGTTTCTTTTGGGGGAAGCGGTGCAGATTTTGGCAGATACATATAAACGCCGTAGCATGGTCCCCCGCCGTCCTTGTCGCAGTAGACGGGGTCATAGGGATAAAGGGTCGCTGGCCCTGAATAAAACCCCATGAGCATCAATCCGGTAAGCAGGATCATTTGGTTCCTCCCATATCACTGAGACGTGCGCGGAAACACAACACCATCGCGAAACTCAAAGCCACGGTGTGGAATCCACTGCGATATAATGGCAACTCCTTGTCGAGTATTACCGTACATTTTCTGCGCCAACTCTTTGATCGGCATTGGCTTACCATCTAAGGCCGCGTCAATCTTTTGATCGATCGGAGGCTGTGCGGCCTGCCGCTGTGCGCGAACGCCGTGCCAATACTGAACCGTTCCCTGTGATATTCCAAACTTTGCCATACGCTCTGTCTGTAACATTCTTCCCTTGAGGCTTTGCAATTCTGCAATTTGCGCTCGCGTCATCTTTCCGCGGTTTCCGTGTGTATTGCTGATATGCGTACCATGTCCGCGCCGATCCAATTGATTCTTGGAATTAGTCGCCCACGACAGATGCCGAGGATCGACGCACCCTTCGTGCCCTTTGCCGCAAGAATGCGACGCTTGGTGCTCTGGCGTCGGCGGTGATCCATTAACAAGTTCGCACATATAGCGGTGCGCGTAGTGGACTTCGCCATCAACGCCAAAGGTTCCGCGCCCGTGGCCTGGGTTTCTATAAAATGGCCAGATCAGGCAACCGTCGCCGGTATAGCCAATATTGGCTTCCAGAAAATCCCGTCCCGCGCTTGTTCCCTTATTCCAAGACGCCATTATTTTGGGAATTATATACATGACTCCCTGCTCTCATTTTGACCGCTCGATTTTGGCCGCGCGGCGCTTGCGCCGCTTCGCTGGCTTTGACTTGGGCTTGGGCCGGTATCGCAGAACTTTGTCCGCGATAGCGTCTAGGGCGCTAGGCGTTTTCATGACGCGCGGCTCACTGTGCCGATCTCAACGGGCGGCTTGCCGCTGGGCAACAGGTCCCTCTCGCGCGCCAGATAAGGCTTGGGATCGTTCTCGCGGACCAGGACGTAGGTTATGGACCGCGAGCCAACTTGGGCCATCAACGGACGCGGCTCGCCTACGAGGTCCGCAAGCGCGTGGTCAGGGGAAAAACCCGGCGGGATCGCAACCGCTATCACGGCCTCGCGTGGGAAACTCGCCAGCGCCTTCGTGTTGCGGACCTTCACCACGTCGCCGCGCTTGTACTTGGCCTCGGGGCACGGCGGCGTTTCACCGCGCGGGCCGATCAGCCGATGAATTTGACCGCCACCGATCAGGAAAGCTTGCTCTGTCATTGCACGGTGTCCCTTGCTTCTCGCATCTGGTTGAGAATGTATTCGGCAAGTCCGACTTCGTTCGTGCTGCGGATCGTGGCCCATGGCATTTCGATGGTGATTACCTTGTCGTCCATGACGATTCCGACTTTGAAGCTGTCCTTGCTTCGAGCCGCTTCGATCTTTTCCGCGAAACGAACGTCGATTTGCTCGCCTCGTTCGGCCGCTTTGAGCGTCGCCGCGATCTTGTCGGCTTGGGCCTTAAGCTGCGACAGCGGCGAATGAGAGGTCGTCACGTTCCCACCTTTTCGTTGGTTCCTTGCCAGACGAACTCGCCGTCGGCGCCGACCGGGAAATGAGCGGCGCAATGGCAGCAAAACGTACCGCTATAAAAGTCGGGCTGCCGGGCGTAAGTCTCGGCGAGCGTTTGGCCCATTGTGGTGATGCCCCCGCACTTCTGATGTTTGTAGGAGCGGCGCACCGGCCGCACAAAGCCCTTGGCTCGCTCTTCCTCGGCGAGCACGACATAGTCTTTCTGCTGACCGGCGCGCGGACCATCCTTGAGGGTATCGCGATGCTCCGGGTAGACCTGTCTGCCGTCCGTAAGCGTGGTTCGCGGTTTTTCAACCATCGTCGCCTCCTATGCGATCAGGGCCTTGTAAGTCAGTCGCTTCCCAGCGACGCGGGTAACGAAGGGAGTCATGTATATAAATCCCATTATTTTTCCTCTCGACACGAAAGTGCGGCCTTAATCGCCGCCTCGATACGTAGCCGTTCCATTCGGTAGTGCGCCTGCTCCCAGTCGCCAGGATGATCCTCGATGATCTTGAGCGTTTCTTCTGAGATTGGTTCGTCAGCGGCCGGACCGCGGATCACCTCGTAAGTCGTCATGCGCGGAACCTTATTGAGGCGCACGCTCCATCGCTCCCATTCAGCTTCGTGGGCGTCGATCATGCCATCGGTGATGAGGAGTTCGGTGATTGGCAATCTCATGATGAATGATCCTGACGACACGTTAGTACGGAAACTGACGTTTGATGATCGATGGCAACGGCGGCAAAGATGGAAGTAATTTTTCGGCGCTGCGCTTCTTTGATCGCTCTTGGCGTTCGCGGTTGATGGTATATTGAGCGACCGAGATCCAATACCTCTGAGCCTTCCGCGTGGCGCGGTCCTCGGTCTTTCCGGCCCAGGCGCTCAGTTCGTCAATCCTCTTTTGCTTGTGCGCCAGATCATCATCGAAATCAAAGGCGGTCCCGTGCACAGCCGTCCATAGCGGCTGCATTTGAAGATTGACGGCATCCTGAACAGACGCGGGCGCCTCCTCATCATCGTCGCCGCAACCGAATAGAAAAGCAAATAGACCCATTGCCGTGATCCTTCGCGTTAACATGACGTTATCGCTTTTTCTCGCCGTTTGGCTTGCCGCTCACGCTTTGCGGCAAGCCGGCGATCATGCCTGTTGCCTTCCTGATCACCATGTTCGCGTCGTCGTTGTTCAGAGGCTGCAAGTAATTCGCGGTTCTGCACTTCCGTCATCTGAAGCGGCTTGCTGATCGTTTCCCTTAAGAGTGCCCTGCACGTTCGTGTTCCGGGGCCGACTGTGGACCATCCGGCCACGTGGGGCGCGTGCCGGTCTGTTCCTGCAAGATGTCGGCTACACCTTCGCGCATCAACGCCATGAAGGCGTCTTTGCGCTCCTGGTTATTCTCGACGAACCGCATGGCGATAGAGCCGAGCTGGATCGCATCGGCCATCGAATCTGGCAGCGCGTAATAGGCATTCCAAAATTTGCCCTCGTGTCGGAGCGCCAAGCCGCCGATTTTGATTGTTGGGTTGCTCATTTTAACCTCGGTTCGTTCTCTGACGCAGAGCGTTATTTTCTAAATATAATAGTCCCAATCCCGTCACCTAAACTGACGGACTTGGTTTGTCTGGCTGTCGCACGCTCGAACTCACGTTCGCCGTCCTCATCGCGATTTCCTCGATGAAAATTACGAAGCGCTCCAGCGACAGAAAGGGCAAGATACGGCATTTTTCGTCCATCCTGTTTTGCGATCAATATCCCGATCTCTCTGTATGAAAGGCCGCGTTCACGAAGCATTCGAATCCGCGTGGGGTTTAGCGGATCAGGACCACTTCGCGCCATCGCTACATTGGTTGCCGGGCCGTCCCAGACAGAAACACGACGTGGCCAATATCGCATGTGGAAGTCTTTCCTTTCGCTAACGGATGCTTATTGCGTTTTTAA
>PLTE01000221.1 GCA_003164375.1 Hyphomicrobiales bacterium | reverse complement strand
CCGTCCGTGCTGGTCATGTCCTGCGCGGTGCTGGCCGTGTTGCCGATCGTGCCGCGGCCGTTGCCCGCCGCCGCCGCGGACCCGCCGCCGCCCGGCTGGTCGGCGGTGTTCGCGTCGCTGCGGCTGCCCGCGTCGGCCGCCGTGCTCGTGGTGCCGCTGCCGATGGACACCTTCACCGAGCCGTTGCGCTGGCAGGCCGACACCGGCGAACCGAGCGCGATGGTCGGCGGGTACTTCATGGGCCCGGCCGCCAGCGGGCACGCCTACACCGACGGCAACGGCACGCCCCCCGCGGGCCTGTACCTGAACGCCCTGTGGCTCGAATCCGGCCGGGACCTGCCCGCCGCGCCGGCCTCCGGGGGCCTGTCCCCCGGCTCTCCGGGGGCGGCCCGCTTCGCCTCGGTCAAACCCGTGACCCAGGCCGCGATGCGCGCCCAGCTCACGGCCTGGCGGGTGACGGCGGTGGTCGCGGTGGCCACGCCGGACTCGGTGCTCGGCCAGTACCTCATCGTCCTGCTCGGCCCGCCGGCCGCCGCCGCGGGCGACGTTCTCGCCTGGCGCAGGTAACCCGCGGGGCCCTGGTCGCTAGCCCTGCGTAGTCAAGACGGTGCCGAGCGCAAGCCATTGCGGCGGTCTCAGACGCGATTCATAGCCTTGTCTCTTTTTCATAACGAGAGCAGAGGGTGGCCGGCAGTTACCCAGAGCAGCGCCAGGCATTGTAGGGAGTGAGCCAATAAGGGAACGAATGAAGGAGAGAACGATGACGTGGATCATGGTGAACGTGCCGCTGATGGTGCTTTTCGTCGCGCTGGTGGCGGGCATCCCCACCTGGCTGGTGCTCAAGCACCCGGACTCCAAGCCGGCCCTTGCCGCCGCGCCCGCCGTGCGGAACCTGCCCCGTCGGTCCGAGCCGAGCCGGGAAGAGGCCGGCTACCGCCGGGCGGCCTAGCCGGGCCGGCTCACGATGATCGCCCATCGTTGTTGCGGGGCCCGCTGTGCGTGGCGGGGATGTGAGAGGCTACCGGGATGCTGGCGCTGAGCGTCGCGGCCACGGCGGCTGCGGTCGGGTGGGTATACCTGGTCGTGGGCCACGGCGGGTACTGGCGGACCAGCCAGTGGCTGCCGCCGGCCGGAGCCGGGCCTGGCACACTGGGCCGGTGGCCGGACGTGGTGGCCATCGTCCCGGCCAGGAACGAGGCCGAACTGCTGCCGGTCACCCTGCCCGCGCTGCTCGGCCAGGATTATCCCGGCGCGCTGCGCGTCATCGTCGTCGACGACGCGAGCTCCGACGGCACCGCCGAGGTCGCGGCCGGCCTGGGCCGCGGGTCCGCCCGCACGCTGCGGGTCGTCGCCGGGACGGCGCCCCCGGAGGACCGCTGGGCGGGCAAGGTGTGGGCGATGGCCCAGGGCCTGGCCGCGGCGGGCCCCGGGGCTGGCTATGTGCTGTTCACCGACGCCGACATCGCCTGGGCCGCGGGCACGCTGCGCGAGCTTGTGGCCGCGGCCGAAGGCGACGACCGGGACCTGGTCTCGCAGATGGCGCTGCTGCGGACGGCTACCGGCTGGGAGCGCGTGGTGGTCCCCGCGTTCGTGTATTTCTTCGCCCAGCTCTATCCGTTCCGGCGGGTGAACGTGCCAGGTTCGCGCACCGCCGCGGCGGCGGGCGGCTGCATGCTGGTGCGCCGCGACGCGCTCGACCGGTCCGGCGGGCTGGCGCCGATCCGCGGCGCCCTCATCGACGACGTGGCCATGGGCGCGATGATCAAAGCCCACCGGGGACGCTGCTGGCTCGGGCTGTCCCGCCAGGTGGTGAGCGTGCGGCCGTACCCTGCCCTCGCGGACCTGTGGCAGATGGTGGCCAGGTCGGCCTACACCCAGCTGAACTACTCCGCGCCGCTGCTGGCCGGGACGCTCGCCGGGCTGTTGTTCCTGTACGCGCTCCCGCCCGTCGCGGCGATCGCCGGCCTGGCGGCCTGGCTGGGCTCGGCGCCGGCGGCGCTGGCGGCCGGCGCGGGGCTGGCGGGCTGGGCGCTGATGGCGGTGAGCTACCTGCCCATGCTGAGGCTGTACCGGCTGTCGCCGCTGCGCGCCCCCGGCCTGCCGCTGATCGCCCTGCTGTACGCCGCGATGACCGCGGACTCGGCGCGGCGGCACTACGCCGGGGCTGGCGCGCAGTGGCGGGGACGGGCGAACCGGACCCGGTTACGCTTGCTGCCTGGCGAAGAACGACAACGAAAAGGTGATCCGGTGACGATCAGCGTGCAGGGTGTGGTGGCCCGCGGTAAGGGCGAGCCGGTCGAGGTGACGACGGTGCTTGTGCCCGAGCCCGGACCTGGCGAGGCACTCGTGGACGTGCAGGCCTGCGGGGTGTGCCACACCGACCTGCACTACCGGGAGGGCGGCATCACCGCCGACTTCCCCTTCCTGCTGGGCCACGAGGCCGCCGGCGTGGTCGAGCAGATCGGTGCCGCGGTCGATGGCATCAAGCCCGGCGACCACGTGGTCCTGACCTTCATCCCCGGTTGCGGTATCTGCCGCTGGTGCCGCCAGGGCTTGCATCATTTCTGC
Source organism: Hyphomicrobiales bacterium (assembly GCA_003164375.1). Taxonomy (GTDB): domain Bacteria; phylum Pseudomonadota; class Alphaproteobacteria; order Rhizobiales; family Xanthobacteraceae; genus BOG-931. The sequence goes on along the minus strand of PLTE01000221.1, from coordinate 34,340 downwards.
GCCGAGGGTCCGCGCATCACCCGCGGGCCGCAGCTCGACGGCACTTTCCGCCGCCGCGATCGCGACGGCGTCGCGGTCGGCGCCTTCTGCATGATCGGCGGCTTTGCCGAACGCACCGTGGTCGATCAGGCCTCAGTCATCGTGATCGAGAAAGACATCCCGCTCGATCTCGCCAGCCTGGTGGCCTGCGGGGTGCCGGCGGGCGTCGGAGCGGCGCGTTACCGGGCGCGGGTCAAACCCGGCGACAGCGTGCTTGTGGTGGGCTGCGGCGGCGATGGCATGAACGTGGTTCAAGGCGCGCGTCTATGCGGCGCCACAAACATTATTGCCGCCGATATCGTGCCGGCCAAGCTCGATTGGGCGCGCGAGTTCGGTGCCACGCACGGCGTCAATGCGCGAGGTGAAGATCTCACGAGCGCGGTCCTGGAGCTCACCGCCGGCATCGGCGTCGATCACGCCTTCGTCTGCATCGATCCGCCGGAGACGTTGTTGCCTGCTTTCCGCGCGACGGCGAAGGGCGGCAATGTGGTGATCACCGCGCTCACCTCGGACGCCGTCACCGAGATCAAAATCCCGCCGCTCGAGCTGCTGCTGACCCAGAAGGCGATTATGGGCGCGGTTTACGGCTTTGCCAGCCCGCGGCTGCAAATCCCCGCGCTTCTCACGCTGTATCGTAAAGGGTCGTTGAAGCTGCGCGAATTGGTGACGCGACGCTACCGTCTCGATGAAATAAACAGTGGTTATGCCGACCTCGAAGCCGGCAAGAATCTGCGCGGCGTCGTGGTGTTCGATCCTTGAACCCGGCGGTCGCCGCCAACCGCCGTCACAGCTTGGTCATGGTAATCCGCGATGCCAGCGACGATAATGTCCGGCAGCGCCGCTCGGTCGCGGGCGATTGCGCATTGACACGAAGGCTGGTGGCGAATGTTTCCAATTCCGAAATGCGCCTTTCTGACCCGCGGCATCGGTACGCACCGGCATCTCCTGACCGCGTTCGAATACGCGCTGCGCGCCGCCGATATCGAGCAGCAGAATCTCGTCACCGTGTCCTCGATCCTGCCGCCGGGTTGCGAGCTGATTACGCCGGCGGCCGGCATTGCCACTTTGAGCCCCGGCGAGATCACGTTCTGCGTCATGGCGCGCGCCGAAACCAATGAGCCGGGCCGCCGCATCGCCGCCGGGATCGGCCTCGCAAGGCCTAAGGATCCGGCACGCTATGGCTATATCTCGGAGCACCACGGCTTCGGCATGACCGAAGTCGAGATCCGCGACTATGTCGAGGATCTGGCGGCAACCATGCTCGCCTCGACGCTCGGCATCGAGTTCAACGCCGATGCGGCCTGGGACGAGCGTAAGCGCGTTTATGAAATGAGCGATCTGATCGTCGACAGTCTTTCAGTGACGGCGGTGGCCGAAGGCGCGGCCAATGGCGATTGGACCTGCGCGGTTGCCGCCACGGTGTTCCGCTTTACCAATCCAGCGGCGAGTCCTGATGCGGTTGCTCCCGCCAATCCCATACAGACGCAGCCATGACCGGGCCAACGACCGGGCCAACGACGGCAGTGGCGACCTATGCGATCCCGCCGACATTCCTCGGCAGCCGTCGCAGCGACCGCTCAGCCCCGATCTGCATTGCCGGAATTCCGCTCGACCTCGGCACCACCAACCGCAGCGGCGCCCGCTTCGGGCCGGGCGCCATTCGCCGCGCCAGCCGGATGCTGGTGGACGGCGCGCATCCGCAGCACTGGGTCGATCCGACAACACTGCCCTTGGCCGACATCGGCGACTTCGCATTGGCGCTGGGCGACCTTGCCGCCAGCATGGCGCTGATCGAGCAACAGGCGGGCGGCATCGAGCACCTGGTGGCGTTAGGCGGCGATCACAGCATCACGCTGCCGCTGTTGCGCGCCTTGGCAAAACGGCACAGCGCGCCGGCGCTTATTCATTTCGATGCCCATATCGATACCTGGCCCGACAATTTCGGCCAGGCTTACGGCCACGGCTCGGTGTTCTACCACGCGATCGAGGAGGGCCTTCTCGATCCGCGGCGCATGGTGCAGATCGGCATCCGCTCGCCGGTGCCGCGTGAGGTTTACGACTGGACCCTGGCGCGCGGCGTCACGCCGATCACGGCGCAAAAATTTCACGAGATCGGCCCCGCGGCCGTCGCCCAGCGGATCGCCGAGATTGTCGGCGACGGGCCGGTCTATCTCAGCATTGATATCGATGTGCTCGATCCGGCCTTTGCGCCAGGCACCGGAACGCCGGAGATCGGCGGACTGGCAAGCTGGCAAGTGCAGGCCGTGTTGCGGCGGCTCCCAGGGCTGCGCTTTGTCGGCATGGATGTGGTCGAGGTGGCGCCAGCCTACGACACAGCCGAGATCACCGCCCTCGCCGGCGCCACGATGGCTTGGGAATATATTTGTTTGCTCGGGCTGGGCCGCTAATGCCGTCCGCCGTGAGCCGTCGCTCGATTATTTTGTGTGCCGGTGCTTCGAACGATGGTGATGCTTTGGCGACGGCTCCACGGATGGCGTAACCGTCGACCCGGATGCGGCGGGCGGCGGGCCGGGCTTTGCCGCCGCGCTTGTTGGTCCCATCGCTAATTTGAACACCGCGCCGGTCTCGATCCCGTCTTTGGGCTCGGCCCCGGACGCGATCCGCGGGATCGCGCCAATGCCGACCGCTGCTGCAAAAACGATATTGGCCGCAAAAACGATACCGGTCAGGTAGCGACGAGATAGTCTATCGGCATAAGCAAGGCGTACCATGGTGACCGCCCATATTTGTGGCAAAAGCTCTGCACGCTTGCGGCGCCCGGCGCGGCGAGCTTAGCAAAGCCGTCCGCTTCTCGATATGTCCATAACACCCCACACGGCCGCTTCTTCCGCCGGTCGTCTGCGGCATATCGAAAAATGCCCGATGGCGCGCGAAGTTCCAGCCAAGGCTCATCGGCAAGACGCGCGAGCGCCTAATCCGGCACGGAGTTTGCTTGTAGGCCCATTATTGCTGTGGGATCCAACTCCGATCCGAACCTCGCGTACCCTCCCCCCAGCGCGACTACGGTTCGTGGTGTAACTGAGGCTCCGAGTGCCCTCGGAGCCTCTTTTTTTGGCCTACGGCTTTGTTGGACGGCCGTCGCCGCTCAGCCTTTGCCGACCAGCGAAATATCGCTGGTGTGATAGGCCGGATGCAGCCAGCCGTCCTCGTCGTAGTCGGCCATGCAAGCGTCAGCGAGCGCTTCCATCGCTTTGAGCACGCCGTTGCCTTGGGCTTGTTGCAGCTGAAAGACGCGGATCAGTTCGTGGCTGCCGGAATAATTCATCTCATAGAGCTCGTGACGGGCGCCGAATTCGGTGCCGATGGCGTCCCATAGGAGCTTCATGATCTTGATGCGCTGTTTGTAATCGATGCCGTTGGAGCCGCGCACATATTTCGCCAGATATTTGTCGACGTCGGGATTCTTGAAGTCGCGCGAATGCGACGGGAGGTAAATTAGGCCCGAGGCGACCACCTTTTCGACGATGTTGCGCACCGCGGGATAGGCCTCGGTCATGAACAGCCGGTAGCTCGCCGAGCCCCGCGCATTGGGAAGAACGGCGCCGTTGACCCAGGGTTCCGGATTGCAGGCCATCGCGTCGGTGAGCGACCAGAACAGATTGCGCCAGCCGATGACTTCGCCGATCTGCGCCTGTACGCCGCGGAAGCTCTCAACGCCGGTAGCGCGCGCGGCCTTGTAAAGCAGCCCGATGATGAAATCGAGCTTGACCGCAAGCCGGGTGCAGCCCTGCAGCGTGAAGCCGTTGAAGAAGCCGGACTTCGGATAAAAGTTCTTCAGCCGCTCGATGTCGCGATGGATCATGACGTTCTCCCACGGGATGAACGCATTGTCGAAAACGAAAATGGCGTCGTTCTCGTCGTAACGCGAGGTCAGCGGATAATCCCATGGCGAGCCGGTCGCGGCGGCGGCGAATTCGTAAGACGGCCGGCAAATCAGTTTGATGCCCGGCGTATTCATCGGCGCGATGAACATCACCACCATGGACGGGTCGGTGATTTCCTGGCCCATATTCTGGCCGAGAAAATTATATTGCGTCAGCGCCGAATTGGTCGCCACCACTTTGGCGCCGGACACGTAGATCCCGGCGTCGGTTTCTTTTTGGATGTTGATATAGACGTCCTTGACCTGTTCGACGGGCTTGGCGCGGTCGATCGGCGGATTGACCAAAGCGTGATTGAGATAGAGCACCGCCTCCTGGCCGCGCTTGTGCCAGGCGCGCGCATTGTCGGCGAACTTGCCGTAGAATTCGGCATTGGCGCCCAGCGTGTTGAGAAAGGCCGCCTTGTAATCGGGGCTGCGCCCCATCCAGCCGTAGGAGATGCGCGCCCAGGCGGCGATGGCGTCGCGCTGCGCGATCACCTCTTCGCGCGAATACGCCGCCTTGAAGAATTTGTGGGTGTAGCCGCCCGATCCGGTATCGGTCGGCGCCGTGAGCATGTCCTTTGTCTTTTCATCGTGCAGCGCGTCGTAGAGCAGCGCGACCGAAGCCGCCGAATTGCGGAACGCGGGATGGGTCGTGACGTCCTTGACCCGCTCGCCATAGATATAGACCTCGCGGCCGTCGCGCAGCGATTCCAGGAACTCCGCCCCGGTGAACGGGCGCTTTTTGCCGGCGATGATCGCTTCGGGATGCTGTGGCATCGTTTACTCCCTGATTCCCAACCGCGTGAGGCTTTTTGCTTGCGTCCGTCGGCCGCGCAGTTTGGCTTTATGCCCAAGTCCTGTTATGCTGGCATTTCGTCAGCATACTGATGATTTTGGACAATGTACCGATAATCCGGCTTGGGCGTCAAACCCTGTCTCCTGGAAAACGCGGGTCGCCGGGCCGCGGCGATGAAACTCTCACTGGCGAAATGCAGATGTCAAACGACGACAATCACTTTCTCGAGACGCCGGGCCATCTGATTCGTCGGCTGCAGCAGATTTCTTTTGCGCTGTTCCTCGATCAGGCCAAGGAATTCGACGTCACGCCGGTGCAATATGCGGCTCTCGTCGCCATCAACAATCATCCGGGTATCGATCAAACGGCGCTGTGCAATATCATCGCCTTCGACCGCTCGACCATCGGCGACGTGGTGGGCCGCTTGGAAAAGAAAAAGCTGATCAAGCGCTTCAACGGCGCGATCGATCGACGCACCAAATCGCTGTCCATCACGCCGTCTGGCCGCCGGCTGATCCGCGACATTGAGCCCGCGGTTGCCTCGACACAGCGGCTGATTCTGGCGCCGCTCAGGCCCGGCGAGCGCAAGGCCTTCATGGCGATGTTGAGGCATCTCGTGCATCTCAACAATGAGCGCAGCCGGGCGCCATCCCGGCCGCAAGAGGCGCGGCGACCGCTCAAGGGCTCCGCGCTCCGCGCTCGCGAGCAAGCGCCCAAAGCGCCAGTGCGCAGACGATGGCGACGGCGAGGAGTGCGCCGCGCAGTCCGGTGACGGCAAAGGCCAGCGCGCCGGCCGCCGCGCCAACCAGAAAGCCGAGCGCGATAAAGAGCACGGTCAGGAGCTGGCGGCGGATTTCGGCGAATTCGCGCAAGTCCGCCCTGGTATGGCCGCTGTGCCGCAGCCGCCGCCAAGCCAAAATGAGATCGGTCATTGCGATGCCGAGTTGCGTCATGTTGCCGGTCATGACGTTGGTCTGCGGGATGCCCTTCATCAGGAGCCGCACCAGCACGCTTTGCGCACCCATTGCCATGGCGGCAAACAGGCCGGCTACGATGCCGTGCCAGTCCGCAGCGCCGGTGAGCGCCGGTCCGAACAGGATCAGCGCGACAAAGGCGATGAGCAACGCTGCTTCGAGCATCAGCATCAACGGCAGCGCGGCGCGGCCTTTTTCCCGCGCCAGGCCGACCAGGCCCGCGGTCACGGCGGCGGCAACAATGAATGTGACCAGCGCCAGGAGCTTGCCGGCGATGCCGTAATTGTGGGTGACGAGCTCCGCTCCGGCGAGGACAAAACTCGACGTCACCTGTGCGACGAACAGCCCGAACAGCGCCAGATACGTATAGCTGTCGACATAGCCGGCGACGAAGCTCAACAGGATCGGAATCGCCGCCGGCACCGGCATTTCGCGGGAGGATCTGACTTCGGTCACGAGAAGCTCCGCGCTCGTGATTCCGGACTCGCCGCCACGCGGCGATCCGGAATGACGGCGTTAGATCACCCCTTGGCCCGTTGGCAGGCTTGCCACAACAGCGGCGCCGAAGCGGGCATGTCGAGATGATTGCCGGCGCCGTTCGGGATCGCATCGGCGATCGCGTTCATTACCGCGGCGATCGCGGCCGTCGTGCCGGCTTCGCCGACGCCTTTGACGCCGAGCGGATTGGTCGTGGCCGGCACATTATGCATGGCGTCGCGCAAGGGCGGCATGTCGGCGGCGCGCGGCATGGCGTAATCCATGAACGAGCCGGTGACGAGCTGGCCTGAGCTTTCATCGTAGACCGTGTTCTCCATCAGCGCCTGGCCGAGGCCGGCGGCGAGCGAACCGTGCAGCTGGCCTTCGACGATCATGGGGTCGAGCGCATAGCCGCAATCGTCGACCGCGGTATAGGTCGCAATCGTGATGGCTCCGGTCTCCGGATCGATCTCGACTTCGGCGGTATGGACCCCGTTGGGATAAGTGAGCGGGGTCTCGGTCGTGGTCTTGGTGTCGAGGTCTTCGGCAATGTCCCCGCGCTTCTTCAGCGCGGCGGCGTGAGAAGCGACCTCGAACAGCGAGACGCGGCGATCGGTGCCGACCACTTCGAAATTGCCGGCCTTGTAGGCGATATCCGTTTCACTGGCTTCGAGCATCGTGGCGGCGATCGGCTTGCCCTTGTGGAGGATGGTGCCCATCGCGTTGGCGATCGAGTGCCCCGCCGTCATCGCCGAGCGCGAGCCGACCGAGGCGTAGCCCGGCAGTTCGTTTGAGGAATCGCCGTGGTGGTGGGTAATCTTGTCCGCAGCAATCCCAAGGCGCGAGGCAATGACGCGCGGAAACACCGTGGCATGGCCTTGGCCGGTATTCTGCACATTGAGCGTCAGTTGCAACGTGCCGTCGCCGGGGAAGGCGAGCAACGCACTCTCGACCGGCGAACCGCCGGAATGTTCGAGCATGCAGGAGATGCCGAAACCGCGATATTTGCCGCGCTTTTGCGCAGCGCGGCGACGCGCTTTGAAGCCGTCGTAATCTGCAAGCTTTAGCGTCTTGTCGAACATCGTTTCGAAATCGCCCGAGTCGTAAGTGGTGCCGACCGCGGTCTTGTACGGCATCGCCGATTTCTTGATGAAATTGCGCCGGCGCAATTTGATCGGATCGATGCCGGTCACCCGCGCCGCCTCGTCGACCACGCGCTCGATCGCGTAGCTAGCTTCCGGCCTGCCGGCACCGCGATAGGGCGCAGTCGGGATCGTGTTGGTGAAAGCGCAGATTGTCGCGACATCGATATTCTTGATGTCGTACATGCCGGGCAGGCAGCGGGTGAAATTCGCGGTCGGGATATTGGCGCCGACCGGACCGACATAGGCGCCGAGATTGGCGACATTGCGCAGCCGCAACGCCAGAAATTTCCCTTTCTCGTCGAGCGCCAGCTCGACCTCCGAATGGATATCGCGGCCTTGATTGTCGGTCAGGAACACTTCCGACCGCGTCGACATCCAGTGGATCGGCCGGTCGAATTTCTTAGCGCCGACCAACAGCGCGATATTTTCCGGATACGCCCCGGTCTTGATGCCGAACGCGCCGCCGACGTCTTCGGTGATGACGCGGATGCGCTCCTTTGGCAGGCCCATGACTGCCACGATGCTGTCGCGCATGGCGCCGGCCCCCTGCGAGCAGGCGCGCATCAGATAGCTATCGGTCGCTGCGTCGTAGCTTGCGGTGGCGCCGCGCGGTTCCATCGGATTGCCGACCATGCGCTGGTTCATCAGGATCACGCGCGCGGTAAATTTCGCGGACTGAAAGATCTCCTCAACCTTCCTCGCGTTGGCCTCCGGATCGGGATTGGGTCCCGGCCAGTCGACGGCGACATTGCCGGGCGCCTGCGGCCAGACTTGCGGTGCGCCGTCAGCGAGCGCTGCGCGGGCGTCGATGACCGGCGTCAATTCCTCGTATTCGATCGCAACGCGTTCGCCGGCGTCCTGTGCCGCGGCAAAGGTCTCGGCGACCACCATCGCCACCGGCTCGCCGATATGCATGACGCGCTCGGTGGCGAGCGCCGGCCGGTGCGGCAGGATCAGCGCCCTGCCGCCGCGGCCGGGGACCGGGGGATGGCGGCCGAGATTGCCGACGCCCACCATGTCACTGGCAGTCAGCACGCCGATCACCCCGGGCGCCTCCGTGGCCGCGCTGACGTCGATCGAGACGATGCGCGCGAAGGCATGCGGCGACCGCACGAAATAGGCATAAGCCTGGTTCGGCACCGGCGCATCGGCGGCGTAGCGGCCGCGGCCGCGGACCAGGACGTCGTCCTCGACGCGGGGATGATAGGCGACGTGCTGAGCGGTGTCGGTGGTGGCGTCCATGCTGGGTTCCGGAATGCTTAGTCGGCAGGTCTTTATGCTGATCCCGCGGGGTCTTTATACCGTAAACCGTCGGTCGCCAAAGGGCTTCGCGACGGGTGCATGTTCGCCGCATCTTCGGCTGCATGTGCCGCGTGCCTGCCCTGCATGCTGTTGCTTGCATGGTTTGGCCGGTTATGCGCAAAACACCCCGCGCCATCCGGGGAGGAACAATGACGTCGACACAAAAGATTCGGACGATCGATACCCATACGCACGTGCTCGCCGACGCGACCATCGCGCTCCTGCAAAAGGAGCTGCCGCGGCTCGGACTGAAGCTCGCGCCGATCGACGCCGACAATGCCGTGCTTGAAGTCGGGGGCGTGCCGTACCGGCCGTTTCCGCGCGGCGGCCATGATATTACGCGGCGGCTTGCCGACATGGACGCAACCGGGGTCGATATGCATGTGCTGTCGGCGACGCCGCAGACCTGGCTTTACGGCCAAGAGGCGGCGATCGGCCTTGCGGCTGCCGCGATCCAGAACGACGAGATCGCGCGGCTGACCAAGGAACACCCGGCCCGCTTCGCCGGCATCGCCACGCTGCCGATGCAGGCGCCCGGTCAGGCGGCCGCCGAATTGCGCCGCGCCATGAGCAAGCTCGGCCTGCACGGCGCCATGATCGGCTCCAATGTCGGCGGAAAAAATCTCGACGATCCGAGCTTTGAGCCGCTGTGGGCGGCAGCGGAGGAACTCGACGCCTTCATGGTGATCCATCCCGGCAATATCGCCGGCGCCGAGCGGCTGCGCTCCTATTACCTCGCCAATCTGATCGGCAATCCGCTCGACACCACCATTGCCGCGGCGTGTCTGATTTTCGGCGGCGTGCTGGAACGCCATCCCAGACTCAACTTCGTCATGGTGCATGGCGGCGGCTTTATTCCTTATCAGGGCGGCCGCTGGGTGCACGGCTGGGAGGTGCGGCCGGAACCGAAAGTGCACGTCAAACATTCGCCGGAGCGCTATCTCGACCGCTTCCTCTACGACACCATTTTGCACTCCAAGACCGCGCTCGAATTCCTGATTGCCTCGGTCGGCGCCGACCGCGTCTTCCTTGGCAGCGATTATCCCTACGACATGGGCATGATGGATTGCGTGCAGCATGTCCGCGAGCTGAACATCGCCTCAGCCGACCGCGATCGCATCCTCGGCAGCCACGCGGCGACGATCCTGGGCAAGCAACGCCAACAAGCGGCGGCGGAGTGAACGACGTGAATGCGATCGACAATAGCGACCTGGTACTGGTGCCGGCGCGCGCCACTTTAGCGCTCATCAACGACGCTCTGGTCGCGGAAGGGCTGCCCGCGGCGGATGCCGCGCGCTGCGCCGAATTGATGACGGAGGCCGACCTCACCGGCGCCGACGGCCACGGCATTTTCCGGCTGCCGCAATATATCCGCCGCCTCAAGGCCGGCGGCTTCAACAAGCACCCGAACATCACGGTGAAGAAAACAGCGCCGGCAACAGCGCTGGTCGACGGCGACAACGGCATGGGGCATCTGGTGATGTCGCGCGCCGCGGCCGAGGCGATCGCGATTGCGCGCGAGCAAGGCACCGGTTTCGTCGGCGTGCGGGGTTCCAATCATGCAGGACCCGCCGGGCTTTACGCCGAAATGCCGACCGCCCACGGTATGATCGGGATTTATTCAGCCGTCGCCAATGCCAATCACATGGCGACCTGGGGCGGCGCCGATCATCTGCTCGGCACCAATCCGCTCGCCATCGGCGTGCCGTCAGGTGCTGGCCCGCTGGTGTTCGACATGGCGACCTCGATCGTTGCATATGGAACAGTGAAGAAATACGCGCTGCGCGGTCTCACCATGCCGGACGGCTGGTTCGTCAATCCCGATAGCGGGGAGCCGATCACCGATCCGAAACGCTCCGGCGAGGGGATGTTGCTGCCGATGGGCGAATATAAAGGCAGCGGACTGGCTTTGATGATCGGGCTTATTGCCGGCGTCCTCAACGGCGCAGCCTTCGGCCGCGACGTCGTCGACTTCAATGCCGACGACAAAAGCGAAACCAACACCGGCCACTTTATCATCGCCGTCGACATCGCGCGGTTTTTGCCGCTCGCGGTGTTTAACGCCGAAGTCGATCGCCATGTGCGCGACCTGCGTCAATCGAAGCGGTTGCCCGGCGTCGATCAGATCCGCCTGCCCGGCGACCGCCGCATCGAGTGCCGCGCCGAACGATTGCGCGACGGCGTACCGCTGGCGCGGGCGCTGATCGCGCAGCTCGACAAAATGGCGGCCGAACTCAAGGTGAAGCCGCTGGCCCAGCGGTAAATGAAACTGAATTGTCGTCCGTGACTCTTTATTCCCGGATGACCGCCAAATTCGTCATTGCGAGGAGCGGAGCGACGAAGCGATCCCTTTATCCCTCCCCGGCATGGGCGGGAGGGTGGGGTGGGGATAACTGGCTTGATTCGCTTCGCTCGCCATGACGAGGAAAGTCTCGTCTCAATGCTCCGTCCCGGTACGTTCGCGCTCACGCTATTATTGTCGTTTTTGACCGCGCTCGGCCCGCTGTCGATGGACATGTATCTGCCGTCGCTGCCGGATATCGCCCGCACGTTGCAATCGCCGGTGCTGCATGTGCAGCTGACCATTTCCAGTTATCTGTTCGGCTTTGCCGTCGGCCAGATCTTCTATGGCCCGATCTCCGATCGCTTGGGGCGCAGGCCGGTCCTGCTCACTGCGCTCGTGCTCTATGCGGTCGCCACCGTCGGCTGTGCCATGGCGCAATCGGTCCATGGCTTGATTGCGGCGCGGTTCATTCAGGCGCTCGGCGGCGCCGGTTCGATCGTGTTGGCGCGGGCCGTGGTGCGCGACATTTATTCCGGCGCGCGCGCGGGCCGCGAATTGTCGCTGATGGGAGCGATCACCGCATTCGCTCCGATCATCGCGCCGATGATCGGCGGCGTATTGCAGACGGTTTTCGGTTGGCGCGCGATCTTCGTCTTGCTGACGCTATTTGCCGTGGTGTCGCTTGCGGTCGCCGCGCGGCTCCTGCCCGAGACGCTGAAGGAGCGCACGCCGGGGCCGCTGTCATTCGCCGGCATGGGCGCGACTTATCGCTCGGTGCTGGTGCATCCGAGCTTTCTCGCCAATCTCGGCATCTTGACCACGACCTTCGTCGGCCTGTTTGCCTGGATCTCCGGTGCGCCGATCGTCATGCAAAGCGCGGTCTATGGTCTTACTCCGCTGGTCTTCGGTGTGACCTTCGCCCTGGGCTCGGCGGGCTATATGACCGGCACCTTCATCGCGGCGCGCATCGTAATGCGGCTCGGCCTCGACCGTACCATGGGCATCGGCTGCGTGGCGCTCGCGGTGGGCGGCTTGATCATGGTCGCGGTGGTTGCGCTCGGCTTGACCAACGTCTTCTGGTTCGTCGGCGCGATGACGATCTATCTCGCCGGCCTCGGCTTTGCCCAGCCGATGGCCATGGCGGGTGCGCTGACGCCATTTCCCGATCGCGCTGGTACGGCGTCCTCACTGCTGGGTTTCGCCCAGCAATCCGGCGCCGCCATCGCCGCCGCCGGCATCGGGCTTTATCTCGGCCACTCCGCCTGGCCGGTCGCCAGCGTGGTGGCGACGATGGGCTGCGTTGCGTTATTGATCTGGGCGCTGACGCGTAAAATACGCGTCGCCGAGTGGTGAACTCAGCGGGTGGCTCACCGTCGCGCGATCATGATGAGCAGAATGCCGACGACCGCTATTCCGCCGCCGTAATACACCCACTTTGTCTGAGTGACCATGAAGCTCTCGGCGGGCCATTGGATGTATCCAGAACCTTGTCCCATGAACAAAAGTCCCGCGGCCAAAAGAACTATTCCGATGAGTATGAGTAGTGTCCTCATTGGCTCTCCAGTCATTCTCTTTGGCTGCTTATGGCAGGCTTAGCGCACAGACTACTGCTTTTTCTTCTTCGTGCTCTTCTTCTTGTTTTTCTTCTTGCCGAAGATTGCGTTCCAGTTTTCCTTGTAGGCGGCGGTGACCGGCTTCTGGCCTTCGCCCCGGCTATAATTGGCAGGTGCGGCAGCTTTGTCGCCGCTGCCGTCAGCCTTGGTCTCAACCTTGGCCTCAGCCTTGGTCTCGGCTTTCGCTACCGCTTCCCCCGAAGGGCTCTTGTCCTTTGCGGCGGTCTCGCTCTTCGGCGCGGTGTCGGCTTTGGCTTTCTTGCTGTCGCTGGCCATCATGTTTCCTAATGCTGAGCGGGCTCAATTATCCAACTGCCGAGTGCTTGCCTCAAGTCACGGTCAGGGGGATCGCGCCCATAAAGTCGCTCTTGCCGATGTCGACGCCGCAATGCCGCAGGATCGCGTAAGCCGCCGTAAGGTGAAAATAGAAGTTCGGCAGCACAAAGTGGTTGAGATAGTCGTCGCCCTTCATGTGGCCCTTCTTGATCGGGCCGAGCGGAAACACGATCTCGCGGTCGGCCGCCGCATCGATCGCCTTGCGGTCGAGCGTTTTCAGATAGGCGACCGTTTTTGCTAGTCGCGTCTTGAGCTGATCCGTCGTCGTCTCGGTATCTTCGTAGCGCGGCGCTTCGACGCCTGCGAGCCGCGACGAGGCGTTCTTGGCCTGATCGGCGGCAACCTGCACCTGGCGAACCAGATCGAACATGTCAGGCGCAAGCCGCGTGTGCAGCAGTACCGCCGGATCGAATTTTTTGGCGGCGGCATAGGCTGTGGCCTTGTCGAGAACGGCCGACAGCGCATTGAGGCCGATTTCGAAAGCCGGCAGGGAGGCTTGAGACATCGATAGCGGCATGGAGGGATCCTCGGGTCAGCGCGACCGATCGGTTGATGGGAAACGAAGCAACGGCCTACGCCGGCTCCGCTTTACCCCTTCCGCCGTCTGCAGTGCAACAATTCGACCGGGATAGGCTGACGCGCAAAGTTGTGCGGTGCAGCGCGGGCCTTAAGGTTAGCGATTTTGCCTGCGACATTTGCTTCCTGCGACATCCGCGCAGGGAGCCTTTTGCCGAACACCTGATTAACGTGCCGGGGCGGCGATGAAGCGCGACCAAGGAGGACGACATGGCGGACGACGTGGTGCTCTGGCTCATTCTCGCTGCCGGAATCGCATTCATTTACTGTGGTTGTATATTCACAGGCGGTCATAAGAAATCGCTCGGCCCCGGCGACAGCGCGTTCGAGCGTGAGATCGACCGGGCTGCGTGACGCGTGAATAAAAGCGTCGCAGGCGTTGTGCTGGCGGCGTGCCCGGACGGCAATGGCATTTGATGCTGCTTTGACGCGACGGATTGCGCCGGCAAATCGGTTGCGATTCAGGTCTGTTACGATGAATGCGGACGCGCTATATGCCTTGGGCTATAGCGAGCGCAAGGTGACAGCGCGGTAATAACGAGAGCAGTAAATGACCAAAGCCAAAAGCCTCCCCACCCGTTCACTCGGCTCGTCGGGCATTGAAACATCCGCCATCGGGCTCGGTTGCATGTCGCTGTCCGGTATTTACGGCGTCAGCGGCGACGACGCCGGCATCGCGCTGATTCACGAGGCGCTGGATCGCGGCATTACCATGCTCGACACGTCGGACGCCTATGGCGCCGGCCATAACGAGGAACTGGTCGGCAAGGCCATCAAGGGGCGCCGAGACGAAGTGGTGCTGGCGACCAAGTTCGGCAATCTCGGTGGCCGCGACGGCAAATTTGCCGACGGCCGCCCGGAGTTTGTCTTGAGCTCATGCGAGGCAAGCCTCAAGCGTTTGGGCGTCGACGTGATCGATCTCTACTATCAGCNNCGAAGACACCGTCGGCGCCATGGCCAAATTGGTCGAGCAGGGCAAAGTCCGCGCGCTTGGCATCAGCGAGGCCAGTCCCAAGACCATCCGCCGGGCGCACGCCGTCCATCCGCTGGCCGCCGTCCAGAACGAGTTTTCCTTGCTGTATCGCGCCGACGCCGACGAAACATTGCAGACGACGCGGCAACTCAACATTGCTTTCGTCGCCTATTCGCCGCTCGGGCGAGGCCTGCTGACCGGCGGAGTTAATTTGGCGGAAACCGACGCGCGCCGCCGGCATCCGCGCTTTGCGCCGGAGAATCTCGAGCGCAACGTCGGGCTCGTTCACCGCATCGAAGATCTGGCGCGCAAGAAGAAATGCACGCCGGGCCAGCTCGCGCTTGCTTGGGTGCTGGCGCAGGGCGACGACATCGTGCCCATCCCGGGCACCAAGCATGCCGAGAGGCTTTTGGAAAATATCGGCGCGCTCTCGGTCGAGCTGACGGACGACGATCTCGTGCAAATTGCCGATGCGATCCCGATCGGCGCCGCGGCCGGCCTGCGCTATCCCGAGGCGCAGATGAAGAGCGTTTACGTCTAAGGGCGATGGCTGCACGCGGCCGCAACGCCGCATTGCATAAGCGATCGAAATTGTCGGACGGCAAAGCCCGCGCTACAATCGCGTCAGTCGGACTGGCTACTTTTAAGTCTGCGGCACGGCCGCGGAGCGATAAAGCGTCACGCAAAGGACGCGGGGAAAGCTAAGCCGGGGAGGAAGAATGTGGATCGCTTTGGTGATTACGCATGGGCTGTTGGCGTTTCTCTTGTTGGGCGCCATCACGCACCAGGTGGTCAGCGTCTGGGCGCCGGTGCGCTCGGGAGCCGGTAACTTCGTTGCCCGGTTCCGCGCCGTCGGCTCGGCCAATTACGTCAATGCCGTCATCGTGCTCTATCTCGTGACCGCGGCGCTGGGCAGCGTCATCTACACCAATTATCGCATCACGGCCCGGCTGACGCTGGAACAGGGCCACTTCTGGAAATCGTTCGGTGCGTTCGAGCTCAAGGAACACTTGATCGCCATCGGTTTGGCGATGCTGCCGGCCTATTGGTACTTCTGGCGACCATCGCTCGAGGCGAGCGATGCGCGCACGCGGAGATTGCTGACGACGCTGATCGCGTTCATCGTATGGTGGGCGTTCCTCGCCGGACATGTCGCCAACAACATTCGCGGGCTTGGTACCTGAAAGAGCTTGGGACATGAAAGAGCTTGGGACATGAAAACCCGCAGCCGGTTCGGCGTTTTTGCCGTCACCTTCGCCGTGGTCTATTCGGCGGTCTATTATGTCGCGCTCTATAATAATTGGCCGCTGTTCTCCTACGGTCCGGCGGTCGCCCAATGGACGCTGTTCAATCATTCGGCGTCGGACGGTCCGACCATGTATTGGTACGGCTGGATTGCGACCTCGGCCATCGTCGGCGCCTTGGCCGGGCTCGTCGCCTGCTGGCTGCCGGGAAATCCCGGCGGCCGGATGTGGTCGGGTCTGGCCTGGCTGGTGCCGCTCTGCTCGATCGCGGCCATCGCTCATCTGCTGAGCGGATATTTCACGCGATGAGGCTTGCATGAATTTCCTTCGTGACCGGCCGCTGCGGCCTTTGCAGGTCGGCTTGATTGCCGTTTGGGCGCTCGCCGGGCTTAGTTCCGGCATAGGTCCAGCGTGTGCCGGCGGCGTGAACTTCAGCGACGATAATGACAATGGCGCAGGCCAAGGGCCGTCGTTTTTCGGCTTCGTGCGCGATGCCGACGGGCCGGCGGTCGGCGACGCTAAGGTGACGGCGACGCTCAAGGCCGGCGGCGCGCTGGTGACCCGAACCAACACCATGGGCGTCTATAAGATCTCGGGCTTCGGCAAGGACATCGACCCCGAGAGCGTCACCATCTCTTGCGCCAAGGACGGCTATAAGCAAACGAGTGTATTGCGGCGTCCGCATACCGCCGGCGACACGGCCGACCCGATCGAAGTCGAGTGCACTCTGCAGAAAGAGTAATTCATGACATGGGTCATGACTTGGGTGCTTAATGCTGCCGCAGCGATCGCGTTTGTGCTTGCCGCCATCGGGGCGGAGCCTTGCCGCGCGCAAACGCTCACCGGCTCGGTCGCCTCAGTGGCGGAAGGCGCGATGGAAGGCGTGCTGGTCAGCGCGCAACAAGCCGGCTCACCCATCAGCGTAACGGTCGTCAGCGACGAGCATGGCCGCTTCCGCTTTCCCGATGGCCGGCTTCAGGCCGGCCATTACACGCTGCGCATTCGCGCGGTCGGCTACGATCTTGCGGGCCCTCAGGCGGTCGATCTCGGCGCGACGACGGCCGACGTCGCGATCACGCTGCGCAAAACCCCGGATCTTTCCGCCCAACTCACCAATACCGAATGGTTTATCAGCATGCCCGGCACGGCGGAGCAGAAGCGGCCGCTGATCGAGTGCATGAGCTGCCACAGTTTCCAGCGCATTGCGCGCTCGACCTACAACGCCGAGGAATTCGTTCCCGTTCTCAAGCGCATGGCGCAATACGCCAATAACTCAACGCCGGCGCGGGTGCAGCCGCGCATCGCCGAACGTGAGGTGAATGACGCCGCCGTGCGCAAGCTCGCCGCCTACCTCGCCACGATCAATCTCTCCGGCGGGCCGGTGTGGAGCTATGAATTGCAGACCTTGCCGCGCCCCAAGGGCCGCGCCACCCATGTGGTCATCACCGAATACGACATGCCGCGCCAAACCATCGCGCCGCATGACGTGCGCACCGACGGCGAGGGCCATATCTGGTACTCGGACTTCGTCGAAAGTTTCCTTGGCGAGCTCGATCCTAAGACCGGCGCGCTGCACGAATACCCGATCCCAGTGCTCAAGCCCGACTTTCCGACCGGAACGCTCGACCTTGAGCCCGACGGCGACGGCAATTTGTGGCTCGCTTTGATGTTTCAAACCGGCCTCGCCCGCTTCGACATGAAAACCAAGACGTTTCGGATTTTTCCGCTCGACGGCGTACCAAACGACGACGCCATGCAGCAGTCGATGGTGATGCCGCGCGCGGCGAAGGTCGACGGCACGGTGTGGACCAACGACGTGGCGCGGCAGCAGATTATGCGGCTTGATCTTGAGACCGGGAAATATCAGCGCATCGATCCGTTCACGCTGTTGTCGAAGGATCGCATCCACGCGCCCTACGGCATGACGGCCGACGCTAAGAACAATCTCTATTTCATGGATTTCGGCGACGAGAATATCGGCCGCGTCGACGCCAAAACCAACGCCGTCACGATCTATCCGACGCCGACGGCAAGATCGCGGCCGCGCCGGTGCATGCTCGACGACCAGGGCCGGCTGTGGTTCACCGAATTTGCCGGCAACAAGCTTGGCATGTTCGATACCAAGACGGAGACCTTCAAGGAATGGAACGTGCCGACGCCGCACACCTATCCGTACGACGTTTTCGCGGACAATAATGGCGAGCTCTGGAGCGGCGGCATGGCGAGCGATCGCGTGCTGCGCTTCGATCCGCGGAGCGGCAGCTCCGTCGAATATTTGTTGCCGCGGCCGACCAATATCCGGCGCGTCTTCGTCGACACCACGACCAAACCGGTGACGTTCTGGGTCGGCAACAATCACGGCGCCGAAATTGTGCGGCTCGAGCCGCTTGATTAGGAGATCGGGGCATGGACAAGCGTGCTGCGCTGATCGCCGGGCTCGCCGTGACATGCCTTCTCGCGGCGCGGAGCGCCACTCTGTCGCAGGGCGCGCAGCAGCCGGCACCGCCGCCGGATGCGGCGCCGGTCCCTTACGCGCTGACGATGGGCGACATGATGAACACTCTGGTGCAGCCGCGCCATGCCAAGCTCGGGATCGCCGGCCGCGCCGGCAATTGGCCGCTCGCGGGTTATGCCCTGGTGGAGATCCGCCAGACTTTCGCCGGCATCGTCAAGGCGCAGCCGCGGTTTCGCGGCTATCCGGTCGGCGAGCTGGTCGATGCGGCGCTCTCAGCGCCGCTACGCGCCGTGGATGCCGCCATCAAACAACAGGATACGGCAAAATTCGCCGCCGCCTACGATCAGCTCACCCAAGGCTGCAACGCCTGCCACGCCTCGCTCGATCATCCGTTCGTGGTCATCAAGGCGCCCGCCGCGTCGGCGTTCCCCGACCAGGATTTCGATACGCAGCGGTAGCCGACGACCGTTCGCGGCGCGTAGCAATCGTTTGCCGATACGCTATATATCATGCGATATAGCGCGGTCGGTGTGAGCGCCGCGACCGCGAGGTGCACGCCTGAGACGGCAACGAGACGAAAGCAGGCGAGAAAAGCGATGCTAAAATGCTTAATTGCGGCCCTAGCCATTGTTGTTGCGCTCCCTTCCGGCGCCCGAGCGGAGGCGGTCCGCATCATGGCGGCTTTCACATTCAAGAGCGCGCTCGACGAAGTCGTACAAGTCTACAAAGCCGACGGCGGCGGCGATGTCGTGCCGCAATATGGCATGACGCCGATGCTGGCGAAGCAGGTGGAAAATCTCGCGCCGGCCGACATATTTCTCTCTGCCGATTCGAATTGGATGAATTATTTGCAGGATCATGGGCTCATTCGTGCCGATTCCCGCGTCGATTTGCTGACCGCCGATCTGGTGCTGGTGACGCGTAGCGACAACGCGACGGCTCCCACTGCCGTGCCGATCAGCCGCGACTATCCGTTGCAAAAGATGATCGGCGACGGTCGGTTGGCGATGTGCGATCCCGCGGATCATCCGGCCGGCAGGCTCGGCCGCGCCGGATTGGAACGGCTCGGCCTATGGCAAGAGGTTGTCGACAGGATTGCCATTGCCGAAAGCCCGCCGGCAGCCGTCGTTCTCGTCGCCCGCGGCGAAGCGCCGGTGGCGGTGGTGTTTTCGACGGATGCGACGGGTGTTTCGGGGGTCAAGGTCGCCGGTGTGTTCCCAAAAGAATCACACCCTCCGATCGTGTTTCCGGCGGCGATATTGCGCGACAGTCATGGCGCGGAAACGGCGCGATTTTTTGCATTTTTGACATCACAAAAGGCTGCTGCGGTGTTTGAACGTTTCGGATACCGCCCGCTCGGCGGCAGCCCTTGAGCTAATGTGTCAGCCGAAGGTGAAGGCGTAGGCCTGAACACCAGGATCGACGAATTCGATCTCGAAGGTGCGGTCCGCGACGGCGCCATTCTGTCGAACCAGCTGATAGAGGCGCTGCCCATCGACGACACCTTGGCCATCGGCGTCAACATCGGTGCCGTGATCCGCGCCCGGGGCTGCTCCGTCAATGGTGACGCGGAACCTAATCGGTTTGCCGTCCGCCGCCGGGCCAAGGACCAGATGCAAGTCGCGCGCATGAAAGCGAAAGATGATGCGTCCATCCTTTTCGTCGAGCGTGGCGTTCTCCGCTCTGACGGTCCAATCGCCGGAAAGCGACCATTGATTGAGCTGTGGCGCTGTCGTCGCGTAGACATGGCTTTCGTCTTCAACGATGCCGCCCGGTGAGACGAAGTTGTCTGCCTTGTCATAGCCGAGGTAAGTCTCCGGCGATCGGTTGTCGCTGACGCTCGGCGCGGCCTCCGCGCCCGACGCGTTCACGGCAACGAGACCCGTCGAAGTATCGCTGTTGCCCGTTTCGGCGAGGAGCAACTGGATCACGCGCTCGGATTCGTCATACTCGCCCTCGCCAAAGTGGTGGTAACGGATGCGTCCTTTGGCGTCGATGAAGTAATGCGCGGGCCAGTACTCGTTGTCGAACGCGCGCCAGATCGCGTAATCGTTATCGATCGCGACGGGATAGTTGATCTTCAGGTCGGATATGGCTGCGCGTACGTTGACGATGTTGCGCTCGAAAGCGAATTCCGGCGTGTGCACGCCGATCACGACCAATCCCTGGTTCTTGTATTTTTCGTACCAGGCCCGGACGTAGGGAATTGAGCGCAGACAATTGATGCAGGAGTAGGTCCAGAAATCGATCAGAACGACCTTGCCCTTCAGACCCTCCGGTGTCAGTGGCGGCGAGTTGAGCCACTCCACCGCGCCCGACAAGGGTGGGAAGCCGCCTTCGACCGCCAGGTTCGCAGCCGGAGCATTCGGTTTTGCTTTCATCATCGTCGATCCGTCGGCCGCAACGACGGAAGATTGCATTGACGCGCCGGCCAGGTTCGTTGCCGGTCGTAATCGATCGACTAATTCTTGTTCCAGCCACGCCGTGCTTGACAGCGAAAGCCTAGTCAGGATGCCGGTATCAAGCCCCGACGCGACCGCGGCGACGGCAACAAGAACGGCAACGCCAAGGCCCCGCCTTACCCATTCGCTGACGCCCAAGGAGCGCTTCATTGTTGCGAACACGCGTCCGCCAAGGAGGAGCGCGAGCGCGAGCGATGTAGCGGCGCCGGCCGCATAGGCGAGCAGCAGCAGCGAGGTGCCAGCGCTCGCCCCATTGAGCGCTGCACCGGTCAATATAAGGCCAAGGACTGGCCCCGCGCAGGGCGCCCACAGGAATCCTGTCGCAACGCCGAGCAAAAATGACGGCAGCATGGGAGAATCGTCTGCATTGCGCGCGGCCGAGGCGGACAGCTTCGTGCCAAGGGCCACAACGGGCCGCATGACACGATCTGCAAAACCGGGAAAAACGAGAGTCAGCCCGAACGCCGCCAACAGCGCCATCGCAGCCGCTCTGCCATATTGATTGGCTTCCACCACCCATCCGCCGGCGACGGCCGCCAATGTTGCAACCGCGGCAAACGTGACGGCCATGCCCGCCAATAGCGGCAACCCGCTGCGCAGGGAGGGCCGATCGGCTCGCGCGAACACGAACGGCAGCACCGGCAGAATACAGGGGCTGACAATCGTTAGCACACCGCCGAGATAAGCCAGGACCAGCAACGTCATGCTCGCTCCCACGATACCGCACTGAGCGGATCGTCTCGGTACCGCATAGGAATGGACACGCTATGTTGTCGGGGGAATACCGAACAACAACTTTAGAATCTGATCCAAGTCGCGTGATCGCTCAGCCGGTCTTGATCCAGACCGCTTTGACGTTGAGATATTCCTCCATCTGCTGCAGCCCGGACTCGCGGCCGTAGCCGCTCATCTTGTAGCCGCCGAACGGAACCGCGGGATCCATGGCCTGGTAGCAGTTCACCCAAACCGATCCGGCGCGGATCGCGCTCGCCAGGCGATGCGCCTTGCTGACGTCGCGGGTCCACACGCCGCTGCCCAAGCCGAACATCGTGGCATTGGCGCGCTGCACCAATTCGTCCGTGTCCTTGAACGGGATTGCCGAGATAACCGGACCGAAAATCTCTTCCTGCGCGATGCGCATGTCGTCGCGCACATCGGCGAACACCGTCGGTGGAACGAAATAGCCTTTCGCGAGCGGTCCTTCCGTCGCGCGTGCACCACCGGCCAGCGCGCGGGCGCCTTCTTGTCGACCGACGCTGAGATAGCCGGTCACCCGCTCAAGCTGCTGTTCGGAGACGAGCGGTCCGATCTGCGTTTCCGGATCAAGGCCGTTGCCCACCCGCAGGCCCTTGCCGAACGTCGCGACCTTATTGACGAATTCGTCATAGACTTTCTGCTCGACGAAAAGCCGCGTGCCGGCGCTGCAAATCTGGCCGGAATTGGCGAACACCGCCATCGCGGCACCCGGCACCGCCTGATCGATATCGGCGTCGGCGAATACGATGTCCGGCGATTTGCCGCCAAGCTCAAGCGAGACGCGCTTGAGATTGCCGGCCGACGCTCGCACGATCGACTGTCCGGTCACGTGAGAGCCGGTGAAGGCGACCTTGTCGACTCCGGGGTGCGCCGCCAATGCCGCGCCCGCAGTCTCGCCAAAGCCGGGAACGACGTTGACGACGCCTTCGGGTACGCCAGCTTCCAGCGCCAGTTCGCCAAGCCGCAGCGACGTCAGGGGTGCTTCTTCGGCCGGTTTGAGGATGATCGCGCAGCCGGTGGCGAGCGCGGGGCCGATCTTCCAGATCGACGCGCCGAGCGGTCCGTTCCACGGAATGATGGCGCCGACGACGCCAACCGGCTCCTTCAGCGTATAAGAGAAAATATCGCCGGGCAGCGAGTTCGGAATGGTCTCGCCGTGAATCGAGGTCGCCTGTCCGGCATACCAACGCAACATGCCGAGGACGCGCAGTCGCGTGCCCCTGGTTCGGCTGATTGGCGCGCCCATGTCCAGCGTATCGAGCGAACTGAGTTCGTCGAAATGCCGCTCGACGAGGTCGGCCAATTTCAACAGCAGCTGTTGGCGCTCGTACGGCTTGAATTTGCGCCATGGACCTTCGAACGCCTTGCGCGCCGCAGTTACGGCCCGGTTGATATCTTCGGCGTCTCCTTCGGCGACGGTTGCGAGCAAATCGCCGGTCGCCGGGTTGCGGCTTTCAAAGTGCTTGCCGGATGCGGCATCCACCCATTTGCCGTCGATCAACATCCGCTTGAAGGAGCCATCCGCAAATGCGTGGCGTGTCAACGGGATCGTTTGTGCCTGAGCCATATCTACATACTCCGCAACGGTTCTCGAAAATGCCGCTATATCCATTAGAATATAGCGATGCCGGGCAGTCCGCACAACGACGCGGCGTTGCCAAATGCGCGGGCCTGCAGCGGCGCGCTACGCGGTGCCTATTGTCATGGTATCACAAGATTGACGGCGGGGATTCATCCAGGCGTCGCATAACTTCCCAGCGCCCCGCGCAAAATCTCGCGTGCCGGTTCCGAACCGTCGACCAGGCGCAGCGTGCGGCGCTTGATCTTCCAGCCCAACGCGGTGCGAACGAGCTCCCAGCGGTTGGTGACGACACGGTGGATGTGAAAGCCGCGCGAACTGCCGTGATGGGGTACCGCGACCGGCTCACCGGATTGCTTCGGCGTGAGGATTTGCAGATAGGACGTGACGACCGCCTGGTCGCCGTCGAGCGCGACATGCGGCAGACTTGCGAAATGCGCGAGTCCGCCGGCGATCGCGGCCTGGTGACCGTCGCTCTTGAGGATTGTCGCGATCGCCTTGTTGCCGGTGGCGCCGGAGAGATCGCCGCCGCGATCGAAT
This sequence comes from Hyphomicrobiales bacterium, assembly GCA_003164375.1. GTDB lineage: Bacteria > Pseudomonadota > Alphaproteobacteria > Rhizobiales > Xanthobacteraceae > BOG-931. The sequence continues at coordinate 10,903 of PLTE01000221.1, read as the reverse complement.
ACGCCATCCTCGGTATAGACCGCTTCGGCATAGGCCGAGGCGCCGGTATCGGCGCTTGGCGGGTGGCTGGCGATGAGATTATAGATTTCGAGGCGATCCTCGATGGCTTGGATGTGGTGTTCGAGCGTTTCTCGAGAGTGTGCCATCTGGTTCCCCGAATTGTGAGCTATCGTACATATCGACTTACATTATCATCGGCTTAGGATGATTTTTGCATTCTCTGCGCCGCCGGTATCTGGCATTGTTGCACCGCAATATCAGGGGATAATTCATGGCATCCGGCGGCGAGTTCAATCGCCGTTCCTTTGTCGTCGGTGCGAGCGTCGCAGCCGGCGGCTTGGCGCTGGGCTTTGCCATTCCGTTAGCCGTCGCGAAGCCGGCGGACGCCGCAGCCGGCGCGGGCGATGCTCCCCCCGAGCTCACTTGCTGGGTGATGATCGCGGCCGACGATGCCGTAACGATCCGCGTCGCCCATGACGAAATGGGGCAGGGCGCCGTTACCGGGCTCGCCATGCTGGTGGCCGAGGAACTCGAATGCGACTGGAGCAAGGTGCGCACCGAGATGGTGTCGGCACGCGAAAATGTGCGGCGTAACCGGGCTTGGGGCGACACCGCGACCGGAGCGAGCCGCTCGATTGCCTCCTCGCAGCTTTACCTGCGCCAGGCCGGCGCGACCGCGCGCGAAATGCTGCTCGCGGCTGCGGCCCTGCGATGGCAGGTGCCGGCCGTGGAATGCGCCGCGCAAAACAGCCTCATCACTCACACTTCGACCGGCCGCAGCATGACGTTCGGCGCGATCGCCGAAGCCGCGGCCAAGGTTGAGCCGCCGAGCGACGTGGCGTTGAAGCCGCCCGGCGCGTGGAAGCTCCTCGGCAGTCCGCGCAAGCGATTCGACGTTTTGGCCAAAGTTACGGCGGAGCCGGTCTATGCCGTCGACGTGCGGCTGCCGGACATGCGCTACGCCGCGATCGTGCAATGTCCGGTCTTTGGCGGGGCGCTGCAGTCGGTCGACGAGAGTTCGATCGCGGGGAAGCCGGGCGTGCGCGGCCTCGTCCGCATGCCGGACGCGGTAGCGGTGGTGGCGGACTCGTGGTGGCAGGCCAAGCGCGCCGCCGATGCGCTCAAGGTGACGTGGGATGGTCGCGGCAATAGCGGGCTGTCGAGTGCGGAAATCGAAGATTCGGTTCGCGTCGGGCTCACGGCTACGCCCGCGCAAATCGGTCGTGCCGACGGCGACGCTGCGGCGGCGTTCGGGCGCGCCGTGCGCCGCGTCGAAGCCGACTATGCGGTGCCGTTTCTCGCCCATGCCACGATGGAGCCGCAGACCTGTACCGCCCAGGTGACGCCCGACGGCGTCGAGATCTGGGCGCCGACCCAGGATCCGGCTACCGCGCTTGCGACCGCGGCGATCGCCGCCGGCGTGCCGAACGACAAAGTCACGGTGCATCGCATGATGCTCGGCGGCGGCTTCGGCCGCCGCGCGCCGATCCAGGACTATGTCCGCCAGGCCGTCATGATCGCCAAGGCGTTCAAGGAGCCGGTCAAGCTGTTGTGGTCGCGCGAACAAGATGTCGCCCATGATCTCTACCGGCCGTGCGGCATGGCGCGGCTCGCCGCCGGCCTCGATGCCGACGGCATGCCGGTCGCCTGGACCATCAGGATTGCCGGACCGTCATTCGTGGCGGCGCTGGTGCCAGCGTTCGGCCCCAATATCGGCGACCGCACCTTCGTCAGCGGGCTCGCCGAGGAGATGCCTTACGACGTGCCGAACTATCTGGTCGACTACGTGATCCGCGGCACCCCGGTGCCGCTCGGCGTCTGGCGCGCGATCAATTACACGCAGAATGCCTTTTACAAGGAATGCTTCGTCGACGAGATGGCGCATGCCGCTGGCATCGATCCCTATCTCTACCGGCGCAAGCTCGTGGCAAACAATCCGAAAAATCTCGCGGTGCTCGACGCCGCGGCGCAGAAGGCGGATTGGGGCGGCGCGCTGCCGCCCGGAGTGTTCCGCGGCATCGCGCTCAATACCGCATGCGGCAGTCACTGCGCGCAGGTGGTCGAGGTCTCGGTCAGTGACGGTCGCGTGCGCGTGCACCGCGTCGTTTCGGCGATCGACCCCGGTTACGCGGTCAATCCGCTATCGATCGAAATGCAGACGCAAGGCGCCGTAGTGTATGCACTGACCGCGGCGCTCTATGGCGAAATCACCATCAAACACGGCGGTGCCGAGCAGGCGAATTTCGATACTTACAGAATGCTGCGCATCGGCGAGGTGCCCGAGGTTGAGACCGTGATCGTGCCGAGCGGCGGGTTTTGGGGCGGCGTCGGCGAGCCGCCAGTGCCGCCGCTGGCGCCGGCTCTGTATAACGCGGTGTTCGCCGCCACCGGCAAGCGCATCCGCTCGCTGCCGCTTAACAACCACGATCTGCGCCATGCGATCTGAGATGTGCCAAGGGCGCGGGGCGAGACTCTTAGCCACGGCTGCGTTGTTGGTGCTGGGTGCGATTTGCCCGGCTCTGGCCGATGAAAAGCCGGGCGATTGTCTCGGCGTCGATTTCGACGCCCCGCACCCGATCGCCATCGGCAAAATCGTCACCGACAAGCCGCGCGTGAACTTTATCAAAAGCGCCTGGGAAGATGCGGCCTGCCCGGCCGATAGCGACGCCTGTTCGGCGCAAGCCTATTTGGTGCCCGGCGATCTGGTGCTGTTGGGAAAGAAAAACGGCGCTTACACCTGCGCGTCCTACCAGTCGGCGGAAGATCGCACACAACGCTGGACAAACGGTTGGCTGCTGGCCGTGAGCCTGGCACCGGTGACGCCTGTACCGTCGCCGGCGCGCTCCGACTGGATCGGCGGTTGGGTGCGTGCCGGCGGCGAGATCGATATTACCGAGGCTGGCGATGGGCGCCTGAAGATTCACGGCGAGGCCATCTATCGCGCCGCACAGGATGTCCATAACGGCGTGATCGATGCGACGGCAAAGCCAGCGCAAGGTGTTGTTGCCTTCGCCGACGACGGCAAGGTGGCGTTCGACAAGGCCGGCGCCGATTCCTGCGTGGTGCGCATGCAGCGCGTCGAAGCGCTCCTGGTCGCCGAAGACAATGGCAATTGCGGCGGCGTCGACGTGACCTTCGCCGGCTTTTATCGCCGCAAGGAGTGAACGGTTTCCATTGCTCCGGGTGATGGTCTAGGTTGCAGCGCCGCCACGCGCCGCCAGCGCCAAGCATTGCGATGACTACGATCGATATCCACGCCCACTTCGTCGACCGCCATTACGTCGACGAACTCACCCGCGTGATGCGGCTTAATGCCGGGACGACGGCCGACGGCAAGACGCTGTTGCGCGACCGCGGCGCCACCATCGCCTGGACCCGGCCGGATATGTTCTCGGCCGAGCACCGGCTCGCCGACATGGCGCAGAAAAATATCGACATCCGGGTGCTCTCGGTGAGCGCACCGAACGTCTATCCATGGCCGGCAACTGAGCAAGTCGAGATCGCGCGGCGGGTCAACGATGCGCTCGCGCGTTACTGCCGCGCTTATCCGGAAAAGTTCATTGGCCTTGCCAGTCTGCCATTGGCCGACGTCGGCGCCTCGCTCTATGAGATCGATCGCGCGGTCAGCGAGCTTGGTCTTAAAGGCGTGGCGATCGGCTCCAATATCGGCGGCGTGGCGCTTAACGATGCCCGCTTCGAGCCGCTGTGGGCGAAGATCAATGCGCTGCGGCTGCCGGTGGTCGAACATCCGGTCTTCCCGCGCGACACTTCCGATATGGGCGAATTCGAGCTGCCGCTGCGCGTCGGGCTGATGTTCGACACGACGCTGATGGCGGCGCGCATGATCTATGCCGGCATATTCGAGCGCTATCCGGATTTCCCGTTCGTCCTGGCGCATACCGGCGCGGCGCTGATCATGCTGATGGAGCGCCTCGATAACGGCTATCGGCTGTTTCCCGACTGCCGGAAATATATCGCCAAACTGCCGAGCGAATATGCCAAGCGGCTCTATTACGACAGCTGCGCGTTCGGCGAAAAGGCGCTGTTGTTCGCGATCGATTCGGTTGGCGTCGGGCAAATTTTGTTCGGCACGGACGATCCTTTCATCGGCGCCGACACCGCCCACGTCATGCGTTTGCCGATCTCCGATGCCGACAAGACCGCGATCCTCGGCGGCAACGCCGGGCGTTTGTTCGGTCTCAGCTAGCGCATCGCCTCGATCCGATTCATCGCGGCCTCGATTCGTCATAATTCGTTAACTGAACGTCCGCAAACTTTGCTGATCGTGACCAGGCTTGGCACGTCACTTGCATTATTGCAGAGCTATGAAAGACGATCATTACTTCTTCGCGCTGGTGTGGACCATCTGTGTGCTGACGTTCGCCTGTGGCGTCATGGCGATCACCCAGCACCCGGAGTGGTTTGGGGCTTAAGGGCCTTAACCGTTCTGATTGAATCAGAACGAAGCTCTGGCATTTTGCTTGGGCATAAACTTTTCGGAAAACGGCTGCCGCTCTTTCGGACTACGCTCGGATAGAACGGCGTCTCGCCCAAGCCGTTATTTGAGTTTCATCATCGCCAAAGCGGCGCGGCCGTTGGCGCCATAAGGATTGCCAAGCGATTCGCACATTTCCATGTGCGCGTAGTTCGGCGCCTCTATGAGCTGCACCGGCTTACCCGCAGCCTTCACTGCCGCTGCGAAATCGCGCGACTGGCGCTGAAAGTCTGGCGTCTCGAAACTGCCGTAGCTGACAGTGATGGGAGCCCGCAGCCGGTCGATGTGACGGATGGCGCTCATCGAATCCACCATCGCGTCGGTGAAGTTCACGTAAGTGCTGCGTGCCGAGAGCGCCACCGGCTTCATCTCATACATGCCGCTCATGCAGAGCCCGCCCTTGATGATATCCGGCGGCAGGTCGAATTCATTCCGCCAATCGGTGACCAGCGCCACGCCGCACAAATGGCCGCCAGAAGAATGGCCGCCGAGATAGAGCCGTGACGGGTCGCCGCCGAAGGTCGCCGCATTGTTATGAACCCAAGCAACGGCGCTACGGACCTGTTTCGCCATCACGCCGAGATCGCCGCCGGCCTCCTTGATGGCGATGAAATCGAGCACGACATAATGCGCGCCGGCGTTGACGAACATTTCGGCGGGATAACCGTAGTCCTTGGCATCGCCGCCGCGCCACGCGCCGCCGTGGATGAAGACGAAGATCGGCGCATTGTTTTGTTTGGTGCGATAAATGTCGAGCTCCTCGGCCGCGGACGGCCCATAGGATCGGCGCTCGGGCGCGCCAATCCTTGTGCGCGTCGCCTCGCTGTTCGAGGCGAGGCGTTTGGCAACCTGCAGGAGCAGCGGCTCATAAGATAACTGGTCGTAGGACGCGTCGAGCTCCTGCTGGTCCATGTCCTCAAAGACGAGCGCGCCCTTGTCGTGTGGCGGGGGCCCGAGGTGGCATTCCGCCCCCAAGGCCGGACCTGCCGCCGCGAGCGCAGCCGTCGCTCCCAGCATCGTGCGCCGCGAGAGACGCGATGCGGACAATGGCCATTCCATGGCTCTCCTCCCATTTGATTTGGACGGGTATCCCCGGACGACGGGCTTTTGAAGCAACTCTTGCGCCGCTGTAACGGCGAAGGAGTCCGGAACGCCGATCAAGCGGCGCGGTGGGCCCGCAATTCCGCCAATGCCGCTTTGCCCTCTCGGGTCGCTTCCGACATTGTCTCAAAAAATTCGGATTGCCGCACCGGCTTGCTCTTGCCCGCGGCGTAAATCTCCCAGCGCCAGGATTTGGGCGGACGCCCTTTGTTCTTAATGGCGAGCGTGTAATCAATCGGGTTGAAAGCCGGTGCCTTTTCCATCGGAGTCCTATCGATATTCTGTCTGAATCGTTTGTTTGCGCATGATCTTAGTCGAAAACCGGATTCCGCTTTTCGGGATCATGCGGTACGGACACATCCGGAAAAGGCCCGGCGCAACGTCAATTCGCACTCTTCCGCACGCTGGCGTGCTACGTCGGAGCCCCAGTATAGCAGAATTTCACGTAAGTCGCGGATCGCGACATCGACGGCCGTCACCAGGTCGATTTCGCCGTCGTCGCCATCGTCGATGCGATAGTCGCTTAAGTTGAGGATTTCGGCACTCACGCGTTACTCCACGAATCGCTGTGCCGGCAGAATGGCGGCCGGGAGTTAACGAGCCGTGATCTCTTTGGGCTTATCAGGGCGGCCCGGGCTTTCGGCACTTACAGGATGGCAGGTATGCTCGAGGCAGAGGACAGCCGACCTCCGGTGGTCGGGGTTTATTGGATCGCCGAGGCGGATTATCCGGCGTTGCTGAAAATCTTCGACGATGGCGGCAAATTGCCGGGCACCTGGAAAGAATGGCTGAAAATGGCCGAGGAAATGGAGCAGGGGCTCAAGGCCTACGGACACGTCGTCATGCGTGTTCGCATCGATCCGGAGACGTTTCCAGATTGGTGCGCCGCCCAGGGCACGAGCCCGGGCCGCGAAGGGCGCAAACGGTTCATCGCAGCGGCGGTCACCGACCGATATGGCGAGCAGAATTGAGCGTTGTGTCTTTCGGAGACGCTTGAACTGACGATTTTGCGCGCGGCGCGTTATCGCGCTTCACTTCACCGCCGCCCGAACAGTTTATCGAGCAGCCAGAAATCGAGCCCGCCGGAATTGCCTTGCTGATTGTTTGTTTGATTGCCGCGGTCGCTGACGACGGGCGCGGCAATGTTGGCCGGCGGTGGCGCCGGTGCCGGACTGAACCATCCGGTGCTGAGCCCCGGCAGGCCTGAGGGCGGCGTTCCCTGATGCGCCACCTTCATGAACCGGCTCCAGATTTCGACCGGCAGGCCGCCGCCGACGGCTTTCTTGGTCGGCGTATTGTCGTCATTGCCGAGCCAGATGCCGGTGACGAGATGCGCGGTATAGCCGATGAACCAGGCGTCGCGGAAATCCTGGCTGGTGCCGGTCTTGCCGGCGGCCTGCCAGCCGGGGAGGCTGGCGCTGCGCGCGGTGCCTGACACCAGCGTCTCATGCATCATCGTGTTCATCATCGCCACATAGCGCGCGTCGACGACGCGGCCGAGCGGCGGCTGGGCGCGATCGTAGAGCATTTTGCCGTCGCCCGAGCGAATGCGCTCGATGACATGCGGGGAAACCGCAAGCCCTCCGTTGGCAAAAGTGGCGTAGGCCGACACCAGTTCGAGCGGCGAGACTTCCGAGGTGCCGAGCGCGATCGAGGCATTGGGTTCGAGCATCGAGGTGATGCCGAGGCGATAGGCAGTGCGCACCACGGCTTCGGGCCCGGATTCCAGCGTGAGCCGCACCGACACCGTGTTGAGCGAATTGGCGAGCGCCTGAGTCAGCGTCACCGGCCCGGCATAGTCGTGTTCGAAATTCTCCGGCTTCCAGCCCTTGACCGTAATCGGCGCGTCCTCCCGCACCGTGTCCGGCGTCAGCCCGCGTTCAAGCGCTGTGAGATAGACGAACGGTTTGAACGCCGAACCGGGCTGGCGCTTGGCGTCGATGGCGCGGTTGAATTGGCTCTCGCTGTAATTCCTACCGCCGACCAGCGCCCGCACCACGCCGTCGGGCGTCATCGCCACCACCGCGCCTTGCCCGATGTTGAACTTCTCGCCCTTCTGATTGAGCGTGTCGTCGAGCGCCTGCTCGGCCGCGCTTTGCAGGTTCGGATCGATCGTGGTCTGCACGACGATGTCCTGGTCGACCTTGCCGATCAGATCATCGACCGCGTCCATCACCCAGTCGGCAACGTAGTTGACCGAGCCGCCGCCGGCCTGCTGCACCGCGCGCGCCGGATGCGCGAGCGCGAGCTTTGCGGCGTCCGCCGTGATCATGTTCTGCTCCGCCATGTCGGCGACCACCACCGCGGCGCGACGCTGCGCGCCATCGGGATTGTGGCTCGGCGCCAGCCGCGACGGCGATTGCACGAGGCCCGCCAGCATCGCGCCTTCGGCAAGGGTCAATTGCCGAGCCGACTTGCCGAAATAACGCTGTGCCGCACCTTCGACGCCATAGGCGCCGGCGCCGAAATAAACGCGGTTGAGATAGAGCTCGAGAATCTCGGCCTTCGAGAATTTATGTTCGAGCCAGAGCGCCAGCGCGATTTCCTGCAGCTTGCGCGAGACGGTGCGTTCCTGGGTGAGGAAGAGATTCTTGGCGAGCTGTTGCGTGATGGTCGAGCCGCCCTGCGACGCGCCGCGCCGCAAAATGTCGGCGACCAGCGCGCGCGAGATGCCGAGGGGATCGACGCCGTGATGCCAATAGAAGCGGCGGTCCTCGATGGCGACAAAGGCCTTCGGCACATAATCCGGCAATTCGGCGAGCGGCACCGCCGCTCCCCCCATGTCGCCGCGCGTCGCCAGCGTGGCGCCGTTTAGGCCGAGGATCAGGACGGAGGGCGGGCGCTTGGGGATTTCCAGGGACTGGATCGGCGGCAGATGGATACCGATCCAGATCAGCGCGCCGATGCCGGCGATGAGCCCCCACAGCGCCAGCACAAAGCCCCAATAGATCGCCCGGCCGAAGCCGGAACGGCGTCTGGCGCCGCGCTTGCGCTTTTTGGTTTCGCGCGGAGGAGCGCTATTGCTGCTGCGGCGGGCGCCGCCGGAGCGGGAGTCGCTGCGTGCTTTGGGTGGGCCGCCGATGCGGTCCGCGGCGCGCATGCGAAGGTCGAAACCTACCGCATCGCCGGCCCGCTTGCGCCCCTGTCGCCACGCCATGACCCGTCCCCGCGCTCGAACGAGCGCTGGAAACACCGTAGTTTGGGCGGTTTAAGGGCCGGTTACTCTAACCGCTCCCTCCCCCTGAGGAAGGCGCAAAGGCTACCCCGCCGCGGCCTCTTTCGCCGCCTTCCCTTCGCCCGGTGCCGTGAACAGCGCGAGCAGCGGCCGCTTGATGGCGGACTGGCGGGTTGGCGTCGCGATCTGGGCGCCGAGCAGATCGGTGACGTAAAACACGTCAACCACGCGTTCGCCGAAGGTCGCGACATGGGCCGAGGCGATATTGAGGTTGAGCTTGGACAGCGTCGTGGTCAGTTCGTAGAGCAGGCCCGGCCGATCGAGGCCGGTGACTTCGACCACGGTGTAACGGCTCGACCATTGGTTATTGATGGTGACTTCGGGCTCGATGGCAAAGGCCTTGAGCCGGCCTTTCGGCGGCGCGCGTTTGGCCACGGTTTCCGGCAATTTGAGCTGGCCGCGCAGCGCTTTCTCGATGGCGTCGCCGATCCGGGCGGCGCGCCGGCCCTCGTCTTCGTCATGCTCGAACTCGCGCGACACCGAGATGGTGTCGAGCGCCAGCCCGTCGGTCGTGGTGTAGATCTGGGCGTCGACGATATTGGCGCCGGCGAGCGCGCAGGCGCCGGCGATGATGGACAACAGCCAGGGATGGTCGGGCGCGAATACCGTGAGCTCGGTGACGCCGCGCGCCGCGTCGAAGCCGACGCTGGTCGCCAAGGTCTTTGCGGCCGTTTCGACTTCGCGCACGAAGCGCGCATGCGCAAGCTTGTGCAGCAGATCGACCTTGAGCCAATAGGCCGGGTAGAGGCGATCGACATAGGCGTCGAGCAGCGGTTGCGGCCAATCCCGCAGTTCGGCGCGGAATTCGGCCTGCGCCACGGCGACGCGCTGGGCGCGGTTGACCTCGGAGAAGCCACCGGTGAGCACCGGCTCGGTCTCGTAATAGAGCGTGCGCAGTAGCTGCGCCTTCCAGCCGTTCCAGACGCCCGGTCCGACCGCCCGGATGTCGGCGGTGGTGAGGATAGTGAGAAGCTTCATGCGCTCCAACGACTGCACCACCGCGGCGAAGTTCTCGATGGTGCGGCGATCGGACAGATCGCGCGATTGCGCCACCGTCGACATCACGAGGTGAACCTCGACCAGCCAGGCCACCAGTTCGGTATCGGCGGCGTTCAGTCCAAGCCGCGGACACAGCCGCCGCGCGATGCGCGCGCCGGCGATCGAATGATCCTCGACGCGGCCCTTGGCGATGTCGTGCAGGAACAGCGCGACGCTGAGCACGGTGCGATGCGCCGGCTGAATCGTTTTGACCAATTCGCTCGACAGCGCGAATTCGGTCTTGCCGCCGCGCTCGATCTCGTTGAGCACGCCGATACAGCGCAGCAGATGCTCGTCGACGGTATAGTGGTGATACATGTTGAACTGCATCATCGCCACGATGCGGCCAAACGCTTGCACGAAGGCGCCGAGCACACCGACTTCGTTCATGCGGCGCAGCACGATTTCGGCGGCGTTCTTCGACGTCAGGATTTCCAGGAACAGGCGGTTGGCCTCCTTGTCCTCGCGCACATCCTTGTCGATCAGTTTGAGCGAGCGCGTCGCGGTCCGCATGGCTTCGGGATGCAGCACCAGATTGTTCTTCTGCGCCAGTTGAAACAGCCGGATCAGATTGACCGGATCGCGTTTGAACACATCGGCGCGGGCGATGTTGATGCGGTTATTGTCGACGACGAAATCGCCGGCGTCGCCGAGCTTCTTCGGCTTTCGCGGCGAACGCCACTGCGCCATCACCCGGCTTAAGACCGGCGCCGGTTTCGCCTGCATGTCCTCCAGCCCCGCGCACAGGATTGCGGTGAGATCGCCGACGTGCTTGGCGGTGAGAAAGTAATGCTTCATGAAACGCTCGACGTCGCGCAAGCCCGGATGCGCGGTGTAGCCGAGCCGCACCGCGATATCGCGCTGGATGTCGAACGACAGCCGTTCCTCGGGACGGCCGGTGAGGAAATGCATGTTGCAGCGGACCGACCACAGAAAGTCCTCGCAGCGGCGGAACATGTTGTATTCGTCGTGGTCGAACACGCCCCTTTCGATCAATTCTTCCGGCTCACGCACCCGGTAGACGTATTTGGCGA
>PLTE01000017.1 GCA_003164375.1 Hyphomicrobiales bacterium | reverse complement strand
CGGCCTTCTCGCGAATTGTGACGCTTCCAAGCACGACCGCGATTACGCGATCGTCGACGTTCTTCTGCGCCTAGAGTCGGTCCGCTCCTGGACGGCCATCCGGACCACGATGGAATCCGACGACGACCTCGCCAGGAGGATAGTCACCCGTGTCGCAATGCATTTCGATTTCGGCTCGCCGTTCTATCACGATCTCGGCGAGTACGACATCGCCGCGCTGTTCAAGCTGGTGACGCGCCTGTTTCCGCCGCGCCAGGACGGCGAACGGGCGACAGGCTTCGTAGGATCGTTGGATTCGGTCGGTTATCTGCGCGACGGCTTGCCCCGGCATCTCGCGGGAATGGGGACCGCTACCGCCGTCACGGTCCTCAACGAATTGATCGTCGACCATCCGCAACTAACGCATCTCGCCTACGAACTGGCGCTTGCCCAGCGAGCGATGCGACTTGCGACCTGGTCGCCGATGAGTCCGAAAGAGGTTCTCGCGCTCGCCGACAAACCGACCTTGATATTGGTGAACACGGCGCGGGATCTCTGCGATGTCCTGACTAAGGCGCTGGCGAAATTCGCCGGCTCGCTTCACGGCGCGCAGACGCCGGTGCGCGATCTTTGGGACCGGCAGGGTTCAAAGAGCGTCTTCAGGCCCATCGACGAGAACGGCTTCTCGGACGTCGTCGCGCGCTTTCTTCAAACCGAGCTCGCTCACGCCGGCATCTTCGCGAACCGCGAAGTCGAAGTCAGCCGGGTGCCGGGAGCCCCCGTCGGTCGGCGTACCGACATTTTGATCAATGCGGTCCGCCGCCGTCCGGGCGGCGAAGCGTTCGACTCCATCACGGCCGTCATCGAAGCGAAGGGGTGCTGGAACGACGAGCTCTTCACTGCGCTCGAGGCGCAACTGGTCCGCGAGTACATGGTGCGCCTACGCGCGCAAGCAGGCGTATACTTGGTTGGCTGGTTCGATGCCGACAAATGGGATCCCGCAGACGGGCGGCGGAAGACCGTACCGAAGATGTCGGTCGACGACGTCAGAGCCAAACTCGAAGGCCAGGCTGCGGTCCTTCCCGAGGGCATCATCGTGCGGCCGGTCGTCGTCGAATGTCGCACTCCGGCGTAGTCGATGGACGGTAGATCCGGGTGGCAGGGCTACGACCAGGAAGAGCCGCAACTCGGCTTGCCGATCTGAGAGCGCACAGCACGATCAGCATCTCCAGAGCGGGCAGTATGAGATCACCGACGCATCTGCTTCGACCACGGGACGGTGATGGAGGTGACGCCGAGCAGCAGGCCCACATCAGCGCGATGTTCCGCGTCGTCAGGCGCTGATCCGCCTGCCCTTCGCTGGCGTCGGTGCGGAAGGCGACCCAATTCGGAAAATTCGCCGCGGGCCGGCCGCCGGTTGGCGAGCCCCTTCAGCCAACTCACGCCGGCGCTGGGAAGATTTGAGATTTGAAATGCAGTCTAAGTTCTAAGTTATTGATTTTATTGGCCGGAGCAGCTGGATTCGAACCAAGCACAAGCCATTGAAATCATTGATTCTGGGTCTGACAACCACCTGTGACGCCCGGACGAGACCCGGGCAACCCGGGTCGGGGTTCTGACAAAGCATTGCGAAACCAGCCCGGGGGCCGCCCGGCCCCGCTTGACCCTACCTCCGTAATAGATGCCAATCGTCGACGAGCTGGAGCAGATAGCTCGCGAGCCCGATTAGGCGGGCCGCGTCCGCTCTCGCGATGACGACATCGCGATGGCTCGGCGGATTTCGTCCATGGCCGATTGCGCCAGAGAACAGTTCCATCACCGCCTGGCGTTCTCCGGCCGGCGTGTTCATGTCAGTCAGCGGTCCGCTTTCCGGATTGTAAGCCGCCCTCATCAATTTCTGTCCGACTAGATCATCGGACAGCTGAGCTGCGTCGCGCACGGCGATCTCGACCTGCCTGAAGGCCTGCACCACCGCAACGTCGTAGTCGCCGCGGAGAAACATCGGCCGCACCTTGGAGACAAGCTTGGGATGCAACAGTCCCTCGGGAAGAATGTTGCCGTGACGGTAGGTCTCGACATCGCTAGTTGACTTGAGCGCCGCGCCTTTGCGAGTGAGGCAGAAAAACCCGTTCGGCTGGTCCGGATCGGCCATCACCAAACCTTCGCTCTCCAGCCATTGCCACGCCTCGGCAACCGCCCTGATCACATCTCTCTTTTTTGAGATTGGATAGCCGAGAGAATTGGCATTCCACAACGCCATCTCCAGGTCCGATCGACCAAAGTTCGGACCCCTCACCTTCTGCATCAGCTCGAGAAGAATCATTCCAAGATCCTCAGGACCCAGGGACGTCAGCGCGTCGGCATTCGGCAAATAGTCTAGCAGCACTGACATGTTTCAACTCTTGATCAACAGAAGCGGGCATCGCCGCCCGGAGTGTGCCGCCAAAGCCGCAAACCTAACCTTTGAAAAACCAGCGCATCACGCTAACGAGCAGCCCAACCAATCCAAGCAGCGAAACCGAGACAGACAACGCTTTTGAGCGTCGCATTACTTCCTTCATCTCAGCTTCTAGCCGGTGCAGCTGCGCTCCGGCGTCGCGCGTCGTCTCGCTTAGCTGCTTGATCA
>PLTE01000060.1 GCA_003164375.1 Hyphomicrobiales bacterium | reverse complement strand
GAAACGCGCGCCGTCCATGTGCACGGCCAGCGAGTGCGCATGCGCGATCTCGGAAAGCGCCGCGATCTCGTCGGTCCGATAGATGGTGCCGGCTTCGCTCGCCTGGGTAATCGACAGCGCCGACGGGATCATCTGATGCGGGCTGTGGCCGCCATAGCCCGCGAGCGCCTCTTGCAACACCAGCGGCACGATCTTGCCGTCGTCGCCAGGCAGACCGACCAGTTTGAGGCCGCCGCCGAAGAATTCCGGCGCGCCGCATTCGTCGGTGACGATATGGGATCGTGCATGGCACAACACGACGCCCCAAGGCGGCGAAACCTGCGCCAGCGACAATGCGTTCGCCGCCGTGCCGGTCGGCACCAGGAAGACCGCGACCTCGTGTTCGAATATCTCGGTCAAGCGCTGCTCGACGCGCGATGTCCAATCGTCGCTGCCGTAGCCGCGCGCATAGCCGCGATTAGCCGCAACAATGGCGTCCAGAATGGCGGGCGCGACTGGCGCCGTGTTGTCGCTGGCGAAATTCATGGCGCAGTCTTCCTAGCGCAGGCTCGCGATACAGTCTCGGGGCACGACGAAGCTATCGAATCGCCGCGAACGCGCCAAATCGCACCGCAGGGAATGCGCTCAATTATGCTCGCTCGGCCCCATGATGACGACGCCTTCGGTCGCCTCGACATGTCTGACGAAGATATATTTGTCCTCGCGGCCGTCGCTGTGCTTGCGCTTGATATCGCGCCGGACGGACCGATCGACCTTTGCGACGATGACGAACGGCGTTTGCGCCCGCAAGCCTTCGTCGCAACGCCGGCCGAACTCATCGAGATCGCGCACGGTATAAGCACACTCGATGCCGGCTCCGCGGGCGATCGCTGCCAAATCCACGATTCCGGTCGCGGTGTGCGTGGGCGGCCCGCCAATCGATTGGTAGCATTCGTTGTCCCAGACGATCACCAGCAGGTTTTTCGGGCACTCGTTCGCGAGCGTCGCAAGAATGCCGAGGTTGAACATCATGCCGCCGTCGGTATCGAGGGAGATCACCCGGCGGTGCGGCAGACCGACGGCGAGGCCCAGAGCTTGCGGCGTGACACACCCGAGCTGCTGCTGAAACAAGCTCGCGCTACGCATATGCGGAGCAGCATTGTACCACTCGTCGACGCTGGCGCCGAGCGACAGGATGACGAGCTCGGCTTTCAGCTTCCCGGCGAGGATCGTCATGCAGTCGAACCGCATCATCGCACAATACTCCCGGAGAGCACGACCGCCGCGTGGTAGTAAGCGGCGTGCGACCAGGTGAAGGCGTCGTGGATCGCCCGCGCGATCTCCGGTTCGCGATCCACCACCCGATAGGGAATCCGCATCGCGCCAAGCAGCGGCTCCATCGTCATGCCGTGCGGAATCGCCCACCAATTGTTTTCGCCGAGGTCGCCGCGATAGCTCATCAACATGACGACCGGTATGCCGGCGCCCATGCCGATCCGCGCGAGCGGCTCGATCGCGGCGCGTAAGCCGGAATTCTCCATCACCAGCACGGCGCGCTTTCCGGACAGCCACACGCCGCCGCAGATCGCCGCGCCCTCGCCCTCGTTGGTGACGCGGATGGTGCGAATATCCGCATCGCCGTCCAGAGCGGGATAAAGTTCCTTGAATAGCGAGTCGGGCAAGTAGCAGGCGACACTGACGCCCGCAGCTTTCAATGCTCCGATGACTGTATCGACGGCGCTGGCTTGCATAGTGTTTCCTTGACCTTTGCATTCGACGGCCGCTGCGCTGTGTAACGGCCGCCTAATCATGTCGGTGGGCCCGTTTCATCGCGTGAGTTCGACGTGCGTCCCGGCATAAAGCGCGATACATTCATCGCTCAGTACGCCACCAACCACAGTCAGGTCCCAGCCGACCATTTCGGCAAAGCGTTCGACCGAATAGTCCTTGAAGTGGAAGGCAAGCTTGGCGAATTGCTGTACCTGCCGATTGCGCGCGCCGATGACGATCGTCTTGATGCCGCCGTTGAGCACGGCGCCAAGACACATCGGACACGGTTCGCACGTGCAATAAAAGATGGAGCCCTCGGGCAACGTCCGCTGTTTGAGCCTCTGCGTGGCGTATTTGATGGCGAGCGTTTCCGAATGAGCGGTGGTGTCGCAGGTCGACACTTTCAGGCTGCGCGCCCGCACGATTTCCTCGCCGTTGAGCGCGACGACCGCGCCGAACGGCTGCTCGCCCATGGCCGCGCCCGCTTTGGCCTCTTCGATGGCGATTCGCATGAACTTTTCGTGGCTAGTCATTCTGTCGGTCTCCCGCTGCAATCGCGCCTTTCAAAGCCCCGGTCGAACGCCTGTTTGCCGGCCGCGGTTAGCATGCGGTCCGATTTCGGCGGCAGAAAAGAACCATTGAACACCTCATCGACCGTAGGCGTGCGCGGCAAGTTACAAGTTATAGGCAGCGGCGGCGGTTTTAAGGACCGCTGTCATGCGCTTGCCGTCCATATCGCCAAGGCCGATGGCTTTTTCCTCGGGCGAGATGATCTGGTTATTGAGGAAGTAGAGCAGCCGCGCCTTTTCGATTTCCGGCTTGGTCAACGGTGCGACGGTCTGCAGTTCGGGAACGCCTTCGTCGTGCGGATGCATCGACAGCAGACGAATTCGGGCGTTCCACATGCCGCTGAGGTCCGAACGGTCTATTTTCCCGGCTCCGATTCCTTACCCCTTCAACCGCCGGGAATCCACAGCGCAAGTTCTCGCCCCGACCGCAACCCGCGATCGGCCCGTCGCGCGCGCGACACCGACGCGACCTATGCTCGCCCATTGCGCTGATCCGCGTCCCATGATCCACTTCAATGGTGGAACGTGCGCAGAAATCCGTGCCGGGACTCGGGCCGAACGCTTGTGTTGGCGTCTGGAATTTGCCATGTTCGGCATAGGACAGTATTGCTGTCCCAATTGGTGACCTGCAAAGCGCGCGGTCGGACGATCCGACGAGACGCGGGGGTCAACCGCCGGTAGGCGAGGGCGCGTCGGACGGCGGCAGAAGCAAGCAGCCAGCGGCCGGTAAGCGGCACGAAGGTTGCCTCCAAGATGTGTGGCTCGCCCAAAGGCGCACTCCCGCTTCCCCGGTGGCGGGGCGCAAGGGGTCGGGTTGCGCAGGGGGCGGATTGCGTCGGAACCTTGAGGCCGATGTTTCGGGGCTTCAGGCGAGGAGCGTGAGTGCGACGATGAATGCGTCTGGTTTCGGCCTGTTTGATCCGGCGCTGGAAAAGGATTCCTGCGGGGTTGGATTTATTGCCGACATCAAGGGCCGAAAATCGCACAAAATCGTCCAAGACGCGCTGACAATCCTGGTCAATCTCGAGCATCGCGGCGCGGTTGGCGCAGATCCGCGCGCCGGCGACGGCGCCGGTATTTTGGTGCAGATACCGCATAAATTCCTAGCCAAGAAAGCGGCGGAGCTCGGCTTCAATCTGCCGCCACCCGGCCACTATGCCGTTGGCGCACTGTTCCTGCCGCACGATGAGGCATGGCGCAAAGACGTCATGGACACTTATGCGGCGGTTGCCGCGCAGGAAGGGATGACGCTGTTGGGCTGGCGTGACGTGCCAACCGACAATTCGACGCTCGGCGAAACGGTGAAGCCGACCGAGCCGGTGCACAAGCAGGTCTTCCTCGCCCGCGGCCCGACGGTCACCTCGGAGGACGAGTTCGAACGGCGGCTCTACATCCTGCGCAAGACCATCTCCGGCATCCTCTACGGCAAGCGCGGCCGCAGCGTCGCGCATTATTACCCGGTGTCGATCTCGTGCCGCACGCTGATCTACAAGGGCATGTTCCTCGCCGATCAGCTCGGTGCCTATTATCCCGATCTGCACGATCCGGATTTCGAAAGCGCGCTTGCGCTCGTGCACCAGCGCTTCTCCACCAACACGTCGGGATCGCTCAGCTCGGGATAGAAGTTGGCGATTTG
>PLTE01000420.1 GCA_003164375.1 Hyphomicrobiales bacterium | reverse complement strand
CTCACTCTAGGGGTGCACTCCACTACCTCGTGGGACTGTATTGTCTTGTCTCGGTGACGCTGAACGGCTTCAACGTCCCCGTGCCGGAACCCGAGCCGGAATGAAGCTTAAGGCCTAGCGCCGCACAAGCGACGATATCGCCGCCGGCGAAAAAGGATGATTAGGATAGTCCTCGACCAAGCCGACGTTCACTGCTAGACTTGTTTGTCGTTAGCCGCGTCACGCTTCCTTGCTGCGTCGTTTTTCCTCGTTGCGCGGATGCACGCTAACGCTTGAGAGACACGACCGCCTCCGGCATTACAGTGGCCGCGCACTCCCGCCCAACGCTCGTGAATTTGAGCTGCCGAGCCGGTCCTGACTGGGCCGGCCAAGGACGGAGGCGTTCATGCATCGAATCATGCAAGCCAACATCGATCGATTCAATCTTCTGCTTGAAACCGAGACCGATCCGGTCAAACGCGCGATGATGATTTGCGTTCTCGCCGAGGAGAAGCAGAAGCTGAAAGCCCTGATGCAGTCCAAGGCAAAAGAGATTTAAACCGTCAATCTACTGATTTTCCGTCCAAATACGCCAATGTGTCGGCGCGATATCGATCCGCTTTCTGGTTGAAGCGTCGGCCCAGTCGGATTCATTCCTCCGGCATGGAAATAGCAGCGCGTGGACTCCCTGTTCATCGATTACGCAGACTGCAAGATCGCTGTCGGGCGGCGTAATTGAAACAGGCGTCCATTTTTCAGGAAGCCGATGAAGCGTCATACCGCGCAATTAGCCTTGCAACGCGCGGACTGTATTGATTCAGATCAATTCACATCGTCAGAGTTCGGAACATGACATCGTGCCGAACCCAATCGCCTCGCGTTCGTTCCTTCGGCACAGCGGAACCTCGCTGCCGTGGCCGGATTTAGCGTAATCTTGCTGGCGCTCGATGCCCAGACACCTTACATTGGGTGTCCCCCACATAGGAGTACCGAATGGCCCCGCGCCAAATCAAAATGCCCGTAAAAGACGATTCCGAAAAAGAAACGGAACTCAACGAAGTCGTCTCACAGCGCAAGCGACCGGAGCGCGGCCGCTTTTTGCTCCAGGTCGACCGGCAAACCAAGGGTTCCTACCAGACGTCCGAAGCGGCGCATTCGGCGGCGCTGGCGATTAAGACTGCTCATCCGATCGTTCAGGTCGCGGTGTATGACGGCGTCGATAATAGCCACACCATGGTGGAAGTACCTACCGCGGCGTCCTGAAGAATTTTCGTGCTCATCAGCGCCTGCGGACGTGTCAAAAGGACTATATGCCATGACGATCCATCACTTTCATGCGGTCATTTGGATCGATCACCATGAAGCCCGCATATTCCACTTCGGTCCGACCGACGTCGAACGGCTGGTGTTGCACCCGGATCATCCGACGCGGCACATTCACCATAAGGCGAACGCGTTGGGCAGCGGGCACGCCGCGGAGGATCGCAACTTCCTGCAAGCCATCGTCGGAGCGATCACCGACTGCGGCACGGTTCTGATTACCGGGCCCGGCAATGCCAAAAACGCGCTGGTCAAGCACATCGACCAGCACGCGCCGCGACTGATGAAGATCGTCGCCGGCGTCGAAACCGTCGATCATCCGAGCGACCCGCAGCTCGTCGCCCATGCCCGGCATTATTTCGAGGCCGAGGATCGGATGCTGCCGCAGCGGGCTTAAGCGTTTCATTCGTCCCATCCTGCGCGCTTGAGCCTTATCGGTTCCGATCAAATCAGAACCGATAGGGCTCAAGCTCTTTGTATTGAGCATGATCTTTTCCGAAAACCGGTAGCCACTTTTCGGAATCATGCTCTAAGATCGCCGCGCATGGATAATCAGACGACAGCGTCGACGGTGCTCGGCGACACCATCGTGGCGTGGCTCGCCGACGAGGCGCTGCTCGAAGCCGAGCCGGCGGCGCTGTATGGCGAGCTGTGCCAGCGGCTGCGCGGCGTTGGCATGCCGATCCTGCGCGGGCGGGTCGGCTACCGCGTGCTGCATCCGCTTTACGACGTCAGCGCCATGAGCTGGAACCCGGAAGCGGGCGTCGTGATCGACCTGTTCCGTCCCGAACAAACCAACGATGCGGAGTTTTTGAAGAGCCCGATCAGCCATGCCCTGGCGCATCGCCTGCCGGTGCTGCGGCGCCGGCTGACGGGCGAGACGGCGTTGGTCGATTTTCCGCTGCTTGAGGAGTTCCGCGCTTTGGGCGGAACCGATTATCTCCTGTTCACGGTCAGCTTCGGCCGCGCCGGCCAGAACGGCATCATCTGCTCCTGGCTCGCCGACCGCGCCTCGGGCTTCACCGACGGCGAGATCGCGCAGCTGCAACGCATCAGCCGCGAGCTCGGCATCGCGCTGAAGGCCAAGATCGAGCATAGCGTCACGCAGAACGTTGCCGATGCCTATCTGGGCAAACGCGCCGGCGAAGCGGTGCTCAACGGCTCGATCCGCCGCGGCGACGGCGAGAAGATCACCGCGGCGCTGTGGTACAGCGATCTGCGCCGCTCTACCGAACTTGCCGACCGCCTGCCGGCCGACGATTTTCTTGCGCTGCTGGGCCGTTATTTCGAGATGACGGCGGCCGCCGTGCTCGACCATGGCGGTGAAGTCGTCTCGCTGATCGGCGACGCAGTGCTCGGCCTGTTCCGCGTCGAGGGCACGCCGCAAGAAACCTGCGGCCGGGCGCTCGCGGCGGCAAATGACGCGCGCCGGCGGCTCGGCGCGGCGCCTCAGGTCGCGGCCGGCCAGGCGATCGAGTTCGGCATTGCGCTGCATCTGGGCGAAGTCATCTACGGCAATGTCGGCGTGCCGGAGCGCTTGCAGTTCACGCTGGTGGGACCCGCGGTCAATGTGGTGGTGCGGGTGCAGGACCTGACCAAACTGCTCGGTTCGCCGCTTCTCGCCACCGCGCCGTTCGCCGCCGCAGCTTCGGCGCCGTGGCGCCCGCTCGGCGAACACCTGTTGCGCGGCTTCGAAGCGCCGATGCCGATCTTGACCATATGACGGGAGGAGCAAATCGTCCGCATCGAACGAAGCGTCATGCGGGCTACACATTCCTCGCCCGCAACGCTTTGCGGATATGCGCCAGCATGCGCTTATGGAATTCGGCGATGCCGGTGCGAAACGGAACCTCGAACCGCGCCGTCGCGCTCTCGCTGAGCATCAGATTATAGGGCGCGCCTTTGGTGTCGCCGGACACGCGGAAATCCGTCCGGTAGCACACGACCGGCTTGCCCTTGGCGTAGGCGTAGCCGCACTCCCAGGCGGTGCCGCTGTCGGGATCGGGGCCGTCCATGCAGGCGACGACCATGTCGGCCCAATCGAGCCCTTTCACGTCCATCTGAAAAATAGCCTTCGCGGTGTTGCGGCGCGGCTCGTGGTCTTGCGGCAGCCACACGTCGAAGCCTTCGCTTTTTAGAAACAGCGCCAGGTCGGAGTTGAAGTGCTGTTCGGCGATCGAAAACAGCGGGCCCGCCAGATAGATTTTTGTCATTTTGCTCTTCGTCATCTCATGCACTCATCCGGTCTTTCGCATTGGCGAGCCGGCCCTCGGCTTTGACATGCGCCGCGGCTGCCGCCAAGCCGAAGCGCGGCATGTTGGTATAGATGCATTCGCTCTTGCCCGGCTCGACCAGATAGGTCTCGTGCCAGATGCCGACCGAGCCGTCGGTGCCGACGGCGCGGTTGAACGCGGCCCAAGCCGGGAAATGCTCACCCGACTTGTCATGGGCGTAAGCGAGCAGCTGGTCGAAGCTCTGCCAATATTGCTGCACCAGAATCACCCGGCCGGACAGATAGGTACGGTGGAACAATAATCCCGCGTCCGGCTTTTTCGATAGCTCCGCCAGCATGCGCGGCATGGCGGCCGCCACCGGAAGCCATTGCCGCAGCGCCAACAGTCTGTTGAAGCGCATGCCGATCAGAAACAGCACGACCGGCCTGTCGAGGCGTGCGGTGTAGCGATCGGCGAACAGTTCGGGCATGGCGCGGGCCTTTGGTGTTTGGCTCACTGGATACGAAGATCAAATCAATCCACTATAGCGGCGGCTCCCCGCCGCCTTCTTGCTTGAATGCGACGCCCGCTTCCTCGAGGTCAAGCTCGCGCTCGATGCGCCGGCGCGCTTCATCGGTGATTTGGCCGGCTTGCAGCAGGCTGTAAATATATTCGCGTTCCGCCGCGATCAGTTCGATCCGCACATCCGCGGCCACCGCCGTGACGTCGATGCCGTCCGGCGATGTTTGCGGTAGCCGGCCGGCGCGATAGTCGTGGCGCGCGCGCAGGACTTTCAGCGCCTTGGGCGAAACCCGGCCGTCTGCCGCGAACTGCTCCAAGCGGCGATACGCCACTTTCAAGGCTCCCGAACGCGCGGCGAGCTCAGCCTCGTGCTCGCGTTGCTGTTCGTCGGCGGCGTGTTGCGCCAGGCCGAGCCAGCGCACCAGACTCGGCAGCAGCAAGCCCTGCCCGATCAGCGTGATGACGATGACGCCGAAGGTGACGAATAAAATCAGATCGCGATCGGGAAACGCCTCACCGGCTGCGGTGAAAAACGGAATGGCCAAAGCTGCCGCCAGCGAGACGACGCCGCGGACGCCGACAAAGCCCAGGAAGAACAGCCACGGCCAGGGCGGCAGCGGATCGCGGCGCGCCAGCGACCGGTTCAGCCAGCGCGGCAGGAGCGCCGCCGGAAAGACCCAGATGAAGCGCGTCGCGATCACCACCGCCACGGTCAGCAAGATCGCGTAAGCGACGTGCTGCCACGGGATCTCATGCATGCGAATGAACAAAGTTCGTGTCTGCATGCCGGTGACCAGGAAGACGAAGCCTTCGAGCAGATAAACCACCAGGTCCCAGAAGAAGATGCCCTGCAGCCGGGTCGCCGCCGGAATGAGCAAGGGCCCGTTCCAACTGACGAACAGGCCCGCCGCCACCGTCGCCAAAACGCCCGATCCGCCCAGATGCTGCGGCAGCAGATAGGCCGCATAGGGCGTCATCAGCGACAGCGTGATTTCGACGCGCGGATCGCCCGCCCAGCGGCGCAGCCGCAAGCTTGCCCAGCCGACGGCGATGCCGAAGGCGATCTCGCCGACCACGATCAGCGCAAAGTCGGCAGCCGCCTTGTCCAGCGAAAACAGCCCGGTCGACGCCGCGACGACGGCAAAGCGGTAAAGCACCAGCGCGGTTGCATCATTGGCGAGACCTTCGCCTTCAAGGATGACGACGAGCCGGCGCGGCACGCCGAGACGCCGCACGATGGCGAGCGGCGCCACCGCGTCGGGCGGCGCCACGATGGCGCCGAGCACAAAGCCGATAGCCAGCGGCATGCCGAGCAGCCAATGCGCGGCGGCCGCCACCGCGCAGGTGGTGAACACCACGCAGCCGAAGGCGAACAGCGCGATCGGCCGCAGATTGAAACGGAATTCGCGCCAGCTCATGGCGACGCCGGCGGAATAGATCAGCGGCGGCAGGATGCCGAGCAGCACCAGTTCGGGTGCGAGTTCAATGCGCGGCAGTCCGGGCGTGAGCGCCAGCGCGATGCCGGCGACGACGAGGAGGATCGAAGGCGCAATATCGAGCCGCCGCGCCACCACGGCGACGATCACCAGCACGGCGAGGAGCAGGAGGATGGTTTCGATCGTCGTGGTCATGGGGCGGTGTCCGGTCAGCACATAGTATCGGCCGTGTCGGCCGGATTCGGCAAAAGGAAATGGTTGGCGAGTGAGGGCGCGTCATCCCGCCCCGCGATAGCGGGGAGGGGGGACCGCGCACTTGCGCGGTGGGCGGGGCGACTGACTCGGAGCTTCGTTGCCGTCGCAAGGTAATGGAAACGTCGCCTCCGGTACTTCCTTGAAGCGCCTCATGCTCGTTGAGCCCCGCGCCCCCTCCACCGCGCAAGTGCGCGGTCCCCC
>PLTE01000055.1 GCA_003164375.1 Hyphomicrobiales bacterium | reverse complement strand
GGCGCCGAAAGGCGAGCGCGCCCTGTTCCAATGGGTCCCTAGGGCCCGGTCTTTTCCGGTCAAACGGAGAGGACGGAGCAAAGGCGCGCGCCGCATCGCAAGATGCGGCCCGATGGTGCGTCTTTTGGCGCTCCGCCTCCCTTCTTTCTTTGGAGGGAGGAAATATTGGAAGGGCTTGGGTTGAGGTTTGAACGCAAAACTCGGATGCGGGCGCATCGCGAGAACGAGATTGCTTTTTCACCTCGCCCCGCGTGCGGGGAGAAGGAGGAGTTTCACCGCAGCCTTTCCAGAATACTCACGTAATTCGCAACCGCCGTTCCGCCCATGTTGAAGATGCCGCCGAGCTTGGCGTTTTTCACCTGCATGCCGCCGGCGGTGCCGGTGAGCTGCATCGCGCTAATCGCGTGCATCGATACGCCGGTGGCGCCGATCGGGTGGCCCTTCGATTTCAAGCCGCCGGACGGATTGATCGGCAATGCGCCGTCCTTGGCGACCGTTCCCTCGGCGATGACGCGCGCGCCCTGCCCTTCCGGCGCCAAGCCCATGGCTTCGTATTCGATCAGCTCAGCGATGGTGAAGCAGTCATGCACTTCGGCGAAGGAGAGATCCGAAAGCGCGATGCCGGCCTCGGCGAGCGCGCGCTGCCAGGCTACAGCGCAGCCTTCGAATTTGAGCACGTCGCGCCGCGACATCGGCAGAAAGTCCTGCACGTGCTGCGCGGCACGAAACACGATCGCCTTGTTGAGCGTGAGCGCGGTCTCGACGTTGGTCAGCACCAAGGCCGCGGCGCCGTCGGAGACCAGCGAACAATCGGTGCGCTTGAGCGGGCCCGCGACCAGCGGGTTCTTCTCGCTTTCGGCGCGGCAGAACTCGTAGCCGAGATCTTTTCTGATCTGCGCGTAAGGATTGCCGACGCCGTTTTTGTGGTTTTTGGCAGCGATTTGGGCGAGTGCGGCCGACTGGTCGCCCCAGCGCTGGAAATAGCGCGCCGCGATCTGGCCGAAAATGCCGGCAAAGCCGCCGTCGATATCGGCCTCCTCGCGCACGTAAGAGGCTTTCAAGAGATTGCGCCCGATGTCGGCGGGCGCCGTCGTCGTCATCTGCTCGACGCCGACCACGAGCACGATCCTGGCCGAGCGCGCGGCGATCGATTTGAGCCCCTGATGCACCGCGGCGGAACCCGTGGCGCAGGCGTTCTCGACCCGCGTGGCGCGCGTAAAGCGCAGCTCGGGCGAGGCCTGCAGCACCAGCGAAGCGGTGAAATCCTGCGCCGAGAAGCCGGCGTTGAAATGGCCGAGCACGATCTCGTCGACGTCGTTGGCCGCAATCCCGGCATCGGCCAGCGCTTGGCCTGTGACCCGCACAATGAGGCTTTCGACGGTTTCGCCGGCAAGCTTGCCGAAGGGCGTGTGCGCCCATCCCACGATGCAGGCCGTCATGTTTCCTCCCGGGCTTTACCCATTGCCGAATTTCCGTCGTTTTTGCGTCGCTTTTCCGAGGCTTATGCGTCCTGCCTGGGTGGATTCGAAATCCACACGGCTTTTAAGGATACCGCTATTCGGCTTTGCCTTCGAGGCCACCTTTGGTTTACATAGTGCCGCGCCGACGCTGCGTGAACCTTCCGTGAAACCTTCGCGGCCCCACCGTCCTTCAACTGGGCCCGATCAACCGACGGACCGCGACACGTGCTTTGTAGTCAATGTTTCCGGGCGCCGGTGCTCGGTCTTGTTCTTAAGTCCATCGCGGCAGGGGCCATCTCAATAGGCGCTCTCGCGTTCGGTTCCGTCGTTGCGGCGACGCCAGCCGACGCCTCGTCGTCGATTCTGGTCGACGTCGAGAGCGGCAAGGTGTTGCGCGCGGAAAACGCGACCTATCCGTGGTATCCGGCCTCGACCACTAAATTGATGACGCTCTACGTCACACTGTCCGCCATCCGCGACCATCGCATCACCTTCGACACGTTGTTCCCGGTGTCGCCGAATGCGGCGGCGCAGTCGCCGACCAAAATGGGCTTCCCGGTCGGCACCCAGGTCACCGTCGATAACGCGCTGAAGATGATGATGGTGAAGTCGGCCAACGACATGGCAGTGCTGCTGGCCGAAGGCATCGGGGGCTCGATCGACGACTTCGCGCAGGAAATGACCGACACCGCGCATCGCCTCGGCATGTCGGAATCGAGTTTCGTCAATCCGAACGGGTTGCCGGCCGACGGCCAGATCATGTCGGCGCGCGATCTCGCCATGCTCGCGCGCGCCCTGATCCGCGAATTCCCCGAATATAATTCCTATTGGCACATCCCGGCGATCAAATGGGGCCGGCGCGTCGTGCGCAATTACAATCCGTTGCTCGGCCGCTATGCCGGCGCCGATGGCATGAAGACGGGCTTCATCTGCGCCTCGGGATTCAACATCGTCGCCACCGCAACGCGCGACAACAAGCAATTGATAGCGGTGGTGCTCGGCGCGCCGTCGTCGTCCGCGCGCGCGATCAAGGCGGCGGAACTGCTCGAGGGCGGCTTTAATCAGCGGCCTTTGTCGTGGCTGACGCCCTCGCTCGGAACGGTCGATGCGCTCACCCCGATCGACGCCGCGCCGCCCAATTTGAAAGACGCGATGTGCGGTCCGCATCGGAAGCGCCCGGCCACGGAGGAAGACGACCCGGACGTGCTGCCCGATAACGGCGCCTCGGCCGATGGCGCTGGCGGCGAAGGCAGTCCGCAGTTTTCCGTGTTGTTGTCGGCGTTGCGCGCACCGACGCCGAAGAACCTGTTGTTGGATGCAGGCCCGGTGACGCCGGTCGTCGTCTATACCGGCCCGACCCGCTCGCCGGCGCAAATCGCCACGTTGGCGGCGGTGCCTGAGGCCGCCGATCCGGTGGTCAAGAAGAAATCCAAGCACAAGCCGGAGGCCGCCAAGCCCGCCGGCGTCAAGGCTGCAGCGGCGAAGCCTACCGACATCCAGCCGGCGACGGCGAAGCCAACGGACGGCAAGGCGAAGGCAGATAAGCCGTCGGCGACACTCGCGGCGACACCGGCGGCCGCTACGCCTAATACCGCGGCCAAACCCAAGCAGCCTGCTGCGCCGAATTTTCAGCAGTAGCAACGACGCCGCGCGCAGAACGGCATTTTTGGGTAAGATCGCTGATGAGGCGGTTGCAACCCGATGGTGGACTATTACTCGGCACTTTTGCACGCGGTGACCGCGCCCGGCGCGGGCGATGCGCGGTGGCGTCGCGGCGTCTATGACCGCGCCCGGCAGATGCTGGCGAGCCGGCTGCGCGCGCTGCGTCCGCAGCCGTCATTAAACGAGATCTCAGCCGAGGAAGCCGCGCTGGAAGCGGCGATCGAACGCATCGAAGCTGAAATGGCGTGGACCGAGGACGAGGCCGCGATCGCTGAGCCGTCGCGATTAGGCCGCGCCGGTTGGATCGTGATGGCCATTGTCGCTGCGGCGCTCGGCGCCGGCGGCTATATTTTCTGGACCGGGACGTCGCATCAGGCCGAACCGCCGGCGCTCAAGCGTGAAGTGCAAAACTTGACGGCGCCGCCGCCGCGGCCAAGCACCATTGCCAAGGACGGCGATCTCGCGCCCGGCGTCGATGGCGGTTCATCCGATCCCGATCAGCCTTACGTATTTCGGCGCCAGCCCACCTTCTATCGCACGCTGCTGCCGCCCGGCACCATCGTCGTCGATAAGCTGCAGCATTTTCTCTATTTGATCCAACCCAACAATGTCGCGCTGCGCTACGGCATCGCGCTCGGCGATCAATGCAAGGACCTCGCCGGTCTGCGGCACATTGCGAGCATGACGGAATGGCCGTCATGGCAACCGCCACCGGACTTGCTCAAGCGCAATCCTAGCCCCATGCCAGGCGGCCCCGGCAACCCGCTCGGCGCGCGCCTGCTGCAACTCGACGACAGTTCATCGCGCATTCACGGCACGAACGCGCCGAAGACCATCGGCAATGCCGTCGCCTTCGGCTGCATCCGCCTCGTCAACGACGATATCGTGGATTTGTATAGTCGGGTGCAGCTGCGCACGCCGATCGTGGTGAATTAGGGCATGATCCCGAAAACTGGGAACCGGCTTTCGGGCAAGATCATGCCCCAATAAAGATTCCAGATCCGATTCGATCTCATTGGCTCGGAGTCAAGCGCGCGGACGTCAATTGCCGCTGCGGTCAAGCAGTTCGATCGACACGCCCTCCGGCGCCTTGATGAAGCAGATGCGCACGCCGGGCCGCACCGTCGTCGGCTCCTTGGTGAATTCGACGCCCTTCTTCTTCAGCTCGGCGGCGATGGCATCGATGCCGGTCACGGCAAGCCCGAAATGATCGAGACCGCGATACGGGATGGTGGGCGCCGCGTTGACGCCGTCGCCGGCAGTCACCGGAGCGATAAAGATATTGGCGCCGCCAAGCTTCAGATCGATGCGGGGCTTGCCCTCCTGCGTGGAGCGCAGCACCTCGGCGCCAAGCATTTTCTCGAACCACTCTGCCATGGCCTCCGGATTGATTGTGCGCAGATGAACGTGGTCCCAGGTTAAGGTGGTCATGGCGCGTACTCACTCCCTCTGTTTTTTCGCGTTGTCGAAAATTAGGTCATGCCGACACGGGTACCGTCGGCATTTTTGACAGACTTCCTTGGTTGCCGTCAACGGCGCGAGGCGGTCAGTGCCGGACCGGCTTCGGATCGTTCGCGGCCGGGGCCGGAGCGGCTTGAGGCTTGCCCGGAGCCGTCAGCCAAGCGGCATTGGTCACCTGGATTTGTAGCATCTGCAACATGCGCTGCATTTCGGCCCGCTTGAGCACTCCCGCAGCTCCGCTGCCGCTCTGTCCGAGCAAGTCGAGCCGAAAGCCGTCACGCTGCTGGGTGATCGTCAGCCGCTCCGCAAGCTCGGCTGCGCTCGCGCTCGACTTGAGCACATCGGACGGCGTCACCGACATCGCGCGCGAGGTCTTGGCAATGGCTGCGTCACGCTCAAACGCGATCAGCTCGCCGCGCAGCTCCGCAGGCGCGCGCTGCGCCAAGCCGGACGTGCTCGTGAGATATTCCGCGGCACGGTCGAGCACCGCCAAAGCGAGCCGTCGCGTCAGCCAGCACGACCAGGCGTCAGGCTGGCCGGCATTGATGGCGGCCACGACCCGGTCCTCGCGCGGGACATAAATGAACGTCAGCGTCTTAAGCGCCCGCACCGTGGCTGACGTCGTTATTTTCGCCTCCCCCGGTGAGATCGAGGATCGGACACCCGAAGTGCGTCAGACGGCCATTTTGACAGTCGGGCTGCCGGATGTCGCGCCAAAAATCATAGCATGAGGCCCTCGTCGAATGGCGCCCGCGACATCACATGCGGTCCGTTTTCAGTGACCAGCACCATTTCCTCCAGACGCACACCGCCGCCGCCGCGGACATTCTCAACCCAAATCAGCGGCTCGACTGCAAACACCATGCCCGGCTTGAATTCATAAGTCGGTGCGCCGGGCAGGGTCTCGCCGATATAGGGCGGCTCATTGGCGCCGATGCCGACGCCGTGGGCGATGAACAGCGACAGGAAGCGGCCGCCGAGACCGTATTTGTCGGCGGCCTTGATCAAAGCCTCGGCCGCGTCCTTGTTGGTGCGGCCGGGCCGCATTTCCGCAATGCCGGCTTTGAGCCCTTCATAGACAGCCGTGTAGACTTTCTTCTGCTCGCTCGATGCTTTGCCGCAGATGACGGTGCGCGCCATATCGCCGAAATAGCCGCCCCAGGCGGCGCCGATATCGATGAACACCACATCGCCGTGGCGAATGAGCTTGTCGCTGCAAATCCGATGCGGTGGCGCCATATGCTCGCCTGACGCGACGAACGGCGTCATCACATGGGCGTATTCGCCGCCAAGGCGGAACAAAGTCCGCATCGCCTCGCCGGCCACTTCGCATTCACGCACGCCGTCGGCGACCGCCGCCGTTGCCGTGGCACAAACGGCGTCGGCGATGGCGGTCGCCTCCTCGAGCAGGACGATCTCCTCGTCGAGCTTGATCATCCGCGCCTGCTGCATCGGCGTGTCGCCGTCTTCCACCTTGAGTTTGGGAAAATGCGACGTCAGCGCTTTGTAGAACACCATATTGGACTCATCGAGGCCGAGCTTCGCATCGGTGAGGCCATACTGGCGCAAGACCGGACCGAGAATGTCCTTCACCAGCCCCTCGACCAACGCCTTCTCCTCGATGATCGGAATCGTATGCACCTCTGTGACCCACGGCATCGTCCGATCGACACGGTCGCGTTCGCCACCGGAACAGAACATGATGGGCGCCTTGCCCTCGATCAACAACGCACCGTTGAGGGCTGTGGTTTTGCCAGCAATCAGTTGTGGCCGCAGATCCGTCAGGTAACGGCCGTTCTCGTCTTTCCAAACGAGCAACGCATCGAGGCCCGCCTTACGGCGCTCGGCGTCGGCCTTGGCAATACGCTTTTGCCGTAACGCGTCGAGGTCGACCCGGCGCTCGTATCCGACGTGAAAGGGGCCGCGCGCAAAACGATCCATAAAGCTGTCTCCCGGTCCGCAATGAGATTCCGCAGGGCGTTCTTATCAAGGGCGCGACGATGTTGCGAGGCGCATTTCGCTGCCGCATTGGGCGAAGGTCCGGTTCGTTTTGTGATAGCTGTCCGCCCGACCGCAATTGATCCAGATCAAATCGCATTTAATGGCCGCTGTTAGCGTTCATTTTGGGCGCAGGTTGCGACCACTGTAAAAATGGGCGCCAGACCCTGACATGACCGCAACGCAGCTCCAGCCCTTTCTCGAGATGCGCGGCATCGTCAAACGCTTTCCCGGCGTCCTGGCGCTGAACGGCGTCGACCTGACCGTGTACGCCGGCGAGGTGCATGTCCTGCTCGGCGAAAACGGCGCCGGCAAATCCACGCTTATCAAGATTCTCTCGGGCGTCTTTCCGCCCGACAGCGGCACGATTTTATTCCAGGGCCGGCCGGTCACGATCCGCAATCCGCACGACGCCCAGTTGCTCGGCGTGAGCACCATCTATCAGGAGCTCAATCTGGTGCCGGACATGACGGTCGCGGAGAATATCTTCCTCGGCCGTGAACCGATGCTGTTGCGCCGCTTCGGGCTCGTCGACCATAAGCTCTTGGTTCGCCAGGCGCGCGAACTGCTCGCCTCGCTCAATCTGCAAATCGACCCGCAGGCGGTGGTGAAGAGGCTGGGCATCGCCCAGCAACAAATGGTCGAAATCGCCAAGGCGCTATCGCTCAACTCACGGCTCATCGTGATGGACGAGCCGACCGCGGTGCTGACGGCACATGAGATCGACCAACTATTCTCAGCGATCGCGGAGCTCAAGCAGCGCGGGGTCGCGATCGTCTACATTTCGCATCGGCTCGACGAAGTAAAGACGCTGGGCGATCGCGCCACCGTGCTGCGCGACGGCACATGGGTCGATACCGTGCGGGTGGCGGACACATCGATCGACCAGCTCATTCGCATGATGGTCGGACGCGATCTGATGGAGAAGTTCCCCAAGATCCAAGTCGCGCTTGGCGACGAGGTTCTGCGCGTCGAGCAATTGTCGCGCAAGGGCGTGTTGCACGACATCAGCTTTCATCTGCGCCGCGGCGAGATCTTAGGGATTGCCGGCCTGGTCGGGGCCGGACGCACCGAAATGGCGCGGGCGATCTTTGGCGCCGACCCCTTCGATGCCGGTCAGGTGCTGATGCATGGCCAGCCGGTCGACATCAAATCGCCCGCCCACGCCATCCACAAGGGCATTGCGCTGGTTCCGGAAGACCGCAAACGCCACGGAATCCTCGCGCACCTGTCTATCAAGCACAACATTACGCTCAGCGCGCTCGGCGCCTTCTCGCGCGGCGGCTTCATCAATAGGCAGCAGGAGCACACCCACGCGCAGGATTATGCCGCGTCGATGCGCATCGCTGCCCCCGACATCGAGCGCTGGGTTCATTACCTCAGCGGCGGCAATCAGCAGAAAGTCGTCATTGCCAAGTGGCTCAGCTCACAGGCGGATATTTTTCTGTTCGATGAGCCGACCCGCGGCATCGACGTTGCCGCCAAGGTCGAGGTCTATCAATTGATGAACGAGCTGCTCAAGCGCGGCTCGGCCATCATCATGATCTCGTCGGAGCTTCCGGAGATCCTCGGCATGAGCGATCGCATCCTGGTGATGCGCGGCGGCCGCATCTGCGGCGAGTTTTTGCGCGCGGAGGCGACGGAAGAGAACATCCTTGACCGCGCACTCCGCGGCGCACCGGACAATCAATCGGCAATGGAGACTAACGTGACTAACGGAGACATGACGTGAGCAACGGAGATTTGGCGTGAGTAATGCTCCCGCCGGCGACATCGCCACACAGCCTGCAGCGGCGACGCACTCCCATCGCTTCGTTGTCATGCTGCGCCGCCTGCCGTGGGGCCGGATCGGTATGCCGTTGGTATTGATCGCCATGGCGGTGTTTTTCGGTACCATCAATCCGAACTTCTGGAGCGTCACCAATTTGACCAACGTGTCGCGCCAGATTTCGGTCCTCGCGCTCATTTCGATCGGGCAGACATTCGCCATTCTTAGTGCCGGCATCGATTTGTCGGTCGGCTCGTTGCTGGCGCTGGTGAGCGTCGCCTGCGCTCAGGGCATGCTCGAATTCGGACTGGTGGGAGGCATCGTCGTCGGAGTCTTGGCGGGCTGCCTGGCAGGACTGGTCAACGGCATACTGATCGCCAAGGCACGGATTCCGGCCTTTATCGCTACGCTGGGCATGCTGGTGGCGGCGCGCGGGCTCGCTTTGACGCTGAGCGGCGGGCTGCCGATCGCCGGACTGCC
This sequence comes from Hyphomicrobiales bacterium, assembly GCA_003164375.1. Lineage (GTDB taxonomy): Bacteria > Pseudomonadota > Alphaproteobacteria > Rhizobiales > Xanthobacteraceae > BOG-931. The sequence continues at coordinate 15,259 of PLTE01000055.1, read as the reverse complement.
GCACGAATTTCTGTTTATCGGCGCCGGCTATTTGGGGCCATTTCCGGTCCCCTCCGTCATCGCGGCCGTCGCGTTCGTCGTCGCTTATGTGCTGCTCAGCCGGACGCGTTTCGGCCGCTACGTCTATGCCATGGGCAGCAACGAGGAGGCAGCCGTCCTCTCCGGCATCAACGTCGTCAAATACAAGATCATGGTCTACGTCGTCAGCGGGTTGTTTGCCGGCATTGCCGGAGTGGTCCTGACGTCGCGCGTCATATCCGGCCAGCCGACGCTCGGCGAAGTGCAGGAACTGTATTCGATCGCGGCTGTCGTCATTGGCGGCGGCAAGATCACCGGCGGCGTCGGCGGTATCGGCCGCACGCTGATGGGCGTGCTCGTTCTCGGCATGCTGTCGAACGGACTGAACTTGATCCAGGTGTCTTCCTACGTCCAGAACATCGTCGTGGGCGCCATCATCATCATCGCGGTCTACATCGATTTGGCCCGGGAACGCCGGCGCTGAATAAAAAACACAAGCAGGGAGTAGAGCTCATGAACAGACGTTCGGTATTACAGACGATGCTGGCTGGCACCGCCGCCGTGGCATTCAGGTTCGGTCCGGCGCAGGCCGAGGGCGCCGACGATTATGCACGGCCGGCCAAACCGGCAAAGCCGTACACCATCGGTGTCCTGCTGCCGCAATTGTCGAATCCGCATTTCGTCGGGCAAGCTTATGGCTATATCGACGAGGCGGAGAAGCTGGGTGTCAAGGTGATCATGTTCGACGCCGGCGGTTATCAATATCTCGACCGGCAAATCTCGCAAATCGAAGATCTGATCGCGAGCAAAGTCGACGCCATCATCATCGTCGCGGTCAACGGACCGGGCACCGCCGACGCCGTCGATCGCGCGGTCGCCGCCGGCATTCCTGTGGTCAATTGCAACGTCATGACCGGGAGCGACAAGGTCGTGACCCGCGTCCGTTCCGATGACGAAATCATCGGCCAAATGCAGGCCGACTTCATGGGTCAAGCGCTCAAGAACGAAGGCAAGGTCGTCATGTTGCGCGGCGCGCCGGGGACGTCCTGGGCCGAGAACCGTGGCAACTCCTTCAAAAAACGGCTGATCGAGAAATTTCCGAAAGTCACCGTGGTCGGCGAGCAGTATTCGCAGTCGACGCCGGCAGACGGGCTGAAGCTGATGGAAGACTTCCTGCAGACCTTTCCGCAGATCGACGGCGCCTATAACGGCGCGGACACGACCGCGATCGGCGCGGCGCAAGCGGTGCTGGCCGCCGGCCGTGCCGGCAAGGTCACCATCACAGCCACCGATTTTCAGGTGGATACGGAGAAATTCATCCGTGACGGCGTAATGAGCGCGACCGTCGCGCAACAGACCGTGATCATCGGCCGCTGGGGCGTGCGCGCGGCGGTCAACTGTCTGGAGAAGCGCGACGTGCCCAAGGCGTTGTGGACGCCGCTTTTGCTGGTCAGCGCGGCCAACGTCAACAATCTCGATCTCGGCACGTTGCGCGCGCCCACCGGCTGGAAACCGCCGATCGGCTAACTCCGACCTAGGCCCGCCGGATTTCCGAAAGAACCTCGGCGGGTTCGGTTGGCTATCTTATGCGACCGCCTCCCGTGTTCACGGCGCGGCCGCCAAGCTTACATTATTGCCATGCGCAGCGGCGCGTCGGTCACGCTCTGCAACGCCTCGAGCGTGAGGCCCGGCACAATGTCGCGGACCACAAAGCCGTCGTCGGTCACATCGAGCACCGCAAGATTGGTGTAGACGCGCTTGACGACGCCGAGCGCGGTGAGCGGATAGCTGCAGCGGCGCACCAGCCGGCTGTCGCCGGATTTGGTCTGGTGCTCCATCAACACCCAGAGCTGCCGGGCTCCGGCGGCAAGATCCATGGCGCCGCCCACCGCGGGCGCTGAGTCGTTGTCCGAGATCGACCAATTGGCGACATCGCCGTTCTCGGCGACCTGGAAGGCGCCGAGCACGCAGAGATCGAGATGGCCGCCCCGGATCAGCGCGAAACTGTCGGCGGCGTGCATATAGGAACCGCCGCCGCGCAGCGTGACGTATTGCTTGCCGGCATTGATCAGCCAAGGGTTGATGGCGGCCGGCGCCGGCACCGGTCCCATGCCGAGAATGCCGTTCTCGGAATGAAAGATGACCTCGCGCTCCGCGGGCAAGTAGTCGGCGACCTTCAGTGGCGCGCCGATCCCGAGATTGACGTACCAGCCTTCCGGAATGTCGCGCGCCAGCCGCGCGGCGATTTGCTCGCGTGTCAACGGCTTGCAGGCATCGGGCAGCGTTGCAGTCGCCATATCACGTCACCGCCGGTTCGCCATAGGCTACGTGCACCACCCGGCCGACATAGATACCGGGCGTGGCAATCTTTTCAGGATCGAGCGCGCCGAGCTCGACAATGTGCTGGGCCTGCGCCACCGTCAACTCAGCCGCCATCGCCATGACCGGATTAAAATTGCGCGCCGACGACCGGTAGGTCAGGTTGCCCCAGCGATCGGCCTCCCAGGCTTCGATCAGCGCGACATCGCCGTGCAGCGCTTCCTCCAAGAGATATTTGCGACCGCCGATTTCGCGCTCCTCCTTGCCGGTGGCAAGCTTGGTGCCGACCGCGGTCGCGGTGTAGAACGCCGGAATGCCGGCACCCGCCGCGCGCATACGTTCCGACATCGTGCCCTGCGGCACGATTTCAAGCTCGATCTTACCGGCGCGATAGACCTCCTCGAACACCACCGAACCCGCGCTGCGCGGGTAAGAGCAGACGATCTTGCGCACGCGGCCAAGTTCGAGGAGCCGCGCCAGACCGGACCGGCCGGTGCCGGCGTTGTTGGACACGACCGTCAGATCCTTGGCGCCTTGCTCGATCAGAGCTTCGATCAGTGCATTGGGCTGACCGACGCTGCCGAAGCCGCCGAGCAGCACGACCGAGCCGTCGCGGATGCCGGCCAACGCCTCGGCCATCGACTGTACAATTTTGTTGATCATCTCAGCGTATCATCATCCTGAGGTGCGAGCGAAGCGAGCCTCGAAGGATGCTGCTCAGGCGCCCGGGCCGTCGCCCTTCGAGGCTCGACGCTTCGCATCGAGCACCTCCGGGTGACGGAAGTTACAGTTTTCACCCCACCACACGCGCCCGGGCTTCGGCGCCGAAACCCGGCATCACTTCGCGGGCGAAGCGGCGCAGGCTGTCCTCGGCATGGCCGACCAGGCCGCCGCCGTTGAGCAGCACATATTCGACCCCGAGCGCACGCAACTTGCCGAGCTTGTCGGCGATCTCGTCCGGCGTGCCGTAGAGTGCGCTTTCTTCGCTGGCTTCGCGGGTATCTGAGAACGTCATGATGCTCGCCTTGCTTTTTCCCCCGGGCGGGTTTGAGATCGCGGCGAGGCGGCGCTGCGCCTCCATGCGGCGTTCGAGAGCTATTTCCTTATCGGCCGCATCTTTCGCCACGTAGAAGGCACGGGCAACGCCGACCTCCATCGGATCGAACACCCGGCCGCGGGCTTCGACCGCGGCCTTGAAGATCGCGATGCGCTCGGCGACCGTTTCGAACGAGGCAAACTGATCGAGCAAAAGATTGTAGCCGCGGGCGGCGACCTGACGGATCGAGTCCGGGCTGCCGGCCCCCATCCATATCGGCGGATGCGGCTTTTGCGCGGTCGGCGGCTCGACGATGATGTCCTCGAAGCGCCAGTATTTGCCTTGGTGCGAGAAGCGCTGCTTCGCGGTCCAGGATTTGACGATGACGTCGAGCGATTCGTTGAAGCGCGCGTCGGCTTCCTCGATCGGGACGCAGAAACCTGCGAATTCGTTGTGCCGGTAGCCTTTGCCAACGCCAAAGTCGAGCCGGCCGCCGGACAAAAGGTCGATCGTTGCGGCCTGCTCCGCAACGAGCACCGGATTGTGCCAGGGCAACACCAGCACGGCGGTCCCCAGCCGCAGCGTCTTCGTTTTCGCCGCCAGCCAGGTCAAAAGCGAAAGGCTTGCCGACACCTGGCCGAAGCCGGTGAAATGATGCTCGACCAGAAAGGTCGAATGATAGCCGAGCGCCTCGGCTTCGATGTTGTAATCGATGAACTGCTTATAGCCCTGCCCGGAATCCACGTCGGGGCCGCCGTGACGGGCCGTGGCGCTACCGAAAAGACCAAACCGCATGAGCCGGCTCCCTGTATTGCGGCGGTAATGTAGCGCATGCCCCGCGCCCGGAGCTATAGTGGTGCGGGGAGGAAATCGTCATGTTGCACCGTGTCATGCTCGCGGGGCTTGGAGGCAGCGCACTGTTTGCTGCGATTGTCCTTGCCCCGCCCGATCCGGCAACTGCCCAAGAATCGGCCAAAGAATCGCCAAAAGACTATCCCAGCCGCCCGGTCACGCTGATCGTGCCATATCCGGCCGGCGGCGGCGTCGACGCGATGGGCCGCATTGTCGGACAAAAGCTTTCGGTCGCGCTCGGCCAACAGGTGGTGATCGAAAATCACGGCGGCGCCGGCGGCATGATCGGCACCCGCGACGCCGCGCGCGCGGCGCCAGACGGCTACACCATCGTCATGCTCCTGACCGGCATCAGCCTCGGCCCCAATCCCGGCTACGACGTCAACAAAGACTTCGCGCCGATCGGCCTCGTGGCTTCGACACCGATCATCGTCGACGCTTATCCGTCCTTCCCGGTTCATTCGCTTACCGACATGGTCGCGCTCGCAAAAAAATATCCGGGAAAATACTCGGCGGGCACGCCGGCAGCGCCAACCATCAATTACTTCGCCGCAAAACTTTTCAACCAGATGGCCGGCACCGACATCACGGTCGTCCCCTACAAGGGCACCGGGCCGCTCACCAACGATCTCCTCGGCGGTCAGGTGCCGCTCGGCTTCAACACGATTCCGGCCTCGGTGAGCCAAATCGCGGCGGGCCAGCTGCGCGGCATCGCCGTGGCCGCCACAGCGCGCTCGGCGGCGCTGCCCAATGTGCCGACCGCGGCCGAATCCGGCCTGCCCGGTTTCGAAGCCGTGCAATATTACGGGCTGGCGGCACCAGCCGGAACGCCGCAGCCGATCGTCGACCGGCTCAACAAAGAGCTACGCAGCATCTTGGCCACCGCCGATATGAAAAACCGCCTGATCGCCGACGGCAGCGATCCGGCGCCCTCAACGCCGCAAGAATACGCCGCCAATATCCAGCACCAAGAGGGCAAGTGGTCGGCGCTCATCGAGAAACTCGGGCTGAAGATCGAGTGACGAGGCAAAAGGACGCAAATGGAACTGGGATTGAATGGAAAGATCGCTTTGGTAACCGGTTCGAGCCGCGGCATCGGCCGCGGCGTCGCGGAAGCGCTGGCGGCCGAAGGTTGCGACGTGATGCTAACCGGCCGCGATGCCGCAGCGCTTGACGAAGCCGCGGCCGCCATCCGGGGCAAAGGCCGCCGCGCCGCAATCGCCGTCATCGATCTGCGCGAAAAGGACGCCGCGGCAAAGCTGATCGAATTGGTGCGGCGCGAATTCGGCGCGCTCGATATTCTGGTCAACAATGCCGGCTCCACCAAGCGCGGCGATTTCCTGGCTCTCACCGACGCCGACTGGGAGGACGGCTACGCGCTGAAATTCTTCGGCCATATGCGGCTCGCGCGCGCCGCCTGGCCGCTGCTCAAGGAGCGGCACGGCTCGCTCATTGCGATCGGCGGCACCGGCGCGCGCAAGCCGACGGCGCAATTCACCATCGGCAGTTCGGTCAACGCCGCGGTCGCGGCCTTCACCAAATGCCTCGCCGATCGCGGCAAGACCGACGGCGTGCAGGTCAACTGCATCCATCCGAGTCTGGTCGAAACCGACCGGACGCGGCGGCGCGTCAAGGCCGAGGTCGAACGCACCGGCAAGCCCGAGCACGAGATCCGCGAAGAAATCTTCCGCGAATTCAACACCATTCGCTTCGGCACCGTCGCCGACGTCGGCGATCTCGTCACTTTCATCGTCTCCTCGCGCGCCACCTGGCTGCATGGCGCGACCATCGACCTCGACGGCGGCGAAATCCCGGTATTGTGAAACGACGTGCCCGGTTCGGACGCGGGAAACGCGGCGTGACATGAACCTCGCTTCTCGGACGCGACATCGTCTGCTAGTCTATCTTGCATAAACTGCCGTTTTTGGCGTCCGGATCGGGCAACAAACAACGAGAGCCCATTATGTCCGGTTGCGGGTCGAGGCAACGCAGGTAACGAAGCGAGGTTCGTATGACGGCAATTCGCGGCTATGTGGCGCCCAACACGGAATCCGACGCGCTTGGTGTGCACTCGCTCGACCAATTCGTGCTGGCGGTACCGGACGCTAATGACGCCGAGGAGTTCTACGGCAATTTCGGCCTCGACGTCGCGCGCGAAGGCAATACGCTCGCGATCAAGACTTTCGGCCACCACCATCGCTGGGGTTCGGTGGTCGAAGGCAAGCGCAAGGCGCTGCACCATTTGTCGTTCGGCTGCTATGCGGACGATCTGCCGCGGTTGCGGGCGCGCATCGAATCGGCCGGTGTGAAACTGATCGATCCGCTGCCCGGCTTCGACAGCAACGGCTTCTGGTTTCGCAATCATGAAAACGTGCCGATCGAGGTGAAGGTGGGGCCCAAAGTATCCCCCGATCGGAAGACCGACAGCCAATGGATATCGAGCCCTCCCGGCGTCGCCGGCGCCACCATCCGACAGAAATCGCCTCGCGTGCAGCCGCGGCGGCTATCGCACGTGCTCTTGTTCACCACCGATGTCGATGCGTCGATCAAATTCTATGAGCGCACATTGGGCTTGCGGCTCTCCGACCGCGCCTCCGACCTCGTCGCCTTCATGCACGGCATCCACGGCAGCGACCACCATATGCTGGCGCTGGTGAAATCGAGCGCGCCAGGCTTCCACCATTGCAGTTGGGACGTGGCCAGCATCAACGATATCGGGCTCGGCGCGATGACCATGCACGACAAGGGCTACACCAAAGGCTGGGGCCTCGGCCGCCACGTCCTTGGCTCGAACTATTTCCATTATGTGCGCGATCCCTGGGGCAGCTTCGCCGAATATGCCTGCGACATCGACTACATCCCGAAAGACGAACGCTGGCCGGCGGCCGACCACAAGCCGGAAGATTCCTTCTATCTCTGGGGTCCGGACGTGCCGCCCGAGTTCACCATCAACTACGAAGGCGGCGAAGGTTGATATCGCAAAAGGGCCGGCGGCCGGCCGCAGAGTGATCAGCCCCGCAATGACAGGGCCATGAACATCGTGGTCACCAACATTTGGCCATGAACATCCTGCTCACGCCGGCGCGTATCGGCTCAGTCGAAATCAAAAACCGCATCGTCATGCCGCCGATGACGACGCGGACGGCCGACGATGAGGGTTTCGTCACCGACGACTCGATCGCCTATTACATGGCGCGGGTGCAAGGCGGCACCGGCCTGATCACGGTGGAAATGGCGTCGCCGGAAAAGGCCGGCCGGCATCGCCGCCGCGAGGTCGGCATTTACGACGACCGCTTCATTCCAGGCCTCACCCGGCTGGTCGGCGCGATCCATCGCGGCGGCGCCAAAGCGTCGATCCAGCTCGGCCACGGCGGCGGCCATACCCGCCTCGATATCTGCGGCGAGACGCCGATCGCGCCGTCGACCATTCCGCATCCGGTCTACGAGACGACATTCGAAACCATCATTCCGCAGGAGATGACCAAAGCGCGGATTGGAGAAACCACCGCCGCCTATGTCGCAGCCGCGCTGCGTGCGCAAACGGCCGGCTTCGATTGCGTCGAAATCCATGCCGCGCACGGCTATCTGATTTCGCAATTTCATGCGCCGTTCGAAAACCGCCGCAACGACGACTATGGCGGCAGCCTAGAGAATCGCGCCCGTTTCGGCCTTGAGATTTTGCGCGCGGTAAAAGCCGCGGTGCCCGGTCTGGGCGTGGTCTATCGGCTGTCGGTCGAGGATTTCTTTCCCGGCGGCCTCCCCTATGTCGAAGGCCGCCAAGTCGCGATCTGGGCAGCGGCCGCGGGCGCCGATGCGTTGCATGTCACTGCGGGGCATTATCGGTCGTTGCCGTCGGCGCAGATCGTGCTGCCGCCGATGAGCTTTCCCGACGCCACCTTTCTCGAATACGCCGCCGACGTAAAGCGGCATATCGGCGTCCCCGTGATCGCGGTCGGCCGGCTCGGCGATCCGGAAACGGCAGAAGCCGCGGTCGCGAGCGGCAAGACAGATTTCATTGCGCTAGGCCGCACGCTCATTGCCGACCCGCAATGGGTCGAGAAATTGCGGCGCGGCGAGCCGATCCGCCGCTGCCTTGCCTGCAACACCTGCATCAACGAGATGCGCGGCGGCGCGCGTATCGGCTGCGTGGTCAACGGCACGGCCGGCCGCGAAACTTTGTTCGCCGATCCGCAACCGCCACGCGGCGAGCGCATCGCCGTGATCGGTGCAGGACCGGCCGGGCTGAGCTATGCGTCGCTGGTCGTGGTCGGAAACAGCGTGACCGTGTTCGAGAAAAATCTGCATGCCGGTGGCGCGTTCCGTTACGCCGGCAAGGCGCCGCTGTTTCAAGAGGTCGAGGCGAACGAAAATAGCTTTGCGCGCTTTATCGATGACCTCGCGGCGGCCTGCGCCATGAACGGCGTCGTCTTTCGCTATGCGACCGACGTGACCGCGCAACCGGAACTGCTGGCGCCGTTCGACCGCATCGTCATCGCCAGCGGCGCCGCCTATCGCTTCGGCCTCGGCGCACTCGCCGAATGGCTGCTCGACCGTCATGTGGCGCGCCTGCCGGGCATTGCCCGGCTGTTCGCTTCGCCTCCCGTGCGCGACTGGTTCTATTATCGCGCCCGGCGCGCCACCGCAGCGCGCTTTACGCCTCTGGCACGGCCGGGACAGATCGTCACCGTCATCGGCGACGCGGTGCGTGCCGGCAAGAGCAAGCAAGCGATCGCAAGCGCTTTTGAGGCGGCGCTGCTGCACTAATGGCGGATTTACTGCGAAAGCGGAGCGCAACCGGCGCGGTATTACAGCGCCGTCGAAATCGTCGAGAACGTAGTCTTAAGCTTGGTCCCAAGACCCGTAATCACCGGAATGATCGCCACCGCGATCCCGGTTGCAATCAAGCCGTACTCGATCGCGGTCGCCCCGCTTTCGTCCTTCAAGAACCTGACGACCAGACCCATAGAGCGCTCCTTGGCCACGCCCGGCTATTAAGACCGAACTTCTTTATTAGGAATTTAAAAGCAATGAAGAAATCTTGTTACCGCCCATTATCACGCCGCTAAGCAAGGATTTACCGTCATAAGACATACAAGCCGCGTAGCTTTGGGAGCACTCCATGCCATTACGCGCACCGAATATTGCTCTGTTTGTCATTTCCGGCTGCCTGGCCATGCTCGGCGTTCTGGCATCGCTGCCGATTTCGCTGCCGATCCCCGGCCTGACCGGAAATTCGGCCTGGTACATCTTCCTGGCCTGGTTCCTTTTGGCGGCGGGCACTGTCGTACGCCCGACATCGACGCCCGAACGGGAATAGCCCCGCACGCGGCGGAGCGGCTCAGGCCCGGCCGGTCAACTGCCGCGCTTTCTCCAAGTGGCCGTAGCTCTGCACCGGCGCGCACATCAGGAAGCGATAGCCCTCCTTGACGACGCGTTCGACATTGTGCTGCTCGACATGCGGGTGGCCGACCACCACGTTGTGCCTCTTGCAGGTATCGACCACGCGCTTCATCCACTCCAGCACGACCTTGTGCTCGTATTGGCGCGGATAGCCGAGTTCCTGGCTGAGATCGCCCTCGCCGATCAAGATCGCGCCGATGCCCGGCACATCTTTGAGCATGTCGTCGAGATTCTCGACCCCTCGCGTATCCTCTATCTGCAGGATGCAAAAGATCTCGCCGCCCGGATTGAGCGGCCAGACGTCGGCCTTCTGGTAATATTCCTGCTGCGTCAGGCCCCAATAGCGCGCGGCGGCGGTCGGCCCATCGCCGCGGATGCCCGCGGGCTCGTAATGGGCGGCAGCGGCGAGCCGCGGATAGCGGCAGGCGCCGACCGCATTGGAAGCCTCCGCGACGGTGGAAATATGCGGGAACACGATACCGTAGCAGCCCATGTCGAGGGCCTGCTTGGCATGCCACTGCGCCATCTCGACGCCATTGACCGGAATGCGGACCATGGGCGTGACAGCCGGCACGACCGACGCCGCTTTGGCGATCTGCGCGCGGTTGAGCATATATTGCAGGCAATCCCGCAACCGCAGGCCATCCCACGGTTGGTGCTCCATCTCGAACACGCAACCGTCGAATTTCGACGTGCTCATACCGATCGCGGAATTGATTTCGGCCGGCGTAAAACACGTCAGCGCATGCCGGCCCGCTTCGAGCGCGCGAATGACGCCGTTGAGCCGTGGTAGTTCAGCCATCCCTAGTCTCCCATCGTAGCAATGTCAGTGTAGCGTGTGTATAGCGTCATAGCGAGGCGCCAAGGTAGCGCAATGCTTCGCTCCGCCCGCGGCCGCGTGGTAGATTGCCGAGATGAAAAAGATGCTTATGGGCGCCGCGTGCATCGCCGGGCTGTTCGTCCTCGGCATCGTCGCCGCGCTGGTGCTGGTGGCGACGCCGGAGCCGCCCTTGCCGGCACCGAAGGATGTTTTCGATTTCACCTCGCTGCGAAAAGCGCCGACCGACATCGATCCGCCGAGCCTGCGGCGCTACCCGGCGCGCGACGGCGAACAATTGGCCTATCGCATTTATGACTCAGCATCGGACCGCATCCTGATCTTCATTCACGGCTCGTCCTATCACGGCGGCGGCTATCATGCGCTCGCGACAGCACTGAGCCTCGATGGTGTGGCGAAGGTCGTGCTGCCGAATCTACGCGGGCATTACATGTCGGGCCGCCGGCGCGGCGACGTCGATTACATCGGCCAGTATGAGGACGACCTTGACGACCTGATCAAGTTCTTGCGGTCGTCCGAGCGGCTCGACGGCCCGATCACGCTCGGCGGCCATTCCAGCGGCGGCGGTCTCGCCATCCGCTTTGCGGGCGGCGCTTATGCCGGCGATGTATCGAGCTATCTGTTGCTCGCGCCGATCATTCCGCTGTCGAAGGCGGTCAAAAACGGCGACGCCGGCGGTTGGGCCATTTTGCACTGGAAGCGCCTCTACGGGCTGCTTGCGCTCAACGCCATCGGCATTCACGGCTTCAATGGACTTCCCATCGTCGCTTTCAACAAGCCGGCGAAGTTTTGGGACGGCACTGAAACGCTGTCCTATTCCTACCGGCTGAACGCCTCGTATCATCCGCGGCACAATTATGATGCCGACATTCGCGCCCTTGCACCACGCACGCTGGTCCTTATCGGCGCCAACGACGAGGCCATCGATGCCGAAGCGCTGCGCGCGCTGATGGCCGCCGACGCGCCGCAAGCGCAAATGCAAATCCTGCCGAATACGAGCCACTTTGACGTATTCTCCGACCCCAAGGCGCTCGATGTCGCGGCCGCCTGGATGCGCACCCTGCCGGAGACCGCCGGCCCGTAATGCGGCGGCCCGCCGTCGCAGTTTGACAACGCCGCCGCGCGCCGTAGCATCCCCGCTCCAACCCCTTGAAACGGCGCTGACATGATCATCGATTGCCACGGCCACTATACCACCGAGCCCAAGGACCTCCTTCGTTTCCGCAAGGAGCAAACCGCGGCCGCCAATGCCAAGGACAAGACGGCGATGCCGTCGCGCGCCAGCCTCAAAATGTCCGACGACGAGATCCGCGACAGCATCGAGCAAAACCAGCTCAAGCTGCAGCGCGAACGCGGCACCGACCTGACGATTTTCTCGCCGCGCGCCTCCGGCATGGGACACCATATCGGCGACGAGAGCGTGAGTCTGGAATGGTCGCAGATCTGCAACGATTTGATCGCGCGCGTGGTCTCGCTGTTCCCGCAGAACTTCATCGGCGTGTGTCAGCTGCCGCAGTCGCCCGGCGTGCCGCCGCAGCACGCCATCGGCGAACTTGAGCGCTGCGTGAAGATGGGCTTCATCGGCTGCAACCTCAATCCCGACCCGTCCGGCGGTTATTTCAACTCACCGCCCTTGACCGACAAATGGTGGTATCCGTTCTACGAGAAAATGGTCGAGCTCGACGTGCCGGCCATGATTCACGTCTCGGGTTGCTGCAATCCGGCGATGCACACCACCGGGTCGTATTACCTCAACGCCGACACCATGGCGTTCATGCAGCTGATCCTGTCCGACCTGTTCAAGGATTTTCCGACACTCAAGCTGATCATCCCGCACGGCGGCGGCGCGGTCCCGTTCCACTGGGGCCGCTTCCGCGGCATCGCGCTCAACAACGGCCGGCCCGAGCTCGTCGACATCATCAAGAACAATATTTTCTTCGATACCTGCGTCTATCACCAGCCGGGCGTCGATCTGCTCACCGAAGTGGTGCCGGCCGACAACATCCTGTTCGCTTCCGAAATGGTCGGCGCGGTGAAGGGTCTCGATCCGAAAACCGGGCATTATTTCGACGACACCAAGCGCTACGTCGAGGGCGCACCCAGGCTCAGCGACGCCGACCGGCTAAAAATTTTCGAAGGCAACGCACGCAAAGTGTTCAGCCATCTTAAGACCCAAGCCGCGGCGACAGCATGATCTATCCGCGTCGTCACGGCGAGCTTTGTCCAGGCCGGATTTGTCCCAGCCTTGACGAATGAGAGAGCGATCCGCATTGCCGAAGGCTCCGAAACCGACCGCCTCGCGATGGCAACGCAAGCCGCAGCTGGTCCGATTCGGCAAGCGCGAGATTGAAACCCGCGGATTAGCCCAAGGCTTTTGGACCGATCTCTATCACCGGGCACTGACCGTCTACTGGCCGGTGTTCTTCGGCACCGCGGCGGCGATCTTCGTCGTTCTCAATGCCATATTCGCCTTCTTCTTTTGGCTCGGCAAAGAGCCGATTGCCAATGTCGCCAAGGATCTGCCGCTCAGTCTGTTTTATTTTTCGATCGAGACGCTGGCGACGGTCGGCTATGGCGACATGCACCCGGGCAATCTTTACGCCCATGTCGTGGTGACGCTGGAGATTTTCACGGGACTGTCGACGCTGGCGGTCTTCACCGGCCTGATTTTCGCGCGTTTTTCACGACCCCGCGCGCAAATCATTTTCGCCGAGCGGATCGTGCTGGGGCGGCACAGCGGCCAGACCCATCTGATGGCGCGGCTCGCCAACGCCCGCCACAGCGCGGTCAGCGAGGCCAAAGCGGAAATCTGGTTCATCCATCTGGAGGACACGCCGGAGGGCCGCCGCTTCATCCGCTTCAAACAGCTCAAATTGCGCCAGCCGCGCAATCCGATCTTCGCCTTTTCCTGGATTCTCTTCCACCCGGTCGACGAGACCAGCCCGTTGTTCGGGCTGGGGCCGGAAGCGCTGGAGGCGATGGACGCCCGCATCCTCGTGGTCTTCGACGGCCTCGACGACGTCTCCGGCCAGAGGCTGAACGTGCGCCGGGCCTACAACTATCCCGACCTGCGCTTCGGCCACGTCTATTCCGACATACTCACCCCCGGCCAGGAAGGGGCGCCGCCGCAGCTCGACTATGGCAAGATTCACGACACGGAGCCGGAGGACGAGTGAGCGCTCACCCCCGCCCGCGATACCCCGCCACGCCCTGATCCGGCAGCCAGACCCCCTCCGGCGGTTCCGCCGTCTGCCAGAACACGTCAATCGGCATGCCGCCGCGCGGGTACCAATAGCCGCCGATGCGCAGCCAGCGGGGCGCGAGCACGGCGACCAGATCCTTGGCGATGCGGATCGTGCAATCCTCGTGGAAGGCGCCGTGGTTGCGGAAAGAGGTGAGGTAAAGCTTCAAAGCCTTTGATTCCACCAGCCATTGGTTTGGCACGTAATCGATGACCAAATGGGCGAAATCCGGCTGGCCCGTGACCGGGCAGAGCGAGGTGAATTCGGGCTGCGTGAAGCGCGCGACATAGTTCACATCGGGGTGCGGATTGGGCACGCGGTCGAGTCGCGCCTCGTCGGGGCTTTGCGGGCTTTTGGCCTGCGCGCCGAGCAGGCCGGCGCCATCGTGGGTCTGGACCATGGAAAAACTCCTTTGCGGGCATTTAAGCCGGCGCAAAAGGCCGGGCAAGCGCGCAAATCCTTTACGCTGCGGCCAATCGCCCTCTTTTTTTGTTCACGCAACCGGCGTAGAACGCCCGCCAAGACCATTAGCCCACGACTCGCCTGAGGGGGAAAAGATGACCGAGATTATCGATATTGTCGCCCGTGAAATTCTGGATTCCCGCGGCAATCCCACCGTTGAAGTCGATGTGACGCTGGAAGACGGCTCGTTTGGCCGCGCCGCCGTTCCGTCGGGCGCTTCGACCGGCACCCGCGAGGCGGTCGAGCTGCGCGACGGCGACAAGTCCCGCTATGGCGGCAAGGGCGTGCTCAAGGCCCTCGAATCCGTCAATGGCGAGATTTTCGACGCCATTTCCGGCTATAACGCCGAAGATCAGGTCGCCATCGACGAGGCGCTGATCGAACTCGACGGCACCCATAACAAGGCGCGCCTCGGCGCCAACGCCATCCTCGGCGTTTCCATGGCGGTGGCCAAGGCGGCGGCCGAGGCTTCGAGCCTGCCGCTCTATCGCTATATCGGCGGCACGCAGGCCCGCGTGTTGCCGACCCCGATGATGAACATCATCAACGGCGGCGCCCATGCCGACAATCCCATCGATTTTCAGGAATTCATGATCATTCCGGTCGGCGCCGATTCCATTGCGGAAGCCGTGCGCTGGGGCGCGGAAGTGTTCCACACCCTGAAATCGGCGCTGAAAAAGGCCGGCCAGAACACCAATGTCGGCGACGAGGGCGGCTTCGCCCCCAATTTGCCCTCAGCCGAAGCGGCGCTGGATTTCGTGGTCAAGGCCATTGAGACGGCGGGCTTCAAGCCGGGCCAGGACATCGCGCTCGGCCTCGACGCCGCCGCCAGCGAGTTCTTCAAGGACGGCGCCTATCATTACGAAGGCGAAGGCGTGGTCCGCTCGATCCAGCAGCAGGCCGAATATCTGGCCAAGCTGGCCGCCGCCTATCCGATCATCACGATCGAGGACGGCAATGCCGAGCAGGATTGGGAAGGCTGGAAGATCACCACCGACCTGATCGGCAAGAAGGTGCAGGTCGTGGGCGACGACATTTTCGTCACCAATGTCGGCATTTTGAGCGAAGGCATCAAGAAGGGCATCGCCAATT
>PLTE01000008.1:1557-6776 GCA_003164375.1 Hyphomicrobiales bacterium | reverse complement strand
GCTTGTTCTTGAAGTTGAATATGGCGTAGCCTCTGCCGCCCCAAGCCCACCGTCCGGTTGGACAACCATACTAAGCAAATATTTTAGCGCGAAAGGAGACTCGTGGGGCGTTTTTTATCAGGTCTACGCGGGTGGCGGCGCTCCAACAATAACGGGCGTTCCCCGCTCTTCCCCCCGAAATCAAAGGATGGTCTCATGACATTCCTCGCGGAGCCGCGCGGCTTTGTTCCCGCGGCGTTCGACGTCTACGTCAAAACGCTGCATTGGCTGGCCTGGCGACCGAAATACGTCGTGTTGCATAACAGCGCCGAGCCGAACCTGGCGCAATGGGCGCATTTTGGCGCCGGCCCGGTGAATGGCCTCCAGCGCGTCAAGAACCTCAACGCCTATTACAAGGGCATCGGCTGGCACAGCGGCCCGCATCTGTTCGTCGCGCCGGATTTTGTTTGGCTCGCCTGCGACCTTCGCGCCGATGGGGTCCACGCCTCCTGCTACAATCACGAGAGCATCGGCGTCGAAATGGTCGGCGACTATTCGTCCGAGCCGTTCGACAGCGGCGACGGCGCCAAGGTTCGCGCCAACACGGTCGCGGCGCTGGCGTCGCTGCATCGCGCGCTCGGGCTCTCGCCGGAGACGATCCGCTTTCACAAGGAATGCGTCGCCGATCATCACGACTGCCCCGGCAAGAATGTGAGCAAAGCGGACATGATCGCCCGCGTCGCCGAAGCGATGGAGGCGGCGCATGCTTAGCCAGCCGCAATATTACGCCAACGCGCGCGAAATCCACGCCTTTTGGCTGGCCAAGCAGCAAACGCCGATCTTCGCCGCCGCGATGCTGGCGCAAGCCGACGCGGAATCGTCGCTCGATCCGAACGCGATCGGCGACCACCACGAAGCTTCCGGGCTGCATCAGCTCCACATGGACCGCATCAGGCTCATTCGCGACGGAAACGGCACATGGCCGGGTTGCGGCATCGACGTGTCGAAGCTGCCGTCGATCGCGCGCCAGCTCGAGGCGGTGTGGTGGGAGCTGCGACATTCCGAAATGCACGCGCTCAAAATGATCCGCGAGGCGACGACGGCCTATGACGCCGGCTTCGCGGCGAGCGCGTTCTACGAGCGCCCCGGCGCGCCGGGCCAGAACGTCAAGCGCGGCCATCGCGCGGTGTTCTGGGCGAGTTACTTCCAGCAGCGAATCGGAGGGGGCTGACATGAAATCCTACGAGGACGACGCCACGCTTTTCTATTGGGGGGCTTGAATATGGCTTGGTCTGAACAAGACGATGATAGGGTTCGTGAGTTTTGCAAAACCGTGGACGTAGGCAAACTTACGAAGTGTCCAAAGTGCGGCATGGGCGAAAATGGAGCATCGGAAATGATGCTCGCGCATTTCTGCACGCATAAATATTGCCCGTTTCGAGATTGGGAAAAGACGAAACAGGCGGCGGATCGCGCGGCTGATCCCTATCAAGCGCAGCTTGATGCTTGGAAGAAAGACGGCGGCATTCGCCCCGCCAAGCGCCCCGATGGCGTCCCGACCCGCATCGACATGAACTGGCTGACGGCAGCGGAACTCGCAACCCGCGAAGCGGTGAATGCGGTGGAAAAGGCCGGCGCCAGTCCCGCATTGACTGATGCGGTGACTTTGCTCTGCAAGGCGCGGGATCGAATTGCTGATCACGTCGAAGGCAAGGAATAGGAGGCTGACCATGCGCCTCACGCTCGCGCAAATCCTCTTCATCGGCGCTGCGGCTGTTCTCGCGCTTCGTCCTGTCGTCTCGGTGGCGGCGCCGGATCAAGCCGACGACCTTTACGTGCTTTGCGTCACGGGCTCTGGGCCGTGGTGCGACGACAGCACCGAATACACCAAGGCGGCATGCGAGACGGCGCCGCAAATGCTCGGCTGGCCCGATGGGACGAACCCGTTTTACTGCAAGCCTCTCGCGCCGCCAGAGCCGCGCGGACCTAATGGCGCGTGGCCTTGTGCCGATTGCGAGCACGATCCGGTGACGCGCGGCCGCTGAAATTCTCCGTCTTCGGCCGAAGACGGCGCATCTGTGCCGGGCAGTTCCCCGGTCAATCAAGGATTAGTCATGACCAAGTTTTATCACCTCCTCGCGGGGCTCGCCCTCGCGTTGGCGCTGCTGTTCGGGCCGGTGGTCGTTCCCACCTTCGCGGCCGATCTCCCCAACCCGAAGGCCGCGCCCGCGCCCGTGCCGATCTACGCGCCCGCGCCGTCGTGGACCGGGCTCTATTTCGGCGTTTCCGGCGGCTATGCCTTCGACTCCTCGCCGACGATGAATCTGGAGGCGTATAACAGCGGCGCCGGGACCAGCTTTCAGCCTTACGCCTACGCCAGCGGCGCGACCGCCACGCTCAACAATCGCGCCCTCGTCTTCAGCCCCAACATCGGCGCCAATTACCAGACGGGTAATTGGGTGCTGGGGGTCGAGGCTTCCATCGACCTGCCGGTGGGCGGCGATGAAAAGTCCGTGACCTTCGCGACGCCGGCGCTGGCCGCCGGCTATCCCGCCGTCGCGCAGATCGGCTCCGGCTGGACCGCGCGCTATGACGCGACCGGCAAGGCCGGCTGGCTCGTGACGCCCGCGTTGCAGGTCTATGTCGGCGGCGGCCCAAGCTTCCTGAAGACCAGTTCCAGCGTCTATTCGGGCTCGCCCTACAATGTCGCGTCGGGCTTCGGGACGGCCGGCGCGCTGTTCGCCGGCTGGCACGCCAAGGGCGGCGTCGAATGGATGTTCATTCCGGGCTGGAGCGCGAAGCTCGAATACGACCACGCCGATTGGGGTTCGCATACGGTCGCGGGCTCCGGTCTGCTCTATGGCGCGACGCCGGCGGCGATTTCCGCGCAGCAATCGCAGTTCTTGGGGACCAAGCGCTTCACGGAGGAAAAGGTGTCGATAGGCCTCGCCTATCACACCAATTTCCTTGGCGGCAATAACGGCCTGTTCTTCGTTCCGACCGGCAATATCACCAATGACATCGCGACGTTCAATTCGAATGTGACCAGCGGCGCCAGCGGCATCAACAGCGCGATCCAGAGCAAGCTGCCGGCGTCGGGCTCGCTCTCGTCCGCCGTCGCCAAGGCTGGACTCTAAGCCGCCGATCTCGCGCGCGGGGCGAACGGTCCCGCGCGCTTTTCTAATCCTCGCCGCACAGTCCGCGGCAAACTGGAGAGAAGATAATGATTCAACCTTCCATTGGTCGCATCGTGTGGTTCTGGCCGCAGAAAGAAGCTGAAGCGCCGAACCCGGATCAGCCCAACGCCGCGCTTGTCGTCTATGTGTGGGGCGACCGCATGGTAAATCTGGCCGTTTTCGACAGCAACGGCAATTCGCGCGGCGAAACGTCTGTGACTCTGTTGCAGGATGACGATGTTCCAAACGCTTATGGCCGTTTCGCCTCTTGGGTGCCCTACCAGAAGGGCCAAGCCGCGAAAGCCGAATCGCTCGAGAAGCAGCTTTCCGCCTAACCCATTCCGCCCTCGCAAGCCCGCACAATAGACCTCGCGCGCGGGGCATGAGGCTCCGCGCGCATCCCCGCGTCCGAATCAACCGCGCGCGGCGGCTCCCGCGCAATCCCCAAAAGGACTCACCATGACAATCCTCGATGACATCGCGGCGCAAGCGGCCGCGATCACCCAGACGGCCGACGGCTATATCTCCGATGGGCAGGCGGTGCGCGCCGCCAAACTGAAGGAAGCAACCGATCTCGACGCGGCGCTGGCCAGCCTTGAGACCGCCATCGCCGCCGAACGCGCCAAGCTCGCCCCGGCGATCTCCGCCTGGACGGCGTTGAGCCTCGTCCCGGCGACTCCCGCCGCGTGACCGCGCTGGAGCGCCCCAACATGCGAAAAACCATCGCCGCATTCACCGCGCCGGAGCGCGCCTTCGACCGCTATTTGCGGTCGCGCAACGAGGACGTCAACGCGCTGTAACCCCTCTTCCCCCTTAAGGGTATAACCATGGTCAAGACCATCATTCATCCCTTTACCGGCAAGAGCTACAAGCTCGGCCGCAAGCGCGGGGCGATGCGCCGCCCGCGGCTGTTGCTGCGCGATTATCTCGGCGCCGCCCTGCCGCCGCCGCCCGCGACGATCGACTACTCGCCCGACGCTCCGGCCGTGCTGGCGCAGGTGCTGTGCAACGACCGGCTCGGCTGCTGCACCGCCAGCGGCACTTTCCACATCGACGGCCTGATGCTCGGCGCCGCCGGCGCGCCGCTGACCTGGAACGACGACCAGGTGGAAGCCTTCTACGCCCGCTCGACCGGCTATGTGATCGGCGATCCCTCGACCGACAATGGCGGCGACGAGGAGACCGTGCTGAGTTACTGGCGCGACCATGGGCTGCTGGCCGACGGCTCGCGCAGGATCGCCGGCTATCTCGCGGTCGACGCCGCCAACATCAACGAGATCAAGACCGCATTGTGGCTGTTCGAGAACGTCTATTTCGGCGTCGAATTGCCGGACGCATGGATCAACCCGATGCCTTCGGCCAACGGTTTCACCTGGGATGTCGCCGGCGCGCCCGACCCGAACAACGGCCATTGCTTCGTCGGCGTCGGCTACGGCCTCGGCGGCGTTTCGGTCGACAGCTGGGGCATGCTCGGGCTGCAGACCTGGGCGGCGATCGAGAAATATATCGCCAACAGCTACGGCGGCGAGCTGTGGACGGTGATCTCGCAGGACGCGCTTGCGCGCGCGACCGCCAAGACGCCGAACGGGCTCGACTGGGCCCAGCTCGTCGCCGACTTCGACGCGCTCGGCGGCAGGATCGCGGCGTAAATCCAGGGGAACCCGCCAATGCGAAAAACCATCGCCGCCCACACCGCGCCCGGGTCGGGCTATCCGCCGTTCTTCTCGGTCGATGACGTCGGCGACGCGGTTGTCGTGACGCTGCGCGGCAAGCAGGTCCGCGACGACGCGCGCGGCCGCGATCTGCCCGGGCCGCTGGCGGAGATGCGCCTGTCCGACGCCGAATGGGCCGATCTCGTCACGGCCTGCAATCTCTACAAGCGAGGTGCAAAATGAAGTTTCCGTCCATCGATCCAACCACCGGCCTCGTCATCGCCGGCTTTGTGGCCGTGCTCGACGCGATCGCCAAGGGCTCGCTCGCGCTGCCGGATTACATCCCGGCGGCCGCGACGCACGCGATCCAGCAGACCGACGCCTTCATCGTCGGCGTGTTCGTGCTGGCGGT
>PLTE01000008.1:0-1453 GCA_003164375.1 Hyphomicrobiales bacterium | reverse complement strand
CCGGTGTGGCATTCGACGCTCAAGGACATCTCTGACAATGCCGCGCTCATCGTTCCAATATTGGGCGCGATCTGGCTATGCGTCCAGATTTACGCCAAGATCGGGGAAATTCGCGCGCGGAAATACGGAGTGGACCAAAACGAGTGATGGTGCAAGATTCGGATGCGCCCAAACACCGCCGCCGGCCCCCATTTTCACGCAATATACTGAATTCATTCGCTCTTTCGACAAAGTTCCGGATTTTTCGGAACTTTTTAGCCCCGCCGATCGAGAGGTCGGCGGGGCTTTTTGCGTTTTAGGGGCGGTGGATTGGCGCCGTGACAAGCCGTTCGCGCGCGCCGGGAACGTTTACGGCCAGATCGATAATCACAATCACGTAACCAGGGATGTCGAGCGCCCCGCGCTCCCACTTGCGGACGGTATCGGGCGCGTGCTCCCCTCTCATGCGGAGCATGCTGGCAAGCTCGGCCTGAGTGAGGTCGAGGGATTTGCGGGCGGCTTTGAGATCGGCGGGGGTCATGTCCTCTCTGCCCATGGGTGATCCGACCAAGATATCCACTGATTGACGCCGGGAAAGCGGTCAAGCCATCTCGCCCAGCGCCCCGGTTCGTCATCCTCATAGGTCTCAAACAAGCTATCAACGGGGACGACTTTATCCGCCGGGACACGGTAGATTTCGGTTTCGTTTACAAATCCTCGCGGGCATATTTTGAGGTATTGCGCGCCATCTTTATCTTTGTAAATCATCACACTGCTCCCATGTAATAGAGGTCAAAACTGCTGCCAAGATTGGTTATCGACACCGCGCGGCCTGTATAAGCCATGCCGGACAGCCAAAACCCTTGACCCTTGGCGTGTTCCTGGGTGGCGTAATCCTTGCCGTGCCAGAAGAGCCTTCCGTCGCCAACGGGGGCGCGGACAAAACCAGCGGCACGGATATATGCGGCGGCGCGGTCGAGGCTCGGAAAAGAAGGGGCGTTCTCGAACATTTTCGTGCTCCATTTCTGGCGGGCACCATCGCCCTGTGAACATCCTCAACATAGGGCTTTAAGCCCGGTATGTCAAGCGCTAAATCCCAGCCGAAAGGAAAATCATGAAGTTTCCGTCCATCGACCCCAAGACCGGGCTCGTCATCGCGGCGGCCATGTCAGCCCTCCTGCTCGCCGGCCTCGATCTGCGCATTCAACTCGGCTAATTCGTCTTCGGAGACGGCCAAATCAGCAAGAGCGGCGTCCCGCTCTTTCGTCACGGTGACGAGTTGGGCTGCTACTCCTTCGACACGCGACACAACGTCGAAGATCATGCTCCCTTGATCGGCCCATTCGTCGGTTGATCCCAACGCCATCCCAATGCGCTGCAGCGCCCTGTCCGCGCGCTCTATCTCCTCGTTTTGGCGCTCCTCATAACGGCGCGCCTCGTCCCGCTCTTTCCTTACGGTGGCAAGTTGGTCTTC
>PLTE01000259.1 GCA_003164375.1 Hyphomicrobiales bacterium | reverse complement strand
CGCGGGCACCGCACTCGCTCCACCGCCGGAGAGTACCCTCAGCCGGAGGCGTCCTTGGTGAGCGAGGTTCGCAAGCCTATATAATTGGCCAGGAGACGACTGTCAACAGTGGTCACACAAAATATCTGATACCGTGACTGCCGCCTTTTCCTTTATCGTGGCCGGGCTTATTCGGTTATCCACATCTTTCCAAACTGCTTCTCAAAGCGAGGAGGGGGATTGGCGAAGGGTGGTCCGCGACTTGGGGCCCTGAGGGGCGGAGGATTACGCCTTCGGCTAATCCGCCTTGCAGTGCTGCCGCGCTGCCTAAGATCGCTTAGCGCGTTCCCCGAGCACTTCGGCGAGCTTCACCAGCGCCAAGCGCTGCTTGTTCTCGGGGATAGCAACAAAGGCCTCAAGGAGCCTTCCCGCGTAAGTCTGGGACAGGATTTCGGTCCACGGGTCGTGACCGGATTGATCGTTTTCACCCTCGGCGAAGAGCGCTGCGATCCCTACGTCGAGAACGGTGGCGACTTTTTTAAGTCGGCCGCTTCCCATCCGATTGGTCCCATTTTCGTATTTCTGAACCTGCTGGAACGTCACGCCGATTTTTTCGCCGAGCGCGGATTGCGTCATGCGGCGCGCCAGGCGATATGCCCGCACGCGCTTGCCCACGAGCACGTCAACGCGTTCGATGCGCTTTGGCATTGCGGGCGACCCCTACAGAGGCGGCGTCGGCTCTGCCGTCGATGCCCATATGGAACTTTAAGGTTGCATCGTCCGGCCAGCCTGAACCTAGGCATCGGCCAATCGGCGTCCAGTTCTGAATTTAGACGGGGGGGGCCGCCGAACAAGATGGCTCCGCGGGAGGGGCGATCATGCTGACGCCCTGCCAGGTACCGTTTTCGACCAGTTCGCGGACCAGGGATTTCAGCGTCAGCGCTACGGCCTCGATAGCGGGGCTGCGCTGGCCGACATCAGAAAAGCACAGCGCAACGGGCCGCGCCAATGTCGCATCGGCGAAGCGCCTGCAATTGAGCGCTATTGTCTGATGGCCGTCGTGGAGCGCGGACCATGGCAGGATCGAGTCGCCGATACCGGATGCAATGGCGCGGCGAAGCATGAACAATGCATCGAATTCGCCAATCGGTGTAACCGTCAGTCCGTGTTTCCTGAACACGTCCTGGACAGTACACTGGATGCCGCTGGCAGGACCGCACATCAGCAGTGGACGCTGCGCCGCATCGGCGATTCCGATGGGTGAACTATCGGGGCCCGCCGTCACATAGAAGAGTTCCTCGATCAGCAGCGGTTCGACCGTAAGGCCGCGTTCGGCCTGGCCCACGAACAGGAGGGCTATGTCGAGACGGCCATTATCCAACCGCTCGCGCAAGAGCGAACTTTTGGCATTGCTGAGCTGGAGCAGGATTTGCGGATACGCGTTCCGCATACGCACGAACAGTTCGAAGCCCAAGACGGCCGCCAGTGCGGGCGGCAGTCCAATAGACACGTGTCCTGAAGGGACATTGGGCCTGCTTGAGACCTCCTGCCTGGCAGATTCGACATGCCGCAGGATCGCCTCAGCGTGTCGATACAGCACGGCTCCCGCTTCAGTGAGTGCGATGCCCTTCGGGCCGCGCGTGACGAGTTGTCGATCCAACTCGGCCTCGAGACTGGCGAGATGATGACTGATCGCGGACTGCGCCACGTGGAGTTGATCCGCGGCGCGCGCGAGGCTGCCGGCCTGGACGATCCCCGCGAAGTAACGAAGTTGGCGCAGGTCCATGGACAACTTTCGGCTGCTAGGGCCGCTTTTACGCTAAAATCTGCTCGACTTTTCGGAACCCGCGCGCAATTTACACGAGTGAGGATTTTTTGCCAGCGTCGCTAAATGAGCACGACCGGATATGAGGGGCAAGCTATTGAAACCATATAGCATTTTGCTCGCGACTATGGTCTGTGCCGCGCCGGCGGCGTCTGGTGCGCAAGAATGGCCGGGGACGAAGCCGCTCAAATTCGAGGTGATCTCGTCGGCCGGTGGCTTGGTCGATATCTTGCCGCGCGCCCTGTCGAATTATCTCTCCACGTCGATCAGGGTGCCTGTGGTCGTGGAAGATCGGCCCGGTGCCGGCGGCAATATAGCCGCCGGTCTGGTCGCGAAGGCGGAGCCCGACGGCCATACGCTTTTGGTCACAAGCTTGAACCAGGCCGTTAATCCTCTGCTGTTCCCAAATCCCGGCTTTGACTACGAGCGCGATCTTGTTCCGGTGTCGATGGCGGTGGTGACGAAGATGCTGCTTGTCGCGTCGCCGGCTTTCCCCGCCAAAAACATCACCGACATCATCGCGATGGCGAAGCAAAAGCCGAGATCTATCACCATCGCGATTTCGCAGATCGGCACACCCAATCACCTTGCAGGGGAAATGCTCGCACAATTCAGCAGTATCGATCTCACTTTTGTAATCTACGACAGCATCGGCAAAGCCATACCACACTTAATGACAAGCCGGGTGGACTTAGGCATCGGCACTTTACCGGCGGTGTTGCCGCAGGTCCGAGCCGGGGCATTCAAAGCGTTGGCCGTGCTATCGCCGCAACGTTCGCCGTTTGCTCCGGAAATACCGAGTGCGGCGGAAGCAGGATCACCTGAACTGCAACTCGATAGTTGGATTTGCATCATGACCACCGGCGGCACGCCGGCGCCGATCATCGCGCGCCTGGACGAGGAAATCGCCAAAGCGCTGGCGCTGCCGGAAGTCCGCGATGCCTTTGCCAAGCAGGGCGTTGAAATCTTCCACATGAACCCGCCGCAGCTCGGCAATTTTCTGCATTCGGAAGCCATACGTTTCAGCACCCTGCTGAAGCACTCGCGCGTTCAGGGCACCTCGCAGTGAGGGCGCGGTAAAGGAGGACACGGAAGCTATCCGACTGCCGCCGGGACTGAGCGATCGCGGCGAAGCATCTTCCCCTTGCGATCGGTGAACGAAAAACATTTGCCGCGCGCCACGTTCCTGACGGCACGGACGTTCTTATTTCTTGCGTCCTGTTGACTCCCGCTCGCGCGGTGCCCTTGATGGCGCCGCTTGTCCGCATCGTTGTCGCGCTGATCGCACTTCATTCGATCCCAGCTGCGGGACGTGGCACCGGCCGGCGGTCAGCGGGAGAGCACCCATGTTTGACAGACGCATATTTGACCAAAGCATATTTGGCCAAAGTGTGCTGGACCAAAGATCGGTGAATCTGGAATCGTCGGATCATGCTTTGATTGAAACTCGGCGCACGCATAACAGAACTGCGCGGCCATTGCGCGCAGCGATCGCTTCTGTTCGCATCGTTGTTGTCGCCGCGCTCTCGGCTGCGCTCACGTCATTTGCGCTCATGTCACTTGCGCTTACCTCACTTGCGCTTATGTCACTTGCGCTTATGGGTCCCGCTGCGGCCGCAGACTTCTATCCGTCGCGCCCGGTTACCTTGATCGTACCGTTCGCGGCTGGCGGGCCGACCGACACGGTGGCGCGGGTTCTGGCCGGCCCGATGGGGCGTTCGCTCGGCCAGACCGTCGTCGTCGAAAACATCACCGGCGCGGCCGGCAGTATCGGCGTCGGCCATGTCGCGCACAGCCCCGGTGACGGCTACACGCTCTCAATCGGCCATTGGAGCACCCATGTCCTCAACGGCGCCATCTACGATCTGTCCTACGACCTTTTGAAAGATCTTGAGCCGATCTCGGTCCTGCCCAACAATCCGATGCTGATCGTCAGCAAGAACAGCGTGCCGGCGACCAACCTGAAAGAGCTCATCGCCTGGATCGCCGCTAACAATCGGGCCGGCAAGCAGGTGACCGACGGCACCGCGGGCCTCGGCTCCGCCTCCCATGTCGCTGCCATTTATTTCCAGAACGCCATCGGAGCCAATCTGCGATTCGTGCCTTATCGCGGCACCGGACCGGCGCTGCTCGATCTCCTCGGCGGCAATATCGATCTGATCGTCGATCAGGTGTCGGATTCCTCGCAGCAGGTCCGCGGCGGCGAGGTCAGGGCCTATGCGGTGACCGCAAAGACCCGGCTCGCATCGCTGCCGGACATTCCGACGGTCGACGAAGCCGGCGCGCCGGGGCTCTACATTAATGTCTGGCACGGTCTGTGGGCGCCGAAGGGCACGCCGCCCGAAATCATCGCCAAACTCAGCCGTGCCGTGCAGGATGGGCTTGCCGATGCGCAGGCCCGCGAGCGCTTCGCAGCGCTCGGCCTCGACGTGCCACCGCGCGACCAGCAAACGCCCGAGGCGCTCGATGCGCTGCAGCGCGCCGAAATCGCCAAATGGTGGCCTATCATCAAAGCCGCGGGCATTCGCGCCGAATAGATTCGATCACGGTCGCTGCCGCGATGGGGAGGAACCGCCTCGCCCGTTTCGCGGACGGCGGCGGCAGAATCACCGCGATTTTCTTGGCTTGGCTTTGGCGCGGGGGGTGTCGGGTCTAATCCGCAGCCCGTCGACGAAAACATCGACCAGCCGTAACACGCTGGTTTGCCAGCCCGGTTGGTCGTGCATATAGCACATGCCGATCAGCGCGCGCAGCAGGTCTTCCGGCTTGATGTCGCTGCGGATTTCGCCTGACGCGATGGCGCGGTCCAAAAGGCCTCCGACGGCGCGGGTCAGCCGGTCGAACGAATAAGAGAACAGTTCCGAGTTGTTGTAGGCGGCCAGAGCGAGCGCTGCCGACATGCCTTTTTTGGTGGCGACGAATTTTACATTCGAGCGCATCCAGCGGCGTAGCGCCTCGACGGGTTCCGCCTCTTGCTTCAACTGTTCGGCAAGCTCCGCAAGATGCTGCACTTCGCGGCGGTACACGGCTTCGAATAAGGCTTCGCGGGTGGGGAAATGCCGGTAGAGCGTGCCGATGCCGACCCCGGCCAAGCGGGCGACCGCTTCGAGGCTTGCCTCGGGGCCGCCGGCGCTGAAGACGGCTCTTGCCGCCTCAACGACGCGCTCGCGATTGCGCACGGCGTCGGCGCGCGGCTTGCGCCTGCCCTTGTCGGATTGCCTCATGCCATCCATTTCATCTCTATAAGGCTTGGCATCTGAGCGCGGCTTGAAAAGCGGAGGCATCCTCCGTATATGCCATAAAGCCACGCTGCCATAGAACGCGCGATTTGCGCAAACCAGCACTGCTTCGGAGCCCCCCGATGAGCGTTCCAACGACTCTGACCGTGAACGGCGTCAAGCGAACGATCGAGATCGACGATCCTCGCGTGACACTGCTCGATCTGTTGCGCGAGCACCTGCATTTGACCGGCACCAAGAAGGGCTGCGATCGCGGGCAGTGCGGCGCCTGCACGGTCATCGTCGACGGCCGGCGGATCAATTCGTGCCTCGCGCTGGCGATCAGCCACGACGGCGCCGAGGTGCTAACCATCGAAGGCGTGGCGCAAAGTGGGGCGCAGGGCGGCAGGCTTCATCCGGTGCAGGAAGCCTTTATCGCGCACGACGGCTTGCAGTGCGGCTTTTGTACGCCCGGCCAGATCATGAGCGCGATCGCCGTGATCCAAGAAGGCGAGGCGGGCGACGATCCGGAGCGGGTGCGCGAAGCCATGAGCGGAAATCTTTGCCGCTGCGGCGCCTATCAGGGCATCACCGAAGCGGTGCTGGAGGCGCAAAAGGCGCTTGGCGCGGCAAGCGTAAGGAAAGTCGCATGAAGCCGTTCGATTATGTGAGGCCGGCGACGGTGCAAGCCGCAGTCGCAGCCGCAGCCGAGCCGGGCGCAGTCTATCTGGCCGCCGGCACCAATCTTCTCGATCTGATGAAGGGCGGCGTGAGCCGCCCGAACCGGCTGGTCGACGTCAGTCACCTGCCTGACCTCGACCGCATCGAGGAGCTTGCCGACGGCGGGGTGCGGATCGGCGCGCTGGTGCGCAACGCCGATCTCGCGCGCGACTTGAGCTTTGCACGGCGCTTTCCCGCGGTCGCCGAGGCGCTGCTGTCGGGCGCCTCCGCGCAGCTGCGCAACGCCGCCACCGTTGGCGGCAATCTTTTGCAGCGAACGCGCTGCGCTTACTTCTACGACACAGCCAGCGCCTGCAACAAGCGCGATCCCGGTGCGGGCTGCGATGCCCGCTTTGGCGACAACAGGCAGCACGCGGTCTTGGGGTGGAGCGAGAGCTGCATCGCAACCCATCCGTCCGATTTCTGTGTGCCTCTGGTCGCGCTCGACGCCGTGGTCGAAATCGAAGGCGAAGCCGGACGGCGTGAAATACCGCTCGAGAATTTTCATCGCTTGCCGGGCGATACGCCGCAACGCGAGAGCATGCTTGAGCCTGGCGAGATGATCGTCGCGCTGCGTCTGCCGGCGGCGGCAGCGCAGTTCGCGGCGCACGCCCGTTACCTCAAAATTCGCGACCGCACTTCCTACGCATTTGCCGTGGTATCGGCCGCGGCCGCGCTGCGCATCGCAGGTGGTGCGATTGCCGAGGCGCGCCTGGCGCTCGGGGGCGTTGCCCTAAAACCGTGGCGAGCGCGCGAGGCGGAAGCGATCCTCAACGGCGCCCGCGCCGATGCCGCGCTGTTCGACCGCGCCGCGCAATCAGCGCTCGCTGCCGCAAAACCCTCAGGCGGCAACGGTTTCAAGATCGAACTGGCGCGGCGGATCGTTAAGCGTGCGCTCACGCTCGCCGCGGCCGGCACGCCCGAGCGCATGCCCGCGCTCCCCGCATCGCCTTTCGCCGCCGTTTCCGGAGAAGTCATCCATGCCTGAGATCGCGCTGACGCAGAACCCCGCTCATGTTCGGCACGGCTCCAACATCGGTCAGCCGCTGACCCGTCGCGACGGCATCCTCAAAGTCACCGGGACCGCGCGCTACGCCGCCGACAACCATCCGGACGGCATGCTCTATGCGGCGCTGGCGGTGAGCACTATTGCGCGTGGCCGCGTCACGGTTCTCGACGTCGACGCGGCGATGGCGCACCCCGGTGTCGTTGCGGTCATGACGCCAGGCAACAAACCGAAGCTGGCGCAGGATCCGGACGAAAAATCCAATCCCTTCATGTTCCGGCTCGATCTGTTGCAAAACGACCGGGTCCGCTACGTCAACCAGCCGATCGCTGTCGTCATCGCTAAAACGCTCGAGTCAGCGACCGAGGGAGCGACATTGCTGTCGCCGCGCTATGAAGTCGAGCCGGCGCGCATGGGATTGGATGCGGCCGCAAGCTTCGTGCCGGGAGCCGTCGGCGTCGGCAATCCGACCGAAGTTCGTCGCGGCGATGTCGAGGCCGGTCTTGCCGCCGCTGCGCGGCAAATCGAGGCGACCTACGAGACCGCGCCGCAGTATCACAATGCGATGGAGCCGCATGCGATCGTGGCCGCGTGGGACGGCGATACGCTTGTCGTCGATACGCCGAGCCAGGGTCTTGCCATGGCGCAAGGGCGCATCGCCGGACTGTTCGGGATTGCGCCGGACAAGATCCACATCCGCAGTCCGTTCCTCGGCGGCGGCTTCGGCTCCA